>DATDLZ010000176.1:0-12136 GCA_036519055.1 Mycobacterium sp.
TATGCGTACCCGGAGGGTCGCTGGTAGGAGATGATCTCCTCGACGATCGCGGGTCCGAGCGCCTCGAGGCGTCGGACCGCGCCGACACCGTTCGGTGCGGGAGTGCCCTCGCGATCCAGCGTGCTGCGACGGACCAAGGCCATGTAGTCCGCGATGCCACGGTGGTTGGTGAGGGCGTCGAACACTTTCTCGATCGGCGCCGTCGTGGTTCGGGTGAGAGTGAACTCGATCATCGGGCAATTCTGGCATCCGCGGCGACCCGCCCGATCGGCCGGGCGTCGTGCTCCGATCGGGGATGCCATCGCCGGCTGCATTGTCGCGGCGGTGGCATTCCGGAGTTTGCGCCCGGCTTCGCCGCGCTTGCGATCGCCCCTAGGCCGTCAGGGGCGACCCGCTGCGCCCGGCTTCGCCGCGCTTGCGATCGCCCCTAGGCTGGCAGGCATGCGGATTGCGGTGGCACAGATTCTCAGTGGCACCGACCCGGCCGACAACCTGCAGCTGGTGCGGGACTACACCGGGCGGGCGGCCGAATCCGGCGCGTCGCTCGTGGTGTTCCCGGAAGCGACCATGTGCCGCTTCGGGGTTCCGCTGGCCCCGATCGCCGAGCCGGTCGACGGACCATGGGCTGACGGAGTGCGCCGGATCGCCGCCGATGCCGGTATCACGGTGGTGGTGGGCATGTTCACCCCCGCCGACGACGGCCGGGTCCACAACACGCTGTTGGCCGTGGGTCCCGCGGGCTCCGGCATCGACGCCCACTACGACAAGATCCACCTCTACGACGCCTTCGGGTTCACCGAGTCGACCACGGTCGCACCTGGGCGCGAGCCGGTCGTGGTCGACGTCGACGGTGTCGGGGTAGGGCTGACCACCTGCTACGACCTCCGCTTTCCCGAACTGTTCAGCACGCTGGCCCGCCGCGGGGCTCAGCTGGTCGTGGTCAGCGCGTCGTGGGCCGCCGGCCCCGGAAAGCTCGAGCAGTGGACGTTGCTGGCCCGTGCCCGGGCGCTGGATTCGACCAGCTACATCGTCGCGGCCGGGCAGGCCGACCCCGGCGAGCCGCTGGCCTCCAGCGCCCCCACCGGGGTGGGCGGCAGCCTGGTGGTTTCGCCGTTCGGCGACGTGGTGGCCGCAGCGGGCGCCGACCCGCAACTACTGGTCGCCGACGTCGCCCTCGAGCGGGTGGCGAAGGCCCGCGAGACTATTGCGGTGCTACGCAACTACTCAGCGTTCGCTAATCCGGATAAGGCAGAATCGCCCAGGTGACGAATCCGCAGGGACCGCCCCACCAGGACCCGTCCTCGATGTGGGCGCGTCCGGGCGATCAGAATTCGCCCACCCAGCCGACGGCGCAGGCCGGCCACCCGTATCAGCCGCCAGCTCCGCCGACTTATCCGCCGCCTCCGCCGCCCGCCCAGGAATATCCGGCCACCGCGCCGTTTGAGCACCAGCCGCCGTTGCAGGACGCCGCGGAGCCCGTGACAGCCAAACGCCGCTTCCGCTTCCGCGGCGACCCCGTGTCGATCATCCTGGTGCTGGTCATCGTCGCCGCTCTGAGTATCGCCGGTCTGGTCGGCGGCGAACTCTATGCCCGCCACCGCGCCAACGACATCGTGGCCACAGCGACCCAGTGCGTCATCCAGGACGGCGCCACCGCGTCGTTCGGCTCGAGCCCATTCCTGTTGCAGCACTTGGCCGGTCACTATAAGGGCATCACGATCCACACCGCCGGCCACAACATCCGCAACGCCAAGGGCATGAAGGCCGACATCGAGATCGACGACGTCGATCTGCACGGCAACGCCGATTCCAAGGGGACCATCGGCAAGCTGGACGCCAACATCACCTGGACGTCGGACGGCATCCAGGAGACCATTCAGAATTCCTTGCCGTTCATCGGCGGCCTGGTCAACAGCGTCAGCACCGACCCCGCTGCCGGCACCATCGAGCTCACCGGGGCGATGGGCCTCGGCGGCGTCACCGTGAAGCCGCAGGTTTCCGACGGCCAGCTGACGCTGCAGGTCTACAAGGTCAACGCGCTCGGCGTCCTCATCCCCCACGAGACCGCGCAGACCGCGCTGAACACGTTCACCGCGGCGCTGCTCAAGCAATATCCGCTGGGCATCAAGGCCGACAGCGTGCAGGTCACCAATGACGGTGTGGCTGCCCACTTTTCGACGCAGAACGCATCGATACCGGCCGCCCAGAACGACCCCTGCTTCGCCCATGTCTAGCGCAGGCCGCCGATGACGAATCCACCACCAGGCCCCGGTAGCGGCGATCCGCCGGAACGAGGCCGCCCGCCGAAGCCGCCCGGACCACCCAATCGCGGCTTCTTCCCGCGCCGTCAGCCTCCGCCGCCGTCAGAGTCACCGACGCGCCACATCCCCCAGCCGGGGCGCCCGCAGCCACCGTCCGGTCGCGACGTGCCGCGTCCACAGCAGCCCGGGCGTCCGCCGGGCCGGCCGCCGCAGCAACCGCCCCCGCCGCCGCGCCAACCGCAGCAGGCCGGCCTGCCGCCCAACCCGCGGCCGCAGCAGCCGGGTCCCCCGGCCCAGCCGCACGAAAGCCTGACGACCCGGATATCCATACCCACGCCGCCGCCTCCGCCCGCGGAAGCGAAGGAGTCGGGCGGACGTAAGTTTTTCGCCAATCGGACGTCGCTGCTGTTGATCCTGTTGATCGTGGCGCTGGTGGTCATCGCGATACCGATTGGCGGTGAGTTGTACGCCCGCCACGTCGCCAGCACCAAGGTGGCGAACGCGGTGCAGTGCGAGGTGCAGGACAGCTCGAACGTGTCGTTCTCCCCTGCTCCACCGGTGTTGTGGCAGTACCTCACCAAGGACTACAGCGACATCTCGGTGCAGACGGCCGGCAACCAGGTGCGCCAGGCCAAAGGCATGAAGGTCAGCTTCGACATCCGCGACATCAAGTTGAACAACAGCAACAACTCTCAGGGCACGATCGGGTCGATCAACGGGACGGTCACCTGGTCATCGGATGGCATCAAACAGTCGATCCAGAACGCCGTTCCGGTGCTCGGCGCTTTCGTCAGCAGTGGTGTCACCACCAACCCGGGCGACGGGACCATCCAGATGAAAGGCCTGCTGGACAGTGCCACCGTCAAGCCGCAGATCGTCAACAACGGGCTGTCGCTTCAGGTGGTCGACGTGAGCGCGCTCGGCGCCAAGGTGTCGACAGCCACGGCGCAGAAATACCTGGACGACCTGATGGCCAAGGCCACCAAGAATTACCCGCTGGGTCTGCACGCCGACAGCATCAAGGTCACCGACAGCGGGGTGGAGGCCACGTTCTCCAGCAGCAACGCGACCATCCCGGCCGGCGGCAGCACTGATCCCTGCCTGGCCGACCTCTAGCCGAGGCCGTCCAGCACAGCGCGGGTGCCCGACAGCCCCAGCCGGGTGGCGCCCGCGTCGAGCATCGCCACAGCGGCGTCGGCGGTGCGAATGCCGCCGCTGGCTTTGACTCCCAACCGTCCGCCGACGGCGTCGGCCATCAACTCCACGGCGGCCACCGACGCGCCGCCGGCGGGATGAAAACCCGTGGAGGTCTTCACGAAATCCGCGCCGGCGTCTTCGGCGGCACGGCAGACCGCGGTCAGGGTGCGCGCGTCGGCCAGCGTCAACAGCGCAGCCGACTCGACGATCACCTTGAGCACGGCGCCGGGCACTGCGGCGCGTACCGCCGCGATGTCCGACCGCACGGCGTCGATGTCGCCGGCGACTGCCGACCCGACGTCGATGACCATGTCGATCTCGCCGGCGCCGGATGCGATGGCCTGTGCGGCTTCTCGCGCCTTCAGCTCAGATAGGTGCTTGCCCGACGGGAAACCCGCGACCGCCGCGACCAACACCCCCGCATGGGTTGCGTTGGGCACCATCGACGGCGAGACGCAGACCGCGCAGACGCCCAGCGCCGCGGCTTCGTCGGCGACCGCGGCCACTTCAGCGGCGGTGGCCTCCGGCTTGAGCAGGGTGTGGTCGACGAGAGCGGCCACCTGCTCGCGGGTCCATCGGCCGAGCATCAGAACGGCTCTCGCCCGCCGCCGGGATTGCAGCCTGAGCTCACCATTGTCGGGTCGTCGACGACCGGGCGCCACGGCTCCAGGTTCCAGCTGACCTTGCCGGGCTGTACAACCTCGGCCAGTTCCCAGTGGCATTGGAATTGCTGACGCATGCCAGGCGTGCCGGCGTTCGGGGCCAGCGCCAGCACCTCGGCCCACGCCTCGTCGGCCGCCGGAGTCGACGATCCGAGCTGGCGCGCCGCATCGCGCCCAGACCGCGTCGGATAGACCCGCAGACTGGGCAGCTGATTCCACTGCGTCCACTCGGTGCGGTCGACGTACGGCGGCGGGTAAGCCAGCGCGCTGGGACCCGGTTCAGCGGAGGCCGGAGCGACGCCCGACAACACGCCGATCGCGGTCGCCGCGAGGGTCAGAACTCGCATACCGCTATCGCGACTTACCCTGAATCTCAAGAAGTTTGGGGCGCACATCGATTAGGTAGACACCGGCTGCGCAGGCGCCGATTACTGGGCCCATGACCGAGGCTCCGGCCGTCAGCAGGAAAGTAAGCGCAGTAGCGCCCCCCAGGATCAACAGCCATACCGGCTTGGTCATCTTGTTGGCCGCCGTGTAGGCGTCGGGCCGTTGCATCGCCGCGTGCACGAACGCGTACAGCGCCGTCAATGCCGCCGCAATTCCCAGATACGCAATGACGCTATTCACAAGGCTCACCCAGTAAGCGTAAGCGGGAGGCGCCAGAAACGTCGACTCCGAGTCACCCTTACGGGCGACTCGGAGTCGAGTGGTTGGTCGGTCCGCGCCACCCGAGCGGGCAACGCGGACCGCCGGATTACTTCTGGGTGACCTTCTTGGCCGCAGCCTTCTTGGCCGGAGCCTTCTTGGCGGGCGCCTTCTTGGCCGGGGCCTTCTTGCCGACAGCCTTCTGAGCCTTCTTGGCGGCCGCGTCGGCCTTCTTCGGCAGCTCGATGCCGACCAGCTTGGCGGCACGCTCGCCGACCGCGCGGGTCTGCGATGCAACGGTGCCCAGCGCCTCCTGGGTCAGCTCGACAGCCTGGTCGACGCTCTCCCGTGCACGCGCCGAGGCGTCGTCCAAGCTGGCCTGGCTGCGCAGCCGCTCGAGAGCGGCCTCACCGCGCTCGACCAGCTCGTTGTACCGAGAGGTCGCGGCCTCGACGTAGCCTTCCGCGGCGGAACGCAGCTCCTCGGAGGTGAAGCGTTCGCGCAGGTCACGCAGCTGCTCGGGCAGGTCCTCCTGCAGCTTGGTCAGGCGAGCACGGCTCTCCTCGACCCGGCTGCGGGTGTCGGTGCGAGTCTCCTCGGCGCGGTCACGAATCTCGCCGAGCAGGTCGTTGACCGTGGCCAGGGCCAGGTCAGCGGCGCCCAGTGCGGCGAGCAGCGGGGCCTTCAGGTCTTCGATGGACGGGTTGGTGTTGTCCGCCATTGTGTTTCCTTTCGTCATTCTCGTTGTGCGTCAGTCGATTAGCGTTGGGTTTCCGGGTTTATGCAGAGGTGGTCTCCTCCCGGGCAGCGTCGTTTTGCTGCACGAAGGACGTATAGATATCCAGCAGAACCTGCTTCTGCCCCTCGGTGATCGTCGTGTCGGTGACGATCGCGTCGCGGACCTCGTTTTTCGGGCCGGGCTCGAGCATCCCGGCCTGGATGTAGAGAACCTCGGCAGAGACCCGCAGCGCCTTGGCGAGTTGGTTGAGAACACCCGCCGACGGCTTACGCAATCCGCGCTCGATCTGGCTGAGATACGGATTGCTGACACCGGCTTTTTCCGCCAGCTGTCGCACCGATACCTGAGCCGCCTCACGCTGCGCTTTGATGAAGCTGCCGATATCCGACGCAGCGGTGGACACCACAGCCGCAAGGTTTTCCTCTTGCGTCATGGCGACTCCTCGCGTTGGCTGGTCGATGCGAACGCGCTTACGGTAGCTAACTAGTGCTAGCTTTTGCAAGCACTGTTAGCACGGCTCAGAACTTTTGCAAGCACTCCTAGAACAGCAGCTGCGCCAGTCCGTAGATAATCAGACCGGCCAGCGAGCCCACCACAGTGCCGTTGATGCGGATGAACTGCAGGTCACGGCCCACATGCAGCTCGATGCGCCGGCTGGCCTCCTCGGCGTCCCAACGCTCGATCGTGTCGGTAATAATCGCTGTGATCTCTACCCCATATTGGCCGACCAGATGCTCGGCCCCGCGCACGATCCAGTTATCGACTTTGTCCCGTAATTCCGCGTCGTCTCGTAGCGATTCGCCGATGCTCACCACCGCGTCGGTGATGCGAGTGCGCAGTGCGCTGGACGGGTCGTCGACCCCTTCGAGCACCAGCCGTTTGAGCGTCGTCCAGGCCGTCGCCGCCGCGTTGGTGACTTCCTCGCGCGACATCAGCTGTTCTTTGACCGCCTCGGCCCGCGCGATGGTCGCGTCGTCGTGCTGCAGATCGTCGGCGAACTCGAAGAGGAAACGGGTCGCCGACCGTCGCAGCTCGTGTTCCGGATTGCGGCGAACCTTGTCGGTGAAGTCCATCAGCTCGCGGTGGATGCGGTCGCCGACGAGATGGTCGATGAATCGCGGCGACCAGGTCGGCGAATCGCGCTCGATCACCCGCTGGATCACCTCTCCGGCGTTCAGCGACCACTGGAAGGCCCGGTCGGCCAGCAGTTGAATCAGGGCCTCCTGCCGGTTCTCGGCAAGCAGCGTGGACAGCACCCGCCCCACCGGCGGACCCCACTGCGGCTCGGCGATGCGCCGCACGATCATCCGGTCGATCACGTGCTGGACGTCGTCGTCGCGCAGCAGTTCCACCACAACCCGCAGTACGGTGGCCGACTCGGCGGCTACCCGCTCGGCGTGCGAGGTTTCCGAGAGCCACTTGCCCAGCCGGCTCGGGATCTGCGCGTCGCGGATCTTGGTGCCCACCACCTCCGGCGACAGGAAGTTCTCCCGCACGAAGGTGCCGAGGCCCTCGCCAAGCTGGTCCTTCTTGCGCTTGATGATCGCGGTGTGCGGGATCGGGATGCCCAACGGGTGCTTGAACAAGGCGGTCACCGCGAACCAGTCCGCGAGCGCACCGACCATGCCGGCCTCCCCGGCGGCTCCCACGTAGCCGACCCAGGCGTCGGTGAAGCCGGCGGCCTGGGCCCACCGGCAACCGAGGAACACCCCGGTGGCGCCGATCAGAAAGCTCAACGCCACGACCTTCATCCGCCGCAGTCCCTGCCGGCGCTCGGCATCGGCTTGGGGGTCCGCCCCGGCGAATGACTCCGCCAAGGATGCGGGTTTGGTCTGCGCGCCGGACGGCAGGCTGCCCGGGTCCGTCAGCGCCGTCGGCGGGCGCTGCGGATCGGCCCGGTGCTTGGGTCCCGGAGTGGGTCCCCCGTTCAGTCCGACTGCCACCCCTCCATCATCCGCTACCGAAGTGGCTGCTCGGTGGCGACACCGGTCGCCGGACCTGCGCAAGATCGGCCAGTTTTCGAGGTAACAGTTACCGCCCCGCGGCCACAACGCTGTTATCTGAGGTCCAGGCGAGAAATCCTCAAAAATTAGCCGTACTATCGAGTGTAACGACTGAATAGGAACCGGCAACAGTGGCACAACACATCCCGGCCGGGACAGCAAAAACCGATGGCCGGAAGCGACGGTGGCACCAACACAAGGTGGAACGCCGCAACGAGTTGATCGACGGGACGATCGAAGCGATCCGGCGCCGCGGCCAGTACGTCAGCATGGACGAGATCGCCGGTGAGATCGGCGTCTCCAAGACCGTGCTCTACCGCTACTTCGTCGACAAGAACGACCTGACCACCGCCGTGATGATGCGGTTCGCGCAGATCACGCTGATCCCCAACATGGCCTCGGCGCTGTCGTCGAACCTGGACGGCTTCGAGCTGACCCGCGAAGTCATCCGGGTATACGTCGACACCGTCGCGAACGAACCGGAGCCGTACCGGTTCGTGATGGCCAACAACTCCGCCGGCAAGAACAAGGTCGTCGCCGATTCCGAGCGCATCATCGCCCGCATGCTGGCGGTGATGCTGCGCCGACGCATGCGACCGGAGGGGATGGATCTCGGCGGTGTGGAGCCGTGGGCCTACATGATCGTCGGCGGCGTCCAGCTGGCCACGCACTCCTGGCTGCTGGACCCACGGATGAGCGCCGACGAGCTGATCGACTACCTGACCATGCTGAGCTGGAGTGCGCTGTGCGGGATCGCCGAGGTCGCCGGCTCGCTGGAGAAGTTCCGCGGCCAACCGCATCCCTCACCGATAGTGCCGCCGCTGACTGATTAGCGGACTACGTTGGCGCCCATGAGCAACGCAACGACGCGGTCTCGCCTCAGCTCATGGGCCTATGCCCTGCGCACCACCAATCCGCCGCCGGACGGGTCGGTCGACGCCGTCACCCGGTGGCTCGTCATCACCCGCGCGGCGGTGCTGCCGATGACGTTGTTCGCCGGATTGGTTGCCGCGCTGCTGGCGCTCGGGCAGCCCGGATTGGATTGGCGCTGGCTCACTCTCGCGATCATCGGAATCTTGTTGGCGCACACCGTCAATAACCTCATGAACGATCTGTTCGACACTCAGACCGGTCTCGACAGCAACACCTATCCGCGCGCCCTCTACGCCCCGCATCCGGTGCTGTCGGGTTTGGTCAGCCGCCACACTCTGTTGGTCGCTATCGGTCTGGTGAACCTGGCCGACCTGGCGATCCTGATCGTGCTGACCTGGGCTCGCGGCTGGCCTGTGGTCGCGTTCGCCCTGTCCGGCTTCATCCTCAGCGTCGCCTACACGGCGCCGCCGGTACGGCTGAAGAAGCGCGGCCTCGGTGAACCGGATGTCTTTGTGGTGTGGGGCCCGCTGATGGTCTGCGGCACCTACTACTCGGCGGTCGGCCATGTCGGCTGGAACGTGCTGCTGGCGTCGCTGCCTTACGGACTGCTCTGCACGACGGTGTTGATGGGCAAGCACATTGACAAGATCCCGTACGACGAGCCGCTGGGCATCCACACGCTGCCGGTGATTTTCGGCGAGGCGCGGGCGCGCGCCGTGACGCTGGCGATGATGGTCGGCTTCTACCTACTGGTGGTGGCCGCGGTGCTGGCCAAGGCGATGCCATGGCCCGCCCTGATTGTCGTGCTGGCGCTGCCGCGGCTGGTCAAGGTGTGGCCGTACTTCCGCCGGCCGCCGCCTGATGAGCCGCCGGCCAACTTCCCGGTGTGGCCGCTGTGGTACGCGGCGTTGGCCTGGGTGCACGTGCGCCAAGCAGGCGCCTTGCTGGTGCTGGGCCTGGCGATCGCCGCGCTGCTCCAGTCCGATTTACTCGGCTACCTGGGCGCCTTCTCGCACGTGTATTGGCAGATGTCGAGGTAGTGCTGGGACGAGTCCGCTCCGCTAGCTCTTCACCAGGGTGAACTGGCCGACCTCGGAAACGTTGCGCTGGAAGAAGTCCGAACATCCGATCAGGTAGCGCATGTATCGGTCGTAGACCGCCTCAGAGGTCACCGCGATGGCCTGTTCGCGGGCGGCTTCCAGTTCCTTCGACCAGGTATCGAGTGTCCGGACGTAGTGGGCGGTCATCTTCTGCGATCGCTCGACCGAAAACCCTGCGTTAGTCGAGTATTCGATGACATCGTCGTCGCTTGGCACCGCGCCGCCGGGAAAGATCTCCGCCGCGATGAACCTCATGAACTTCAGATCGCTCATGGTGATCGGGATGCCCATCTCCGGCCAGCGCTTGAGCGGGTGCCCCATGATCGTCTGCAAGACCATTCGGCCGTCGCTCGGCATGATGCGATAGCACAGGTCGAAGAAAGCCTTGTAGCGCGATTTGGGGAACGCCTCGAACGCTTCGATGCTGACGATGCGGTCGACGGGCTCCTCGAACTCCTCCCACCCGCGCAGCAGCACTCGCCGCGAGCGATCGGTGTCGACTGAATCGAGAATCTCCTGGCCCAAAGCGCGCTGGTTCTTGCTCAACGTCAGCCCGACCACGTTCACGTCGTACTTTTCGACGGCGCGCTTCATCACCGACGCCCAACCACAGCCGACGTCGAGCAGCGTCATGCCCGGCTGCAGGCCGAGCTTGCCGAGTGCGAGGTCGATCTTGGCGATCTGCGCCTCTTCCAGCGTCATGTCATCGCGCTCGTAGTACGCGCAGCTGTACGTGCGCGTCGGGTCTTGGAACAGGCCGAAGAATTCGTTGGAGGTGTCGTAATGGGCCTGGACGTCCTCATAGGCGGGCCGCAAATTCGACGAGGCCTCCGACCCGCTGTCCGTCATCTGAGATTGGCCTTTCAAAGTGACCCGTTTTCGGGTCCCTAGGTTCTGATGCTGCGAAGGATCTGTATAACGCACTTTTGTCATTCCGGCTACGCGGGCGCTTTTTCGCAGGTGAATTGAACGACGTCGGTGTAGCCCTCGCGGAACAGGTCGGCACAACCGGTCAAGTATTTCAGGAAGCGCTCGTAGATCTCCTCGGATGTGATCGCGATGGCCTCGTCCTTCTTCGATTCCAGATTGCTTGCCCAGGTGTCCAGGGTGCGGGCGTAATGCGGGCGCAGCGCCTGCTTCCTGGTCACCGTGTACCCCGCCTTGGTCGCACTGTCTTCGACCTGCGCGGCCAGCGGCAGACGACCGCCGGGATAGATCTCGTCCATGATGAATTTGATGAACCGCACCCGCGACATCGTCAAGGGCAGCTGCCGCTCTTTGATCTCCGCATCGCTCGGAATGATAATCGTGTGCAGCATCATCACGCCGTCATCGGGCATCAAATTGAGCGTCTTTTTGAAGTAGTCGTCGTATTTGTTGAAGCCGAAGTGTTCGAAAGCGCCAATTGACACCACCCGGTCGACCGGCTCGTCGAAGTCTTCCCACGGCTGCAGACGGACTTCCATGTTGCGTTTGCTGGTCGAGTTCGCGAACCAGTGATCCTCAATGTGCTGCTTCTGGTTTTCCGACAGCGTGAGTCCGATGACGTTGACGTCGTACTTTTCCACCGCCCGCATGATCGTCGAACCCCACCCGCAGCCAATGTCGAGCAGCGTCATCCCGGGCTTCAGGCCGAGCTTGCCGAGCGACAGGTCGACCTTGGCCCGCTGCGCCTGCTCGAGCGTGTAGTCGTCCTTCTCGAAGTAGGCACAGCTGTACGTCTGGGACGGGTCCTGCCAGAGCCGGAAGAACTCATTGGAGATGTCGTAATGGAACTGGACTTCCTTCTTGTCCGAGCCGCGAGTTTGCGAGGCGGACTTGGACAGCCACTGGGATTGGGCACTTGAGGTTGCGCTAGAGGTATCTGACACCGTTGGTCCTGAATCGGAATGAGTTATTGAAAGGGACTGCGCCGGTCTGCTCGACACAGGGGTTGAGATTACGCCCCACCCCGAGGAGCAAGAGTAACCGCTGACGCAAGTCTAATGCCGACATAGGTATCTTCCGCGTCGGGCGCGCGCGGTCCCTTCTCCCCGAGTCATGGCGCTAGTAAGAGTAGAAACCCTTGCCGGACTTCTTGCCGAGCTGACCGGCCTCGACCATGCGTTGCAGCAACGGCGGCGGGGCGTAGTGCGCGTCCTTGAGCTCGTCGTACATCGCGTCGGCGATCAACTTCATGGTGTCGAGACCGATGAGGTCGGAAAGCCGCAACGGACCCATCGGATGCGACAGTCCGGCGACGATGGCGGTGTCGACGTCTTCCACCGACGCGACACCCGACTCGACCATGCGGATGGCCGACAGCAGGTAGGGCACCAGCAGCGCGTTGACGACGAAGCCGGAGCGGTCGCCGCAGCGCACCACCTTCTTGCCGAGCACCTCGCTCGCGAAGTGTTCCACGCGCGCCACCGCCTCGTCGGCGGTGACCAGCGTGCTGATCAACTCGACCAGCGGTAGTACCGGAACCGGATTGAAGAAGTGCAGACCAAGAACGCGGCCCGGATTCTTGGTCGCTGCAGCGATTTTCATGATCGGGATGCTGGAGGTGTTGGACGCGAGCACGGCGTCCGGGTCGGTGATGACCTCGTCGAGTTCGGCGAAGACCTTCGCCTTGACGGCCTCGTTCTCGACGATCGCCTCGATGGTCAGTTGACGG
>DATDLZ010000177.1:0-2249 GCA_036519055.1 Mycobacterium sp.
CGCCGTTTCGGGATCCTCGACGATCCGCGCTACCGCCTCGCCATACAACCTTGCCGCCATCCGGTTGGCCTCGATGTCGAAGAAGATGTCACCCCAATTCAGCGCGCCCATCACGCCGTCCTCTTCGATGGCGCGCAGTTGGTCTTCGCGTGACGCCGACTTCAACGGCGGCTTGCCGAGCATCCCGAGCAGCACCGAGAAGGCGCTCAGCCGCGCCGCGCCAACCGGGTGGGCCCGCCCCGCCGCTCGGATATCGCCGTAGTGCGCTTTCAGTTCGTCCAGCTCGCCGGGCTCGAACCGCCGCACCCGCCACGGCAGGGTGTAGGCCGGAGAACGCTGAAACACATAGAGCTGCTGGGCTTCTCGGGCAACCACCGGGATGAGCTGGACACCGGTCGAGCCGGTCCCGATGACGCCGACCCGCCTTCCGGCAAGGTCGACACCGTCCTTCGGCCAGCGGCTGGTGAACAACGACGTTCCGGCGAAGGAGGCCATCCCGGGAATGTCGGGTTCCAGCGGCGCGGACAAGATTCCGGTCGCGGCGACGACGAGCGGGGCCCTGACACTCTCACCGGCTTCGGTGCGCAGCGTCCAATCCGCCGCCTGCTCGTCGAAGGTCATCGCGACGACCTTGGTGCCGAACTTGATGTCACGGCGAAGGTCAAGGCGGTCGGCAACGAAGTTCAGGTAGGCCTCCACCTCGGGCTGGGCCGGCATGGTCTCCGTCCACACCCATTCCTGCTGGATTTCCTCGGAGAAGCTGTACGAGTACTCGATGCTCTCGATGTCACACCGCGCACCGGGGTAGCGGTTGTACAGCCAAGTGCCACCGACGTTTTCGGCCATCTCCAACACCCGGGTCCGGAGCCCGAGCTGACGCAGCCGATGCAGCGTGTACAGGCCGGAAAATCCCGCACCGATCACGAGCGCGTCGAAGCGCGGATCGCCATCAAGCATTGTCACCGGTGATCTGCTGGATGGTCCGGGTCAGATGCAACGTCTTGATCCGCCAAGTGCCGTCCTGCTTTTCGTACGTCTCGTGGTAGTGGCCCGCGCCGTGCAGTTCGTTGCCGTTGCCGAAGATGATCCAGTCCTCCATTGCCCAAATGCCGGTGGCGGTCACGGGCGAGGTGAGGGTGATTTCCGGGGTATGGCAATGGTGCATGGTGGCCGCATTCTCGAGACTGCCCAACACCATGGGGACGAAGTTGTCGGCGCCCTCCACCGGCGGGGCCGTCATCGGGTCGGCTCCGCCGGTGGACACCGCCATGTCCAGCTTGACCACCAGGTCGTCGCTGAACACACTGCGCCACCCGTCGGCGTCCTTGGCGTCAAGAAAACGGCAGTAGCGTGCTTTCAACTGCCGAATCGCTTCGAGCTCGTCTGCCACTTTCCAACGCCTCCCTCGACCTGGAACCCATACTGTAACGTATTTAGTATCGTCGCCACGAGCGCTTGAGGAGCCGATGTGAAAGTTCCGTTCACCTGGAAAGTCACCGGTTGGTTCATGGTCGGCTGGTCGCCGGAATTCCCGATCGGCCAAGTCCGGCCGCTGCACTACTTCGGCGAGGATCTGGTCGCTTACCGAGACGAGCAGGGTGAACTCCACGTCATGGAAGCGCACTGCAAACACCTCGGCGCCCACATCGGCCACGGCGGCGCCGTGGTCGGCGACTGTGTTCAATGCCCGTTCCACGGATGGCGCTGGGGACCCGACGGCACTAATCGGTTCATCCCCTACCAGCCGGACCGGCCCAACAAAGTACTGCGGCTGCGGGTGTACCCAGTCCGGGAGCAGTACGACTGTGTGTTCATCTGGCATCAGCCAGACGGCAAGAAGCCGCAGTGGGAAATGCCCGATATCTTCGGCAAGTTCCCGCAATTCGAGACCGACCCGGCTGCCTACTACCGCGCGTATCCGGAGTTCTCCCGGCGGGCCGAACGCGAACCCGTGCATCCGCAAACCGTCGCCGAGAATGCTCCCGACAGTGCGCATTTCGAGTACGTCCACCATGCCACGGTGACGCCGCGTGTGCTGGACTGGAAGATCGTCGACCGGGAGTGGCAATTCGTCGCGGGCTGGCCGGACGCGAGCAGCGACAACGCTAAGGATCTCGCGTTGCGGTTCCACAGCCACTTGTTCGGTCTGGGTGGCGCGATCAGCGTGTTCGAGGGCGCCCAGAATCATCGGCTGATCTTCACCTGCACGCCGGTCGACGACGAATGCTCCGATCTGTTCTATTCGATCT
>DATDLZ010000178.1:0-5957 GCA_036519055.1 Mycobacterium sp.
AACCAGCCGCAACCACGTCTCCTTGGGAGACTGTGCCCCAGCATCGAACAGAGTGATTGCAAGGCGCGCGCGTGCGATACCTCGACGTCCGGGATACCGCTGAGCCAATAACTCAACATCAGCCGCTTTGAATTCCGTCGCACGGGCCAACGAGTCGATGGCAGCGACCCCGCTCATGGTCGGGTACCAGCACCCAAGGTCGAGCACTGTCCTGGCCGGAGTAGTCACCGGAACACCGTTGACGACGGTGATCTCGTCTTCCTCAATGCGGTCCCCGCGTGTGTGGAGGCCGGGCAGCCTATGCCGGTTTCCATGGATCAGTTCCACGGTCGTCGTGTCCTCGACCCATTTGCTTCCGTGTAACGCGGCCGCAGATACGCCCGCGACGACTCCTTGCCGCTTCGCCCAGAGCCATCCCGCTTTCGCACGTAAAGCGGCAGTTACTTGTACGTCGCGATTTACGTAGACATCCCGGAATAGCCTGGCATAGCGAGTGCATAGCTGACTTCTCGTCAGCGCCCCGCTAGCAACGGCCTCGCTACCGAGGAATGGCTCCTCCATCGTCGCAGCGTGTCAGTAAGCACATCGAACGTCACTTCACCCGTCGAACGTGAACACACTTTCACGCTCGGCCGCGAACGTGGAATCAACTTCACGTTCGCGCAGTCGCCGCTCGAAGCGGACTAGCCGAGGATCAGACCGGACGTCGGCACACCAGTGCCTGCGGTGACCAACACATGCTCGACATCGGGCACCGGGTTGACCGAGGTACCGCGCAACTGCCGCACTCCTTCGGCTATGCCGTTCATGCCGTGGATATAGGCCTCACCGAGTTGCCCGCCGTGGGTGTTGATCGGGAGTCGACCACCGATCTCGATGGCACCGTCGGCTATGAAGTCCTTCGCATCGCCCCAGCCGCAGAATCCCAACTCCTCCAACTGAATCAGGGTGAACGGCGTGAAGTGGTCGTAGAGGATCGCGGTCTGGATGTCCGCGGGCTTCAGGCCGGACTGCGACCACAGCTGCTTACCTACCAGGCCCATCTCCGGCAGTCCGTCGAGCTCCGGCCGGTAGTAGCTGACCATCGAATACTGGTTCGGGCTCGAGCCTTGGGCGGCTCCCTCGATGATCGCCGGCCGGTTCTTCAGATCCTTCGCCCGCTCCGCCGAGGTGACGACAATCGCGACCGCGCCGTCCGTCTCCTGGCAGCAGTCCAGTAGCCGCAACGGCTCGGCGATCCACCGTGAATTCTGGTGGTCCTCAATCGTTATCGGCTTCTCGTAGAAGTACGCCTTGGGGTTGTTGGCGGCGTGCTTGCGATCGGCGACCGAGATGGCGCCGAAATCTCGGCTGGTCGCACCCGACAGGTGCATGTAGCGCTTGGCGATCATGGCGACTTGCGCGGCAGGTGTCGACAATCCGTGCGGGTACGAGAACGAGTTGTCCACGCCAGTGGAATCCGCGTTCTCCACCAACCGAAGCTGTACCTGGCCGAACCGCTGACCAGAGCGTTCATTGAAAGCCCGGTATGCCACAACGCAATCCGCGACACCGGTCGCGACCGCGATGGCCGCCTGCTGGACCGTCGCGCACGCCGCACCACCGCCATGGTGGATCTTGGAGAAGAACTTCAGGTCCCCAATGCCGGTGGCGCGCGCGATGGCCACCTCGGTGTTGGAGTCCATCGTGAACGTGACCATGCCGTCGACATCGCCCGGTGTCAGACCGGCGTCGTCGAGCGCGTCCAGGACGGCTTCGGCAGCGAGCCGAAGCTCGCTGCGGCCCGAGTTTTTCGAGAAGTCGGTGGCGCCGATGCCGACGATCGCAGCCTTGCCGGAAAGTTCACCGGCCATCAGAACCCCCGATGGTCAACGTCGCGTTCGCGATGACGTGATCGCCAAGGCTATTGCTGCCAACGATTTTCAACGTGATCAACCCGTCGTCGACTGCGGTGACTTCACCTTTGAACGTCACCGTGTCGTAGGCGTACCACGGCACACCAAGCCGCAGACCGATCGACTTGATGAACGCTGAAGGGCCGGCCCAGTCGGTGATGTAGCGCTGGACCAGGCCGGTGTCGGTGAGGATGTTGACGAAAATGTCCTTGGAACCCTTAGCCTGTGCCTTGTCCCGGTCGTGGTGGACGTCCTGGTAGTCGCGGGTGGCGATCGCCGTCGAGATGATAAACGTGGGGTCGCCGTAAAAAGCCAGCTCCGGCAGCTTCGTGCCGACCGCTATTGTCGCGGCGCTCATGCGTCGGGCTCCCACGCGTACAGCGTCCAGGCCGGGCCGATGTCATTGGCGGGGAAGTCGATATATGTTGCCCTGACCGGCATTCCAACCTCCACGGCGGCGGGGTCGACGTTGCGTAGCTCGCCAAGCATCCGCACGCCCTCTTCCAACTGCACGAGCGCGATGACGAACGGCAGCGTGCGGCCGGGCACCTTCGGCGCGTGATGCACCACGAAGCTGAACACCGCACCTTTGCCACCCGCCGCCACGTAGTCGGTCGGAACTTCCTTGTCCTGCCAGATGGCCGGCACCGGGGGGTGCTGCAAGCTGCCGTCGGGCCGCTTCTGGATCCGCAACTCGTGCGCCTTGACACCATCCCAGAAGAACTTGGTGTCCTTGGACTCCGACGGCCGCATCATAGAGTTGGCGTCCAGGTCCTCGGGCACCGCGCTGGTCGTGTCCTGCGATTCGCTGGGCTTGAATTTGAGTATCCGCCAGTTCATTTCAGCGACGGCTTCGTCGCCGACCCGCCAAACGATGTGCTGGTTGATGAACCAACCCTCGCCGAGACCGGTTTGCTTGGGTCCGACCACGTCGCCCATCTCCGAGGAGATGCTGACTTCCTCGCCCGGTTGTAGGTAACGGTGATACGTCTGCTCGCAGTTCGTCGCGACCACACCGATGTAGCCGTTGTCGTCCATCAGCTTCATGATCGGGCCCATGGGATCGTCAATAGGGCGTTCGCCACCCAGTCCGAACATCGTCCACACCTGAATCATGGCCGGTGGGGCGACAATTCCGGGGTGACCGACCGCGCGAGCCGCGTCCTCATCTCGGTAGATGGGGTTGGTGTCTCCGATGGCTTCGACCCAGCTGTTGACCATCGGCTGGTTCACCGCATCGCGGCCGACACGCGGCTTGGCGACGACGGTGGCTTTTATCTCCGCAAGGGCCTCGTGGATGTCCGTCATCTGGGCACCCTCGGCACTTTGAGGCCGGACGCCGCGATCATCTCGCGCATCACTTCGTTCACGCCTCCACCGAAGGTAATCACCAAATTGCGCTTGGTCTGTGAGTCGAGCCAGTCCAGCAGTTCGGCAGTCTCCGACTCAGCCGGGTTGCCATACTTGCCGACGATCTCCTCGGCCAGCCGGCCGATGTACTGAATGCTCTCGGTGCCAAAGACTTTGGTCGACGCGGCATCGGCCACGTTGATGTCTTCGCCCGCGGCCGCCACCTGCCAGTTGAGCAGTTCGTTGACCCGCCACATGGAATAGATCTCACCAAGCGCCCGCTTGACGTCTTGGTGGTCGATGGGGGTGACCCCGTCGCCACCCGGCTTCGACGCCCAGTCGTGCAGTCGGTCGTAGATGCCCGCGGTACGGCCGGCCGGACCAAGCATCACCCGTTCGTTGTTGAGCTGGGTGGTGATCAGTCGCCATCCACCGTTTTCCTCACCGACCAACATGTCGGCGGGCACGTGGACGTCGTTGTAGTACGTGGCATTGGTGTGGTGGGCGCCGTCGGACAGGATGATCGGCGTCCAGGAGTAACCCGGATCCTTGGTGTCGACGATCAGGATCGAAATGCCCTTGTGCTTGACGGCTTCCGGGTCGGTGCGACAAGCCAGCCAGATGTAGTCGGCGTCGTGAGCGCCGGTGGTGAAGATCTTCTGCCCGTTGACGATGTACTCGTCGCCGTGACGCACGGCGGTGGTACGCAGCGACGCCAGGTCAGTGCCGGCCTCCGGCTCGGTGTAGCCGATCGCGAAGTGCAGCTCGCCGGCCAGGATCGACGGCAGAAATTTCTTCTTCTGCAGATCGCTACCGAACTGCTGCAGCACCGGGCCAACCGTCTGCAGCGTCACCGCGGGCAGCGGCACGTCGGCCCGGTGCGCCTCGTTGACGAAGATAGACTGCTCGATCGGACCGAAGCCTAAGCCGCCGAACTCTTTTGGCCATCCGACGCCGAGCTTGCCGTCCTGGCCCATCCGCCGGATCACGGCGCGGTACGCCTCGTTGTGCCGGTCCTTCTCCATCGCTTTCATCTCGTCGGACGAGATCAGACTGGAAAAGTATTGGCGCAGTTCGGCTTGCAGCTGACGCTGCTCCGGTGTCAGTTCGATGAACATTGCGCTCCTACCAGATCGAGACGATGCGATGGCCCGCCCAGCAGTCGGGTCAGGTCCTTGATCGTGGAGTAGTACCTGTGCATCGGGTAGGTAATGTCCATCCCCATGCCGCCGTGCAGATGGTGGCAGGTTTGCATCACCGGCGGCGCTTGCGAGGTGATCCAGTAGCCGAGCACGTCCAGGTCAGCCTGCGCATCGCGGCCCTCGGCCAACCGCCAGATCACCGACGTCGACGCCAAATCGATGGTCCGCGAAGCGATGTAGACCTCGGCGAGCTGAGCAGCGACGGTCTGAAAGGTCGACAGCGGCTTGCCGAACTGCTGGCGGTTCGCCACGTAGTCGGCGGTCAACCGCAACGCGCCGGCGACCAGGCCGGCGGTGTAGGCACCGATCGCGGCCAGCGCCAGCTGATTCACCCGCTGCGCCGTCGCTCCGGTGAGCACATCCTCGCCGGCCACCGCGACATCGGAGAACGTGACGACGTATTCGTCGGCCCCGTTAGATGTCGGGGTTTTCGCGATCTGCACGCCATCGGCCTTGGGCGACACCACCACGACGGCGCTGTCGGCGGTGACCAGCATCCACTCCGCGTTTTCGGCATACCCGACACCGACTTTGGTTCCCGACAGCCGACTGTGCACGAAGGTCGTCGCGGGCCGGTCCGGCAGCGCTGCGCCGGGTTCGTTCAACGCTGCGGTGAGCACGGAGCCCTTGGCCAGGCCGCCGAGATAACGGTCCTGCTGCTCGTCAGAAGCCAAGTCCAGCAGCGGAATCGCACTATACCCGAGTGTTGCCAGTGCCGGGCTGATCAGGCCGTGGCGGCCGATCTCGGTCAGCGCCGTGGCGATCTCGGGCAAGCCGAGTCCGTCACCGCCCGCGCGTTCGGGCACCGGCAATGCCGTCACACCACCGGCGACAAGCGCTTCCCAGGAGTTGTCCCGGTCGAGTACCGAGGTGACCACATCGGCGACAGCCTGCTGCGCCGGGTCTGGCGTGAAATCCATCAGCTGGCGACCACGCTTTTGCCGGAGTAGTCGACCTGCCAGTGCTTGATGCCGTTGAGCCAACCCGACCGCAGCCGTTCGGGTTCCGAGATCGGCTTCAGGTCCGGCATGTGGTCGGCGACGGCGTTGAAGATCAGGTTGATGGTCATGCGAGCGAGGTTCGCGCCAATGCAGTAGTGCGCACCGGTGCCACCGAAGCCGACGTGCGGGTTCGGGTCGCGCAGGATGTTGAACGAGTGCGGATCCTCGAACACTTCCTCGTCGAAGTTGGCCGAGCGGTAGGACATCACCAGCCGCTGGCCCTTCTTGATCTGGACGCCACCCAACTCGGTGTCCTCGTTCGCGGTCCGCTGGAACGCCGACACCGGCGTCGCCCAGCGGACGATCTCGTCGGCCGTCGTCGACGGGCGTTCCTTCTTGTACAGCTCCCATTGATCCGGGTTGTTCGCGAAGGCGATCATCCCGTGCGTGATCGAGTTGCGGGTGGTCTCGTTGCCGGCCACCGCCAGCATGATGACGAAGAAGCCGAACTCGTCATCGGACAGCTTCTCCCCGTCGATGTCGGCCTCGATCAAAGTCGTAACGATGTC
>DATDLZ010000179.1:0-16129 GCA_036519055.1 Mycobacterium sp.
TCCGATTCATGCCCAAGGTGGTGATCTGCGTGGTCAACGGCTGGGCCGCGGGCGGCGGGCACAGCCTGCACGTGGTCTGCGACCTGACCCTGGCCAGCCGAGAGCATGCCCGGTTCAAGCAGACCGACGCCGACGTCGGCAGCTTCGACGGCGGCTACGGCAGCGCGTACCTGGCTCGGCAGGTCGGCCAGAAGTTCGCCCGCGAGATCTTCTTCCTCGGCCGGCCCTACACCGCCGATCAGATGCACCACATGGGCGCGGTCAACGCCGTCGTCGACCACGCCGAGCTGGAGTCGGAGGCCATTCAGTGGGCTGCCGAAGTCAACGCGAAATCGCCTCAGGCGCAACGGATGCTGAAGTATGCGTTCAACCTGCCCGACGACGGGCTGGTGGGACAACAGCTGTTTGCCGGTGAGGCCACCCGACTGGCATACATGACCGACGAGGCCGTGGAAGGCCGCGACGCCTTCCTGGAGAAACGGCCGCCGGATTGGAGCGCGTTCCCGCGCTACTTCTAGCACCGGATGCTTCTAGCCACATCTGCCACACAAGTCACTGGGGTGGCCGATGCTCGTTGTGCCCACCTCCGAGCGACAACTGGGAAGACGGTCGTCCGCCCCGACCCATGACAACTCAACGGTTGTCGCTCGGAGGCGGGCAAATTGCATATCGCCCTGCCGGAGGAAGTCCGGTGGCAGATGTGACCGGCTGACGCAGATCCGGCGCCACCTAGACTCCCGACTTGTGAGTAAGAACCCGCTGCGCCGACTAGCCGAGCAGATCACCATGGCCACCATGCGTCCGCCGCTGACCCCACGTCTGCTGCCCCGGCCGGGCGCCACCAAGATCGACCTGGCCGGCAAGCGCGTCCTGCTCACCGGGGCCTCGTCGGGCATCGGCGAATCTGCCGCCGAACAATTCGCCCGCCACGGCGCCACCGTGGTCGCGGTGGCCCGCCGCCAGGATCTGCTGGACGAGCTGGTCGGCCGCATCACAGAGAACGGCGGCAATGCGACGGCGATCCCCTGCGACCTGTCCGATCTGGACGCCGTCGACGCGCTGGTCGCCGACGTCGAGCAGCGGCTCGGCGGAGTGGACATTTTGATCAACAACGCCGGGCGGTCCATCCGCCGGCCGCTGGCCGAGTCGCTGGAGCGCTGGCACGACGTCGACCGGACCATGGTGCTCAACTACTACTCCCCGCTGCGGCTGATTCGCGGCATCGCGCCCGGGATGCTGGAGCGCGGCGACGGGCACATCATCAACGTGGCGACCTGGGGCGTGTTCAGCGAGCCGTCGCCGCTGTTCGCCGTCTACAACGCATCAAAGGCCGCGCTGTCGGCAGTCAGCCGCGTGATCGAAACCGAATGGGCGACAAAGGGTGTGCACTCGACCACGCTGTACTACCCGCTGGTGGCCACCCCGATGATCGCGCCGACCAAGGAGTATCAGGGGTTGCCGGCGATGACTTCCGAGGAGGCCGCGGGCTGGATGATCACCGCGGCGCGCACCCGCCCGGTCCGGATCGCACCGCGGATGGCGCTGGCCGCGCAGGCGATAGACACCGTCGTTCCGGGGCTGGCGACCACGATGATCAGGCGGCAGCGGCTTCAGCCGAACAGGCCGGCGTGATAGACACGACGGCATGGAGATTCTCGCCAGCCGGATACTGTTTCGGCCGGTGGATTACCAGCGGTCGCTGAGCTTCTACCGCGATCAGATCGGTTTGGCGATCTTCCGCGACTACGGCGCGGGCACGGTGTTCTACGCCGGCCAGTCGCTGATCGAGTTGGCCGACCATGGCGCACCGGAAGACTCGGCCGGACCTTTCCCTGGCGCGCTGTGGCTTCAGGTGCGCGATGTGGTCGCGACGCAGACCGAGCTGGAAAGTAGAGGCGTCACGATCACCCGCGAGGCCCGACAGGAACCGTGGGGTCTGCACGAAATGCATGTGGTCGATCCCGACGGCGTTCTGCTGATCTTCGTCCAGATTCCACCGGAGCACCCGCTTCGGCGCGACACCCGCGGTTAACGTGCCGAGTGCATTGGTTAACCCCAGACGAACATCTGACGACGAGCAGCGATATACCTTGGATTACCCACGCCGTTCTTTCGACAACAGCACCTTCCTACCCCCAGAATTAGGCCCGTGAACCTTCAGTTGTTCCTGTTGATCATCGTCGTGATCACCGCCCTCGCATTCGATTTCACGAACGGCTTCCACGACACCGGGAATGCGATGGCCACGTCCATCGCCAGTGGCGCACTCAAGCCGAAGCAAGCGGTGTCGCTTTCGGCGGTGCTGAACCTCGGAGGAGCGTTCCTTTCCACTGCCGTCGCCGGGACCATCGCCAAGGACCTGGTGAACGGTCACCTGGTGACGCTGCAGCTGGTGTTCGCCGGCCTGGTCGGTGGGATCGTCTGGAACCTGCTGACCTGGCTGCTGGGTATCCCGTCGAGCTCGTCGCACGCCCTGGTCGGTGGCATCGTCGGCGCCATGATCGCGGCGGCCGGCGCGCACGGGGTGATCTGGACCGGCGTGGTGTCCCGCGTGCTGATTCCGGCCCTGGTGTCGGTGGTGTTGGCCGGCGTCGTCGGAGCGGTGGGCACCTGGCTGGTTTACCGGATCAATCGCGGTGTCCCGGAGGAGCGCAGCGAAACTGCGTTCCGCCGCGGCCAGATCTTCTCGGCCTCCCTCGTTTCGCTGGCACACGGCACCAACGACGCGCAGAAGACGATGGGCGTGATCTTCCTGGCGCTGATCTCGTACGGCGCGGTCAGCCGGACCCAAGCCCTGCCGCCGTTCTGGGTGATCTTGGCCTGCGCGTGCGCGATGGCACTGGGCACTTACACCGGCGGCTGGCGGATCATCCGCACCATGGGCAAGGGACTCGTCGAGATCCATTCGCCGCAAGGCATGGCCGCCGAATCGTCTTCGGCAGTCATCATTCTGCTGTCGGCTCAGTTCGGGTACGCGCTGTCCACCACGCAGGTGGTAACCGGATCCGTGCTCGGCAGCGGGGTTGGCAAACCCGGCGCCGAGGTGCGCTGGGGGGTTGCCGGCCGGATGGCGACCGCCTGGCTGATCACGCTGCCGGCGGCCGGTCTGGTCGGGGCCATCACCTACTGGGTGGTCCACGGGATCGGTGGCTTCGCCGGCTCGATCGTCGGCTTCGGCCTACTGGTTGCCACGGCCACAGTGATCTACCTGCGGTCGCGTAAGACCAAGGTGGACCACAACAACGTCAACGCCGAGTGGAAGGGCGACCTGACCGCCGGGCTCGACGAGCACGGCAAGCCAGGCCTCGCCGGCTCCCCCTTCGACAACGGCGAGGCCAGCGCCGCTGCTCCCCACGCTCAGGCAAAGAAAGCGGGCACACCATGAGCCACTGGTTCAACTACCAGGCTTCGTTGAAGATTCTGATCTTCGGCCTGCTCCTCGGTAGCGGGCTGCCCGCGTTGTTCGCGATCGGGGTACGGGTGGGCTCCGCTGGTGCCGGTGTCCAAGGTTCCGACGGCGCGGCCGTGGCCCACAAGAACCCGGCGCTGACCGCCATCAGCTACGCGTTGTACGCATTGGCGCTGGCAGCGGTCGTCGTCGGCGTGTTGTACGTCGCTCGCGAGTTCATCGGCGCGCACACCGGTCTTTACATTCTCGGGGCCAAGCCCGCGTAAAGTCAGGATTTAATCTGTTTTGAGGCTTACCGACCGTCCGGCGGGGGAAGTGGACAGACTGTGAACCGATTCCTGACTTCGGTGGTTGCCTGGCTGCGCGCGGGATACCCGGAAGGCATTCCACCGACTGACTACATCCCGGTGCTCGCCCTGCTGTCGCGTCGGCTGAGCAACGACGACGTCAAGCTGGTGGCCCGCGAACTCATCGAGCGCGACAATTTCGACCACGTCGACATCGGCGTGCTGATCACTCAGCTCACCGACGAACTGCCGTCCCCGGCGGACGTCGAGCGGGTCCGGGAGCGGCTGGCTGCCAAGGGCTGGCCGTTGGACGACGCCCGCGACGGCGAGGAAACCGGATAGCCGTCCTGCGCGCATTCGCCGTTGCGCAGGGCTCCTCGGCGAGCCCATTGCTTGCCGAGCTCGACGACCTCCTGAACGGCCGGGCATCCGCGCTGGTGCCGGTCGGTGCCGATGACTCCGCATTGGCTGCGCTGCGGGTGGGCGAGGATATCGACGACGATGTCGCCCTGGTGGTGACGACGTCAGGCACCACGGGCACGCCGAAAGGCGCGCTGCTCACCGCCGCCGCCCTGACCGCCAGCGCCGAGGCCACCCATGACCGACTGGGCGGGCCCGGCCGATGGCTGCTGGCATTGCCGTCGTATCACATCGCCGGCATCCAGGTGCTGGTGCGCAGCCTGCTGGCCGGCACCGTCCCGGTCGAGCTGGACGTCTCGACCGGCTTCGACATCAACCAATTGCCCTCTGCCGTAGACGAACTCGGCTCGGGACGACGCTACACGGCGCTGGTCGCCACGCAGCTGGCAAAGGCGCTGGACGACCCGGCCGCCGCTGCCGCGCTGGCCGGCCTCGACGCCGTGCTGATCGGCGGTGGCCCGGCCCCACGACCGGTTCTCGACGCCGCCGCAAGCGCCGGCGTCAACGTCGTCCGCACCTACGGCATGAGCGAGACCGCCGGTGGCTGCGTCTACGACGGCGTCCCGCTCAACGGTGTCAAGGTGCGAGTAGACGCCGACGGCCGGATCATGCTCGGCGGCCCGACGCTGGCCACGGGCTATCGCAATCCACCCGACCCCGACCCGTTCGCCGAGCCGGGCTGGTTCCGCACCGACGACATTGGCGTCGTTGACGATTCGGGTGTGCTCAGCGTGCTCGGCCGAATCGACGACGCGATCAGCACCGGCGGATTAACGGTGATGCCGCAGCCGGTCGAGGCGGCGTTGCGGACCCATCCCGCAGTAGCCGACTGCGCGGTGTTCGGGCTGGCCGACGAACGCCTCGGCCAGCGGGTGGCCGCCGCCATCGTGGTGGCCGATGGTTGCGCCGCACCCTCACTCGACGCGCTGCGAGCGCACCTGATGCGAACCCTGGACCGCACCGCCGCGCCTCGCGAGATGCACATCGTCGACGCGCTGCCGATGCGCGGCATTGGCAAGGTGGACCGGTCGGCGCTAATCCGGTTAACCGGAAACAGCTTGTCCTAGCGACACTTATGCGACTAGCTGCTCACACCGGATGACATAATGCCTTGATGAACCGGCCCGAAGTCATCGAGTGCTCGATGGCGATCGGGCTTTTGAGCAATGGACGAGAAGATGCAACGCCACATCATTGTCAGCGGTGACGATGCGCTGGCGACGACAATCGCCGACGAGCTGAAACGCGCGGGCGCGACGGTTGTCCGGATGGCGGCCGGGGAGACATCCGAGGCGGGCGTCGCCCGCGAGCTCACCCTCGCCGACGTCTCGCATGCGCTCGCGGTGGTCTGCGCCGGTGACGACGACGCGGTAAATCTCGAAATCGCTTTGCTGGCAAGGAAAGCCAACCCCAATCTGCGCGTGGTGTCGCGGGTGGCCAACGATGTGCTGCGCGAAGCGGTCAACAACGACAACGGCCCCGGGGCGATCCTCGACGTCGCCGATCTCGCCGCGCCCTCGGTGGTCGAAGCCTGCCTGTCCCAGACCACCCACGATTTCGATGCCGCCGGAATGAACTTTGTCGTCGCGGGCAAAACAGCGTCTCGCGAAGCGACATTGCGTGAACTCTACGGCGACCTGCCGCCCGTGGCGATCATCCACGGCGAAGACTCACCTACCCATGGTGAGCTGGAGATATGCCCCGGTCGCGATCAGCGGGTGCATGCCGGTGACTGGACGATGATGATCGGTACCGCCGACGAGCTCGCCGCCCAGGGCATCAGGGTCCCCCGCGCGACCCGGGCCCGCTCGCGGCGGCCGCTGTTGCGGCGCGTGGTCGACGCCGTCCGCGGCGTGGTCAACGACGTCAACCCCACGTTTTATCCGGTCGTCGCCGCGACGTTGGTCATGCTGATCGGCGCCACAATTATCTTGCGGTTCGGGTATCGTCCCCCGCCCAAGATGGGCTGGGTCGACGCGTTCTACTTCACCATCGAAACGATGACCACGACCGGCTACGGCGACTTCAGCTTCGTGAACCAGCCCACCTGGCTGCGCACGTTCTCCACGCTACTGATGTTCAGTGGCGTGACCACGACCGCGTTGTTGGTCTCGTTCGTCGCCGACGTATTGCTCTCGCGCCGTTTTGTTTTCGCGTCAGCACGCCCCCGGGTGGGGCATCTGCGCAACCACATCGTGGTCGTCGGGCTCAGTGGGCTCGGCATTCGGGTGGTCAGCGACCTGGTCGCAGCCGGCCACGACGTCGCGGTGATCGAGCGCAACGAGGACAACCGCTTCCTGTCGGCGGTGCGCGATCTTGACGTGCCGGTCATCTTCGGCGACGCCACCTTACGCCAGACTCTGCAGGCCGCGCGGGTGGATCGCGCCCGAGCGGTGGCGGTGCTGACGCGCGACGACATCATCAATATCGAGACCGGCATCGTGCTGACCGAAATGCTGGGCAAGAAGACAGCGACCAGAGAGCACTGGACCGATATCCCGCTAGTGCTGCGGGTCTACGACCGCGCGTTAGGCGTCGCGGTGGCGCAGCGGTTCGGCTTTGAGAACGTGCGCTCCACTGTCGAGCTGGCCGCACCGTGGTTCATCGGCGCGGCGATCGGCCTGCAGGTGCTGGGCACGTTCTCGGTAGGCCAGAACTCATTCGTGGTCGGCGGAATGCAGGTGGCCGCCGGCAGCGAGCTCGACGGGCAGCGCATGTTCGAGATGTCCAGTCAAGCCCGCGTCATCGCCATCACGACCTCCAACGGCTTGGTCAAGCTGCACCCCCGCCGTGACGCGCGGCTGCACGCCGACGACACCGTCTACCTGGTCGGGCCGTATCGGGAACTGATCGACACCCTGCGCAAAGGCCGGCCGCCCCGCCCGGCGCCCGACGAGGAGCGCAAGCGCGAAGCGAAGACCGGCTGAGCTGTCACGGCTCGTCGAACGGAAGCGGGACGCCGGTGTGCGATAGGCACTCGGTACAGACATGTTCGGCGTCCACCCGGCCGATCGAGTCGCGCACGAGATTTTTGAACGGCTCGATGTTCTTCGCGAACTCGCTGATCACGTCGTCAACTTTCACCCCGCCGCCAACGTCGATACCGGCGTCCAGGTCGGTCACCAAAGCAATTGCCGCATAGCAGATTTCGAGCTCGCGAGCCAGCACCGCCTCCGGATAACCGGTCATGTTGATCAACGTGAAACCCGCGGCGGCGAACCATTGACTTTCCGCGCGGGTGGAAAATCGCGGCCCTTCGATCACGACCATGGTGCCGCCGTCGACCACTTCGGGCAGGCCGGTGACCGCCGAGCGCAGCGTCGGGCAGTACGGATCGGCGAAGGACACGTGCGCGGCGCCGGAGTCGTAGTAGGTGTCGGCGCGACGACGAGTCCGGTCCACCAGTTGATCGGGCACCACGATGGCGCCCGGGCCGTGGTCGGTCGTCAGGCTGCCGACCGCGCACGGGGCGAAGATCTGCCGCACTCCCAACGCGCGCAGCGCCCACATGTTGGCCCGGTAGGGCACCTTGTGCGCCGGAAACCGGTGGTCGGCGCCGTGCCGGGGTAGGAATGCCACCTCATGCTCCCCGATCGAGCCGACCGTGACCGGGGCACTGGGTTCGCCGTAGGGCGTGTCCAGGTTGACGCTGCGCGCGGCAGAGTCGAAGAAGGTGTAGAAGCCGCTGCCGCCAATCACTCCAAGCACGGTGATCATTCTTGTGCACGCGCATGGAACGATCGGGGGGTGGCCAGTCTTGCGCAGTGGATCGCCGGCGCGCGACCGCGAACACTTCCCAACGCCATCGCACCGGTGATCGCCGGTACCGGCGCCGCCGCCTGGCTGCACGCCGCGGTCTGGTGGAAGGCGCTGCTCGCGCTGGCCGTCGCGCTGGCGCTGATCGTCGGGGTGAACTTCGCCAACGACTACTCCGACGGCATCCGCGGCACCGACGACAACCGGGCGGGCCCGGTGCGCCTGGTCGGTTCGCGACTGGCGACGCCTCGGGCAGTGCTGACGGTGGCGCTGACCAGCCTGGCTGTCGGCGCGGTGGCCGGACTGGTACTCGCGCTGACCAGTGCGCCGTGGCTGATCGCGGTCGGCGCGTTGTGCATCGCCGGGGCGTGGCTGTACACCGGCGGCTCGAAGCCGTACGGCTACGCCGGCTTTGGCGAAGTCGCGGTGTTCTTGTTCTTCGGTCTGGTCGCGGTGCTCGGCACCCAGTACACGCAGGCACTGCGGGTCGACTGGGTCGGTCTGGCGTTGGCGGTGACGACGGGTGCGTTGTCGTCGGCGGTGTTGGTAGCCAACAACTTACGAGACATCCCGACCGATGGGGAGTCCGGCAAGATCACGTTGGCGGTGCGCCTGGGCGACAAAAGGACACGCATTCTGTACCAGGCGTTGCTGGCCGTCGCCGCCGTTCTCACGCTGGCGCTGACAGCCGCAACGCCGTGGTGTGCGGCCGGATTGGTGGCCACACCGCTGGCGGTGCGGGCCGCGGCTCCGGTGCGCACCGGGCGGACCGGCCCGGAGCTGATCCCGGTGTTGCGCGATACCGGCCTGACCATGCTGGTCTGGTCGATCGTGGTGGCCGCCGCGTTGACGCTGACGGCCTGGCGCTAGGCGGCCCGATCGAGCAGCTTGACGACCGCGGCGCGGAGCTGCGCGGTGTAGACGTGCTCGGTGATCAGGGCAATGGCCGCTCTATCGCCGCTTCGCAGGATGCCCAGCAGCAGATGTTCGCAGCACGTCAGTCGTCGGGCGGGGTCTCACCACGCAGTCGGGCCCGCAGTTGCGCACGGTCGTGGCGACGGCGTTCGGTGGCGGCATCGATGCCCGCGGTGGCCCGGCGTCGCAACGGAGCGAACAGCCACATCCCCAGCGGCATCGCAATGACGAGCGCGAACAGCAGAGCGACGACCAGCGGAAACTCATGCACGCCAAGGCCTCGGCCGGTCCCATAGATCACCGCGGTGAGTGCGATCACCAACACCAGGCGGGCCGCCACGTACAGCAAAACGCTGACGACTGCGCGGCCGGCGGAGCTCTGTCCGTTTGACACAGTGCGAGCCTAGGTCGCCGCGTATATTCAGACCAAGGAGGTGTTGAGTGTTGTATCTGCTCCTGGCCCTGATTCTCGCAACGGTGGTCTACGTTGGCTGGCGCGCGGCCCGTTCACAGATCAACCGCCCGAAGAGCCGCGTCATCGGACCCGACGACGATCCGGACTTCCTGTGGCGGTTGACCCACGGTGACAACCCGCGTTAGCACATTGATGGCCCTGCTCTCCCCCGCAAGCGGGTGGGGGTACCCCCAGCCGCACAGCGGCTAGGGGGCCGTGCCCCCACCCCGGGCCATTTCGGCCCGAGTCGTCGCAGGGCTAGATGAAGTGCTCGTTGGATCGGCGCTGATCGCTCGGAAAACCGTCTGCGACAACAGCTGCCAGCTCGATCAGGGCTTCCCGGGTCTCCCGCCTCAGCCGGTTCAGGTCGATCTCGGCGCCTTCTTCGAGGTGTGGGTCGAACGGCACCAAGCGCACTGCCCGGCAACGCCGCGAGAAGTGATCGACCACTTTCTGCATGTCGACCTTGCCTGATCGTGGCCGCACCGCGTTGATCACCGCGATCGAATTGCTGACCAGGTCCTCGTGGCCGTGCGCGTCGAGCCAGTCCAACGTGGCTGCGGCGCTGCGCGCGCCGTCGATCGAACCCGAGCTGACCACGACAAGGGCGTCGGCCTTGTCCAGCACCGACGTCATCGCGGAATGCAAAAGCCCGGTGCCACAGTCGGTCAGCACCAGACCGTAGAACCGCTCGAGGATCTCCAGCGTCTGCGCGTAATCGTCGGCGCTGAATGCCTCCGACATTGCCGGATCGCTTTCTGACGCAAGCACTTCCAGCCGGCTGGGTCCCTGCGAGGTGTAGCTGCGGACGTCGCTGTAACGGTCGATGCCCTCAGCGTCGCGCAGCAGGTGCCGAACGGTGGCCGGCGTCTCCAGCGGCACCTTCTGGCTCAGCGTGCCGCGATCGGGGTTGGCGTCGACGGCCACCACCCGGTCGCCGCGGATCGACGCGAAGGTCGCGCCCAGTGTCGCGGTGATGGTGGTCTTGCCGACCCCGCCCTTCAGCGAGAGCATCGCGATGCGGTAGCAACCCCGCAGCGGCCTGTTCACCTGGACGGTCAGGTCGTTGTACCGGATCACTCGCGGGCTCTCGCCGACGTTGATCAACTGTCCCGACAACCGATACAGCAGCCGGCGCCACCCTTCCGAAGGCGGTGGCTTGACCTGGCGCAACAGCGTGCTGGTGGACAGCTCCGGGTAGCGCGAAGGCGGCAAGTTCGGTTGCGGATGTCCGGTGTCGACCGACAAGGAAGGCGGCGGTCCCCCGTAGTTGCCGTAGACCCGGCGAGGCGCATCCGCGGACTCGACGACCCGCGGAAGTCCTTGGTACGGCGTCTCTGCCCATGCCCGCGGTTCAACGCGCGTCTGCGGAAGCGGTGCGTTCTGCGTCGCGTTGTCGCTGAACCGGCGTTCGGTGCGGAACCCGGCGAACACCCGGGTCGCCGGTTCGTCGGCGGGCGGCGGTGGCGGCTGGTGCGGCGGCAATTCGGTCGTCGGATGGTCTCCGCGGCCGCCGGCGTTCGAGTCGTGCGGCGGATGGTCAGACACGTGAATAATCCCCTCGTTGCAACACACCGGTCGCTGGTTGACGAACAGTGCTCTTCATCGAACATATCGCAGCGCCGACCGCGACCTTCTGACCTGGGCTTATCCCACTCCGGCGTAGGAATGCAGGCCGACGGTCACCAGGTTGACGAAGAACAGGTTGAACACCATGGCGACAAAGCCGACCACGTTGATCCAAGCCGCTTTCCTGTCCCGCCAGCCCGCCGTCGAGCGGGCATGCAGGTAAGCGGCGTAGACCACCCAGGCGATGAACGCCACCGTCTCCTTGGGGTCCCAGCCCCAGTAGCGCCCCCAGGCCTCCTCGGCCCAGATCGCGCCGAAGATCACCCCGAAGCCGAAGACCGGGAACCCGAAGATCGTGGTCCGATACGCGATCCGATCCAGCGTCTGCGCGTCGGGCAGCCGTTGTACCAGCTGAGCAAACGCCCCCGGGGTGTCGGGCTCACCCAGCCGGGAGGTCCGCAGCAGGAACAGGATGCTGGCCACCCCGGCGACCATGAACACTCCCGAACCCAGGCTGACCACCGACACGTGGATGGGCAGCCAGTACGACTGCAGCGCGGGCATCACCGGGGCGGCGTTGGTGTAGAGCCAGCGTCCGGACACCGTCAGCAAAATGAGCACCGGCAGCAGCAGGAAGACCCACAGCGGGCGGTATTGCGGACGGCGCAGCACGATCGCGCCGGCGACCAGCCCGCAGAAGCAGGTCAGGTTGATGAACTCGTACATGTTGCCCCACGGCACCCGCTGGGTGGCCAGACCGCGCAGCACGATGCAAGCGAACAACAGCCCGATTCCGGCGTAGACCAGGATCAGCCCGGACCGCCCGACCCGCTCATCGAACGGCCGGCGCGGGGCGTCGGTCACGACACCGGGGGTCACGCTGTCGGCAGCCACCGACCCAGCGCTCACCAACTCGCGCTCGGCTTTGCGGCTGCGCGTATAGGCGAGCTCGAAGGCCAGCAGCAGCAAGGCGACCACCATGATTACCACTGCGGACGTGAACGCCCAATCGGAGTTGCGCGCCAGACCGAGGTGGATGTGCGCTGTGTTCATCGGCACCACTCTCCCCCGCAAGCGGGCGGTACCCCCACACCGCCCCTTGCGCCGGCTTTATCGTCGTCGGCGCGGTTCATTCCAGGCTCCTCCCGGTACCGACCGGCTCAGCGGCCGACGTCGTCAATCCCTGCTGAAGGCGCTCGACGATTCGCTCGAATTCGTCGCCCCAGCCGGCGTTGTCGGTGCGCGCCAAACCGCCTACCTGGACGTTCACCGTACCGGGTGTTCCTGGCAGCAGCCGAACCCAGATCCGCCGTCGGCGCACCAGCAGCGACACCACCAACCCGGCCATCATCGCGATCGCTGACACCAGCACCCAGATCTGGCCCGGGTCATGCGAGACCTGCAGGTTGACGAACGGCACGGCGCCGTCGAAACGTACGACGGTGCCCGCCGCCGGGCCCTGGTCGATCCGCACCTGGTCGCCGACGCGCAGGTTGACCCGTTTGACCCTGTTGAGCCGGTGCTGGTCGATGAGGCGCGGATCCAGGGAGTACAGCGACTGCGGCCGGCCGCTGTCCAGTCCGGTGTCACCGGAATAGATGTCGATGGCGACCGCCGGGGCATTCAGCGCGGGGAAGCTCGACGAGAGCAGCGTGCCCTCGAGTTGTTCGGTCGGGGCGAGCAGACCCTGGATGGCGATCTGGTGTTTGCGACGTTCGACGGCGTCCGGGTACGTCCCGGCCGGCGGGTCAATGCGGGCCACCCCCGACGACAGCAACGTCCGCGCATTGTCGGGCCGCCACTGGCCCGTCGAGCTGCGGGTCTGCCCGTCCGGGAAGACCACGGTGAACGTCGGCGCGTAGCCATGGCCCTGCAGGTAGACCCGGTCGCCGCTGACTCGCAGCGGGTGGTTGACCTCCAGCCGGTAAGGCCGCCAACTGCCGCCGGTGAGATCGCGGCCGGACTGGTAGTCGATGTCCGCGGCGAACGACGTCGCCTGCCCGGACGGCAGATAGTTTGCCTTGAAGTCGTTGACACGCAGGCAGATCGGGTGCAGCGACGTGCCGTCGACGGTGTTGCCGGCCCGGAATGAGTCGAACGCCGCGGGTGATGCCGAGCAGAACCCGGGACCGCCGTCGGCGATCACGACGACGTTGCCCTCGTAGCCGAACAGCTTGCCGGCGGCCACCGCGACCAGCAGACCCAGCAGCGAGAAATGGAAGACGAGGTTGCCGAATTCGCGCAGATAGCCTTTCTCCGCTGAGATTTCGATGCCCTCGTCGCGGCGGACGACGGTGCGCCAGCCACGCAGGTGCCCCGCCATCATCGTCGCCACATCGTCGGGTTCACCGGCGACGGTGGCCGCGGCGTGCTTGGGCAGCCGGGTCAGGTTGCGCGGCGCCGGCACCGGCGTTGCCCGCATGCTGCGGGCGTGCTCGATCATCCGCGGCGTCAGGCAGCCCAGCAGCGAGATGAACAGCAACGTGTAGATCGAGGCGAACCAGAAGCTGCCAAACACGTTGAACGCCTGCAGTTTATCCAGCCACGGCCCGATTTTCGGGTGGGCGGCCAGATAGTCGTCGACCTTGCCGGCGTTGAGGCTGCGCTGCGGCAGCAGCGCGCCGGGCATCGCACCCAGCGCCAGCAGGAACAGCAGGACCAGCGCGGTGCCCATCGAGGTCAGCGCGCGCCAGGTGTTGCGGGCCCACGCGAATAGCCGGCTCAAATCGGCAACCTCACATCCGACACGAACGCATCGCGCAGCCAGGACACGAAGTCGTTCCACCCGCCGCTGACCAGCGCGACGCCCACCGCGATCAGCAGCACACCGCCGAAGATCTGCAGCGCGTGCGAGTGGCGTCGCAGCCAGTCGAGGCCGGCGACGGCCGACGCCGATCCAAAAGCCAACAGCACGAACGGGATTCCCAGGCCGAGGCAGTACGCGATCACCAGTACGATGCCCCGCGCCACGCTGGCGCCGTCGGTCGCGGATGCGACCGTGATGACCCCGGCCAGCGTCGGGCCCAGACACGGCGTCCAACCCAACGCGAAGACCGCGCCGAGCAGCGGGGCCCCGGCCAGGGTCGACAGCTGCCGCGGCGCGAACCGGAGCTGGCGTTGCAGCGCGGGGACATATCCCACGAACACCAGGCCCATCAGGATGGTCAGCACACCGCCGACCCGTTGTAGCACAAGCTGATTGGTGATCAGGGTGGTCGTCATGCCCAGTACGGCGACCGTGCCGAGCAGGAACACCACGGTGAACCCGGCGACGAACAACGCCGCCGACCCGGTGACCCGCCACCGCGCATTCGGCGGAGCGCCCTCCGATTCGTCGACGCCGACGACGGCGGCCAGATACGACAAGTAGCCGGGCACCAACGGGACCACGCACGGCGATGCAAACGACACCAACCCAGCCAGCACGGACACCGCCAGCGCGAGTAAAAGCGGTCCGGCGGCGGCGGTTTCGGTGAAACTCATTGCGCCCCCGGTTCTGCGGCGATCCGCTGCACCACCGGCTGAAGGTCCTCGGCGAGCAGCTCGCGCAGGAACACCGCGGCCACCCGATGGCTGCGGTCGAGCACCAGCGTGGACGGAATCACCGAGGTGGGGTACTTGCCACCGAACGCGATCATGGTCCGCATCGCCGGGTCGTAGATCGACGGGAACGTCACCTTGCGATCTTTGACGAAGTCCTGGGCCGCCTGACGGTTGTTGTCGCGTACGTCGATACCCAACATCGCCACCCCGTTTGCGCGGGTGACGTCGTAGACCTGCTGCAGTGCGGACGCCTCGGCCCGGCACGGCCCGCACCACTGACCCCAGACGTTGATCACGACCACCTTGCCGGCGAAATCGTCGACAGACACCGTGCGGGTCGGGTCCATCAACTCCGGGCCGGACACCGGTCCCGGTCGGGCGCGGTGGCCGGGCGGGTCGTAGAAGATGTCGGTTTTGCCTCCGGGAGAGACGAATTCGAAGGTGCCGCCTTGCGCGACCGCGTCGTCACCGTGCGAGCAGCCGACCAGCAAGCCGGCTACTGCTACGGCGACGAACGCCAGCCGCCGCCTGGTCAACTGAGTGCCGGCTCGCTGTACAGCACGTCGATCAGCCGGTCGCCGTCGTACACCAGCGACGTCACCGAACCGACCGCGCAATCCCGGCGGCGCGGGTCGTGCCAGAGCCGCTTGCCGGTCAGCGACAACCGCGCCGTCCACACCGGCAGCTGATGGCTGACGCACACGGCTTCGTGGCCGGCGGCCCAGGCGCGGGCCTTGTCTATCGCGGTCGTCATGCGGGCCGCGATCTGCTTGTACGGCTCACCCCACGACGGGGTGAACGGGTTGCGCAGCTGCCACCAGAACCGCGGGTCCCGCCAGGCGCCGTCGCCCGGACCTACCCTCTTGCCCTCGAAGAAGTTGGCCGACTCGATCAGGTCGGGGTCGGTGTCGACCTCCAGGTTGTGGCGGGCGGCGATCGGTGCGGCGGTCTCCTGCGCACGCTGCAGCGGGGAGGCGATGACGGCGACGATGTCGCGGTCGGCCAGCGCGTCAGCCACCGCTTGGGCCTGCCGAACTCCTTTGTCGGACAACCGGAATCCGGGCAGTCGTCCATAGAGCACGCCGTCGGGGTTGTACACCTCGCCGTGGCGGATCAGGTGGACGCGGGTCTGTTCGGCCATCAGGGCTTGCTCTCCTTGGCTGCCGTCGCGGCCTTTTGGGCCGCAAGAGGCAAAGCGTCGGCGATCCGGTCGAACGCGGCGTCGTCGAGCGCCGCCGAGACGAACCACGCTTCGAAGGCGCTGCAGGGCGGGTAGACGCCGCCGTCCAGCAGCGCATGGAAAAACGGTGCGAAGCGCCACGTCTCGCTGGCGCGAGCCGATGCGAAGTCGGTGACCGGCGCGTCGCCGAAGAACACGCTGAGCATGTTGCCGGCCCGCGGGATCTGATGTGGCACACCGGCTTCGGTCAGAGCCAGGGATAGCAGGCCGGCCAGTCGGTCGGCATTGGCATCGAGCGCGGCATACACCGCGTTGTCTGCAGCCCGCAGCGTGGCCAGCCCGGCGGCGACCGCGACCGGGTTACCGGACAGCGTGCCGGCCTGATACACCGGGCCCAGCGGCGCGAGCCGTTGCATCACCTCGGCGCGCCCACCGAAGGCCGCGGCCGGCAGCCCGCCGCTCATCACCTTGCCGAAGGTGAACAGGTCGGCGTCGACCGGATCGATTCCGTACCAACCGCTTCGGCTTACCCGGAACCCGGTCATCACCTCGTCGATGATCAACAGCGCGCCATGCTTGGCGGTGATCGCCCGCAG
>DATDLZ010000180.1:0-19329 GCA_036519055.1 Mycobacterium sp.
GAGCTGGCACCCGCCCGCTAAGGTATCGAACAACCGTTCGGTACAGGTAGGAGTCCGCGTGCGGGTGATGGGCGTCGATCCGGGGCTGACTCGCTGCGGGCTATCCGTCGTGGACAGCGGGCGCGGGAGGCAGATCATCGCGCTGGACGTCGACGTCGTCCGGACGCCGGCCGACGAGCCGTTGCAGCGCCGTCTGCTGGCGATCAGCGAGGCCGTCGAGCATTGGCTGGACACTCACCATCCCGACGTCCTGGCGATCGAGCGGGTGTTCGCCAATCAGAACGCGAACACCGCGATGGGCACCGCGCAGGCGGGCGGCGTGATCGCACTCGCGGCCGCCAGACGCGACATCGACGTGCACTTCCACACTCCCAGCGAGGTCAAAGCCGCCGTGACGGGCAACGGCCGCGCCGATAAGGCTCAGGTAACCACGATGGTCACCAGAATCCTTGGGCTGCAAGCCAAACCGACGCCCGCCGACGCCGCTGACGCGTTGGCGCTGGCCATCTGTCACTGCTGGCGCGCGCCGATGATCGCGCGGATGGCCGAAGCCGAGGCCAAGGTCGCCGAGCAGCGTAAGAAGTTCGCCGCAAAAGTGAAGGCGGCCAGATGATCTCGTCGGTTCGCGGTGAGGTCCTCGACATCGCCCTCGACCACGTCGTCATCGAGGCATCGGGCGTCGGCTACAAGTTGATGGCGACCCCGTCCACGCTCGCAACGCTGCGCCGCGGGAGTGAGGCGCGACTGATCACGGCGATGATCGTCCGCGAAGACTCGATGACGCTCTACGGCTTTCCCGATGGCGACGCCCGCGACCTGTTCCTGACGCTGCTGGGCGTCTCCGGCGTCGGGCCCAAGATCGCGCTGGCTACCCTGGCGGTCTACGACGCGACGGCGTTGCGTCAGGCTCTGGCCGACGGTGACGTCATTGCGCTGACCCGGGTGCCGGGCATCGGCAAGCGCAGCGCCGAACGGCTGGTGCTCGAGTTGCGGGACAAGATCGGGCCAGTGGGAACAGGCGGGGTGTCGCCGTCATTGAACGGCCATAGCATCCGCGGCCCGGTGGTGGAAGCCCTTGTGGGACTTGGCTTTGCGGCCAAGCAGGCCGAGGAGGCCACCGACAAGGTGCTCGCGGCCGATGCGGAGGCCACCACGTCGACGGCGCTGCGGTCCGCGCTGTCGCTGCTGGGGAAGACGAAATGAGTTCCGCCGACGACGAAGACGACGAGGACCGGGAGGTCTCGGCTGCGCTGACCGTCGGCGAGGGTGACGTCGACGCCAGCCTGCGGCCACGCTCGCTGGGGGAGTTCATCGGCCAGCCGCGGGTTCGTGAACAGCTGCAGTTGGTCCTCGAGGGGGCCAAAAACCGTGGCGGCACACCGGATCACATCCTGCTGTCCGGCCCGCCCGGGCTTGGCAAGACGTCGCTGGCGATGATCATCGCCGCCGAACTGGGGACGTCGTTGCGGGTGACATCCGGTCCTGCCCTGGAGCGGGCCGGCGACCTGGCGGCGATGCTGTCCAACCTCGTCGAGCACGACGTGTTGTTCATCGACGAGATTCACCGCATCGCCCGGCCCGCCGAGGAGATGCTGTATCTGGCGATGGAGGACTTCCGGGTCGACGTCGTCGTCGGCAAAGGCCCTGGGGCGACGTCGATTCCGCTGGAGGTGGCGCCGTTCACCTTGGTCGGCGCGACCACCCGGTCCGGTGCGCTGACCGGCCCGCTGCGGGACCGGTTCGGGTTCACCGCGCACATGGACTTCTACGAGCCGGCCGAATTGGAGCGGGTGCTGACCCGCTCCGCGGGGATTCTGGGTATCGAACTGGGTGCCGAGGCCGGCGCGGAGATCGCCCGTCGTTCGCGGGGCACCCCACGGATCGCCAACCGGCTGCTGCGTCGGGTGCGCGACTTCGCCGAGGTCCGCGCCGACGGCGTGATCACCCGCGACGTCGCCAAATCCGCGCTGGCGGTCTACGACGTCGACGAACTCGGCCTCGACCGGCTGGACCGTGCGGTGCTGACCGCGCTGACCCGCAGCTTCGGCGGTGGTCCGGTCGGGGTGTCGACGCTGGCGGTCGCCGTTGGGGAAGAGGCCACCACCGTGGAAGAGGTGTGCGAGCCTTTCCTGGTACGGGCAGGCATGATCGCCCGCACGCCGCGCGGCAGGGTGGCCACCCCGCAGGCGTGGACGCACCTAGGGATGACGCCGCCTCCGCGCGCCAGCGGGTTAGGGCAGCCGGGACTGTTTGAGTAGTGGCGATCGCGAGCGCGGCGGAGCCGGGCGAAGCGGGTCGACACCATAGAGTAGGAGCCGCAATGATCACCGCCGCATTGGTATTCGCAGGCCTGGCCGGGTTGCTGCACGTCTACATCTTCACGATGGAGTCGCTGACCTGGACCAGCAAGCGCACCCGCGCCGCGTTCGGCACGACGCCCGAGGAAGCGGAAACCACCAAGTTGCTGGCGTTCAACCAGGGCTTCTACAACCTGTTCCTGGCGATCGTCACGGGCGTGGGTATTGGCGCAATCGAGTTGGGACACAAGGGGATCGGTGCCGCACTGATCTTCGCCGGTGTTGGGTCGATGGCCGCGGCGGCGGTCGTGTTGCTGGCGTCGGCGCCGGACAAGGCACGGGCGGCGCTCATGCAGGGCACGTTCCCGGCGATCGCCGTTGTGCTGCTTGTCGCGGGACTTCACTAGCCCTGAATCCTGAATAAACTCAGCAGTTGCTGAGTTTGGCTACCTGCTTCGTAAGCCGTGGACTACCCGTTGTGGCGCCACATCGTGTTGTTGCCCATCGGCGTCGGAATTCGTTGGCTCTGAGGTGGATCTAAGGCGCGGCGGCTAGCGTGACACCCGCGCTGACGGCATCGGTGTTGCGTCGTCGCGCGGGGGCACTCAGCACGCGCTTGACACTTCGGTGTCCACTGTTTGAGGGGAACTCGAAAATGAATGACTCGCGGTCAGGTTTCAGCACCCTGCACATGCCGCGCAGCCGTGGCGCGTTGAGCGGATTGCTCCTACTCATCTTGGGTGCATGGGGCGCGTTGGTCCCGTTCATCGGCCCGTACTTCCATTTCGCCTACTCGCCCGACCAGGCGTGGGTGTGGAGCACAGCACGCGCCTGGCTGGAGGTGTTTCCCGGAGTCACCGCCGCAGCGGGCGGATTTCTGCTGCTGATTTCCGGAAACCGCGCCACCGCCATGTTCGGCGGCTGGCTCGCGGTGATCGCTGGCGCCTGGTTCGTCGTCGGCCGCACGCTGTCTTCGACGTTGCACCTCGGCGACGTCGGCCAGCCCATTGCAGCCACGGACGCCAAGCGCGCCGTCATCGAGATCGCATACTTTTCTGGGCTGGGCGCGCTCATCGTATTCCTGGGCGGAGCGGTCCTCGCGCGGGTGACGATTCGTACGGCGCGTGACGTGGAATTGGCGCATCAGGCCGAGCTGGCGCAATCGACGGATGCCTTTGACGGCTTCGACACACCCGTGGCTCAAACCGAGGTACTGTCCGCTGAGCCCCGACGGCACCGGCGTGAAAGCAAGGGCGGTGTGTTCCGCCGCGCGCCCAGCCACTGATAACGCAGTCTTGACACGATGAGGCCGATCGCCGCCGGATAGGTGGCGATCGGCCTCAGCTTTAGGTCAGAGCAGTTCGAGCAACTGCAGATCGGTGATGTATTTGACGATCACCGGCTCCGAGACATGCGGAATGTCTTTGTCGGGCCCGATTTTTGCCTCTTGCACCGCGGCGCGGAATCGATCGGTCGGTGCCATCGACCCGTTGATCGGCGTCTGCGGCTTCTGGTAGTTGTGCAGCAGCGGCAAGAGCGAGTACTGACGCTGCCGGTCGGGCAGGGTCCGCAGTGTCGTCTCGAACCGTTGCAGCCAGGTGCCGTAGTCGCCGACGCGCTGGACCGAGTATCCGGCGTCGATCAGCCAGTCGACGTATTCGTCGAGGCCGATGCCGTCGTCGTAGGGATTCATCACGTGGTACGTCTGGTACCCGGCTTCCTCTTCCAGCACCCGGGGCCCCAGTACTGAGATGGCCTCGGAGATGAATTCGACCGGCAGCCCGTCGTAGTGGGCACGCTGACGGTTACCGTCCGCGTCGAGCTCATAGAACGAGCCGGGCGCGATGCCGGTGGCCACCAGGCTCAGCATCAGGCGGGTGAACATGTCCGGCAGGTTCAGCTGACCCGCGTAGGTGGTGTCGGCCAAGATCATGTCGCAGCGGAACACCGCGACCGGCAGACCGCACAGGTCGTGCGCCTCGCGCAGCAACACCTCGCCGGCCCACTTGCTGTTGCCGTAGCCGTTGGCATAGCCGTCGTGGATCTGGCGGGTGGAGCTGATTTCCCGGATGTCGGCGTCCTCGATGAACTTTCCGGGCTGGATCTGGTCGCCCACACCGATCGTCGACACGTAGGTGTACGGCTTGATCTTGGTGGTGAGCGCGATCTTGATCAGCTCGGCGGTGCCCAGCGCGTTGGGGCCGAACAATTCGCTGTATGGCAGCACGTGGTTCACCAGGGCCGCGGGGTCGACGATCAGGTCGACGGTGTCGGCCAGCCGCTGCCAGGTCTGTGGGTCCAGACCGAGGTTGGCCTCGCCCTTGTCGCCGGCGACGACTTCGAGGTGGTCGGCCGCAAGCTGCTGGTAGTGCGCGAGCAGCTTCGGGTCGCCGCTGTCGAAGGTCTTGTCCAGCCGGGCACGTGCGTCTGCGTCAGTCTTCGCCCTTACCAGCGCAATGACTTTGCCGTCGACCAAGTCCATCCGCTCCAGCCATTCCAGCGCCAGGTAGCGGCCCAGGAATCCGGTCGCGCCGGTCAGCAACACCGTCCGCACCTCGCTGCCAACCTTCGGCAGGCCGGCCGCAGCGGCCAGCGTGGCCTGGTCGAGGAACTTGTCCAGCGTCAGGTCGGCGGCGTGCACCTCGACCGCGTCGCGGCCGTGCACCGCGGCGAACGTCGGCCGCTTGGTGCCTTGTCGCTCGCCCTCGATGTAGTTGGCGATGGCCTGCAGGTCGTTCGCCGGGCTGACGATCACACCCACTGGCACGTCGACGTCGAAGATCTCGTGCAGCAGGTTGCCGAATGTCAACGCGGACAACGAGTCTCCGCCCAATTCGGTGAAATGGGCATCGGGTGTCAGGTCGGAGCTGGCGGTGCCGAGCATCGCCGCGGCGGCCCGGCTGACGGTCTGCAGCACCGGCGCGTCGGCGCCGCTGCCACGGAGTTCGGAAAGCTCGTTGGCCTGGCCTTCGGCCAACTCGGCGTAGAGCTGCTCCAGGCGTTCGCCGTAGTGCTGCTTGAGCTTCGGCCACGCCAGCTTGCGGATGCCGGTCAGCAGACCGTTCTCCAGGCTGAACGGCGTGGTCTCGATGATGAAGTCACGCGGCACCTCGTAGGACTGCAATTTCGCCTGACGGGCGACGGTCTGCAGCGACTCGGCGATCCGCGACTTGAGCGCGCCGGCACTGTGGGCGGCCACCGCGTCTTCGGTGGGCACCACGACAGCCAGCAGGTAGGGCTGGGCGCTGTTGCCGTAGATGTAGATCTGGTGGATCAGCGGGCTGTTGCCGAACTCGGCCTCCAGCTTGGCCAGGGTGACGAATTCGCCCTGCGCGAGCTTCAGCACGTTGTTGCGCCGGTCGACATACACCAGCCGGTCGGGCGCGGTCTCCGCGAAGACGTCGCCGGTCCGGTAGTAGCCGTCGTCGTCGAACACACCCGCGGTGGTTTCGGGCCGCTTGTAGTACCCGGGGAACATGTTGGGTGTCTTGAGTAGCAGCTCGCCCCGCGGATACGGCCGGTCGGTGGCGAAGTACCCCAGGTCTGGGACGTCGACCAGCTTGTAGCCGATGACCGGCGGACGCTGAATCTCGCCGTCCAACAAGACCATTCCGGCCTCGGTGGAGCCATAGCCGTCCACCAAATGGATCTCGAGCAGCGACTCGACCCAGTTCCGCAGCTCGGGGGAGGTCGGGGCTGAGCCGGTCATCGCGAAGATGAAGCGCCCGCCGAGCAGCTCGTGGCGTAGCTCGCTCAGCACCTGCGACTCCGCAGCCTGACGATCGGCGCCTTCGGCGGTCCGTCGACCGACTTCACTTTGGTATTCGCTGTGGAGCATCTCCCAGATGCGCGGCACGAAGTTCAGCTCAGTGGGCCGCACCAGGCGCAGGTCCTCCAACAGCGTCGACAGGTCGCTCTTGGCGGCGAAGTAGGCGGTGCCGCCGTTTCCGAGCGTGCCGTACAGGGTGCCGCGGCCCATGACGTGGCTCATCGGCATGAAGTTCAGGCTGATCGACGCCGCGCTCGGCCCGAACCAGTTCTTGGTCGACCTGTTCCACATCTTGGCGACGTTGCTCTGCGGGTACATCGCGCCCTTGGGGGCGCCGGTGCTGCCGGAGGTGTAGATCAGCAAGGCCAGCGGGTCGTCCTCACGGGCCTCGACGGCTGGGGTCGCGGGCAGCTTGGCGCCGCGCTCGCGCACCTCGTTGAGGGTCTCGATGGTCAGGGATAGATCGGCCAGCCGTTCGTGGGCGCTCTGCAGCGCCTCGCGGTTGTCGTCGAGCTCGCTGCGGTAGTCGAAGACCACCAGCCGTCCGGGCGTGTGACCCGCCTCGGCGCCGGCAAGGATCACGTCGACCGCATCCGAGAGGTAGTCAACGCTGGCCGCGAAGAGGGTGGGCTCGGTCTCGAGGACAATCGGCTTCAGCTGCGCAATCGCCGCGCTGGTCTGCAGCGGGACCGACACGGCGCCGACGACACCGAGTGCGACGTCGATCGTGGCGTAGTCGACGCTGGTGAAGCCCAGAACGGTGACCCGGTCACCGGCTGACACCAGTCCGTCGGTCAAGGCGCGGGACAGCTCGTTGACACGGTGGGCCAACTCGCCGTAGGTGACCTGAGAGAACCAGGGCATCAGCTTGGCTGATGTCCGCCCGGTCTGCGGGTCTTGGACCAGCTCATACGCGCGCTGGGCCAGCGCGGGCCGGTCGGAGTAACCCTCCAGCACTGCCTTGGTCACCTGGGGGAATCGCGTGCCGGCCGCCTCGATGGCAGCGGCAACGGCTGCATCTGGTCGCGCGGCCGCGAACTCCGGGTCGTTGGCGGCCAACTCTGCGGCGCGACGTTCCTGGTCTACCTGGATCTCACTCGACATATCAGAACCTCAGAACTTTGCGAATTGGGAAATTAGTTCGTGCGACGCTGCACGCAATGAGTACTACGTTAGCAAAGGTAACGATATTCCTGTTGAGCGTGGATTGCAGCGTGAAATTCGCCACTCTGATCGCCGGCGAGATATCGCGCCGTCTGTCACATCCGTAACCGCAGAGTTGCCGGTGCCGATGTGCCCGCCTCTGAGCGACAAGTGGGTGTGGGAGATGGGATACGGCCGGGTGCGTCGGCTGGGACGCGGGCTTTATGGACCCGGTTGGCCGCCTCGTGGTGCCGAGCACCGGATCCACAAACGCGTCCTGGCACTGCGCCACCAAGCAAGTTGTCGCTGCGAGGCGGGCACCTCGATGCATCCCAAACTTCTTGAGACAGCTGGGGTTACTGAGCCTTACGGCAAGGCTCGCTAGAGCTCGGCCAGCAGACCGGTCAGCACGTCGAGGCCTTCGGTGAGCAACTCGTCGCTGATCGTCAGCGGCGGCAGGAAGCGCACGACGTTGCCGAATGTGCCTGCCGTCAAAACGATTACGCCGGCGGCATGGGCCGCGGTGGCCAGCGCGTTGGTCAACGCGGCATCGGGTTCGGCGGTGTCGGGCTTGACGAACTCGACGGCGATCATCGCGCCGCGGCCCCGGACGTCGCCGATCCGATCGTCGGCCGCCTGCAGCGCCTGCAGCCGGCCCTTCATCAACCGCTCGATCTGCCGGGCCCGATCGATGAGCCCGTCAGCTTCGATGGTGGCAATGGTGGCCAGCGCCGCCGCACAAGCCAAGGGGTTACCGCCGAAGGTGCCGCCGACGCCGCTGGGATGCGGAGCGTCCATGATCTCGGCGAGACCCGTGACGGCCGACAGCGGCAGACCGTCGGCGATGCCCTTCGCGATGCAGATCAGGTCGGGTTCGATGCCCTCGTGCTCGCAGGCGAACATGGCCCCGGTCCGGGCGATCCCGGTCTGCACCTCGTCGGCAATGAAGACCACGTTGTTCTCCCGGCACCAGTCCAGCAGCGCGGGCAGGAATCCCTCGGCCGGGACGATGAAGCCGCCTTCGCCCTGGATGGGCTCGATGATGATCGCGGCCAGGTTGTCGGCGCCCACTTGTTTGGAAATGATGTCGATGGCGCGCCGGGCGGCCAGTTCGCCGTCGGTGGCTATTTCCTTGTCGATCAGCCCGTCACGGAACGGGTAGGACAGCGGCGCCCGGTAGATCTCCGGCGCGAACGGACCGAATCCACTCTTGTACGGCATGGATTTCGCGGTCAGCGCCATCGTCATGTTGGTGCGGCCGTGATAAGCGTGATCGAAAGCCACGACCGCAGATTTCTTGGTGTAGGAGCGGGCGATCTTGACGGCGTTCTCTACCGCCTCGGAGCCGGAATTGAACAGCACTGAGCGCTTCTCGCTCGAGCCCGGGGCGAGCCGGTTCAGCTGTTCGGCGACGGCCACGTATTCCTCGTACGGCGTGACCATGAAACAGGTGTGGGTGAAGTCGGCGACCTGGGCGCGCACCGCATCGACCACTCTGGGCGCGGAGCTGCCGATGGTGGTCACCGCGATGCCCGAGCCCAAGTCGATGAGCCGGTTGCCGTCGACGTCCTCGACGATCCCGCCCGCTGCACGGGCGGCGAACACCGGCACGGTCATGCCCACGCCGGCTGACACCGCCGCAGCGCGGCGTTTGGTCAGCTCGAGCGATGCCGGACCGGGGATTTCGGTGACGAGGTGGCGGCTCTGTTCGATGGCGGACACGCCAGCAGCGTAGCCCGACGACGACGCGAGCCGCGAGGCTCGATGAGAAGTCGGGCCAATGAAATCCAGCCGCGTCGAACCCCGACTATGAGTCCGAAATCAACCGGCCGCCGTGTGCCCCAAGTCTCGGCACACATTGGTCGTCGGATCCCAGTATTGGCCGGCAGGACAATTGAGTGGCTGCGGCCCCTGACCCAGCTGACGGCACACGTTCGCCGTCGGATCAAACCACTGGCCGGGGTCGCAATTAATCGGATCTGCTGAGCTCGTGGCGGGCATCGCGATCGCGACCGCCGCCATCGGGATTGCCGCTACCGCGGCGATCGGTGCCAGACGGCGAATGAACTTCTTCATCTGCAAACCTTCCGTCAACCACATGTCACGGCGCACCAAAGACTGGGCCGCCGATCGAATCGACCGTAGCAAAGGAGCTGACCGGTTCGCGACGAAGTCGGCGTGGTTGGCTGACTGGATATCCCAGCGCGATGATCGCTGCCAATGCCAGCGGGTCAGTTGCTCCCAGAACAGCTTTCACTTGTGGCTCCTCACGGATCGCGATCGTCGTGATGACGCCGCCCAGACTTTCGTTGCGGGCTGAGAGCAGGATGTTCCACGCGAACGGGTAGATCGACGCGCCGCCGGCGAACGTGTACCGGTCCGCGTCGCGGTCGATCGCCGCCAACATCGACAAGTCGGCGAACAAGGCGAGCAATACCGGGGTTTCGTCAAACCTCTCTGCGAAACCGCCTGGTACTGCGGTGCTTTCGGTAGCCAGTGCGCGAGCCTCGGCGTTGCGGTCGTTGGTCGGTGACCACGGTCGCAAACCGGCGGCGGCCAACGCCAGGTAATCCCGGGAACCCCGCAGGTAAGAATCGCGCAGTTGGCGACGGTTCGCGGCGTCCTTGACGACCACCACTCGCCAGGCCTGCGCGTTACCTCCGCTGGGCGCGAAGCGGGCGGTGTCGAGCACCCGGGCCAACACGACGTCGTCGACGGCCTGGTCGGTGAATTCGCGAACGGCCCCGGTGGTGCGCAACGCCTCGGTCAGTTCCATCGGTCAATGATCCAGCACCGCCAGGGCCTAATGGCACACTGGTGATCGTCATAGGACCTACGGAAAGACATCTGCCGTCATGAACCAAGCACTTACCTTCCTGCCGATGCTCGCCATCCTGGGGGTGTTCATGTTCTTCGCCTCGCGGCGGCAGAAGCGTGCGATGCAAGCCACCATCGATCTGCAGGAGTCGCTGCGGGTCGGTGACCAGGTGCAAACCACCTCCGGGTTGCACGCCACCATCAAGCGCATCACAGACGACACGGTGGACCTCGAGATCGCCCCTGGCGTGGTGACAACCTGGGTCAAGCTGGCGATTAGGGACCGGACCGAGCCGGAGATCCTGGACACTGGGGCCGACGAGGTTGGCGATCTGGCCGACGACCCGGGGCGGCTGCCCAACGACTGAGGTCGGTGGCGCGCCACGTACCCTTTTCGGTGCGGTCGAACTGATCGGCGCGCGAGGGGCGGACGGCGGAGTGGCGACCTGCAACGAAGCACATCGCGCATGAGCGGAGGAGACTCAACACGTGGCATCGCCTTCGGCGCCGGTGCACCCTAGCCGCTACCTGGCGGTGTTCCTGGTTCTGCTCATCGGCGTCTACCTGCTGGTGTTCCTCACCGGCAACAAGCATGCCGACGCGAAGCTCGGCATCGACTTGCAAGGTGGCACCCGGGTCACGTTGACCGCTCGTACGCCGGACGGGTCGCGGCCGACCCGGGAGGCGTTGTCGCAGGCGCAACAGATCATCAGCGCCCGCGTCAACGGGCTCGGTGTCTCGGGTTCTGAGGTCATCGTCGATGGCGACAACCTGGTCATCACCGTCCCGGGAACGGACGGCAATGAGGCACGTAACCTCGGTCAGACCGCACGGTTGTACATCCGTCCGGTCATCAACGCACTTCCTGTCGACAGCGCTGGGATGCAGGGCGGCCAGGGGTTGCCCGCGCCGCGCGGCAGGCTGCCCAATGGTCGGGCACCGGGCGGGCCGGTACCAGGCGGACAGCCTGGTCTACCCGCGCCCGGCGGACAACCGGGCGCACCCGCACCGGGCCTGAACCCGCAAGGCCCGGCGCCAGGTATTGCGCCGTCGCCGGGCCACGGGCCCGCGTTGCCGCACGCCCCGGCGCCAGGGGGCGCGCCTGCGCCAGGTGACCTGCCGATATTGCCCGACCAGCCGCTCGTCCCGCCGCAGCCCAGGCCGTATCCGCACGACGCGCCGTCGCCCGCCCCGACTCCGCCGTCGCCCGCGCCGGCTCCGTCGACCGCAGCGGGGCCGCCGGAAGCCCCGTTGCTTCCCCCGATTCAGCCGGGCCCGCCGGACCCACGGAAAGACCTCGCCGAGCGCATCGCCAAAGAGCGCGAGTGGCGGCAGAGCACCAACAAGGGCGTGCAATTTCTGGCCCTGCAGTACGAAGCCACCCGGTGCTTCCAGAAAGACATCCTGGCCGGCAACGACGATCCCGATCTGCCACTGGTGACCTGCGACACCCAACATAAGCAGGCCTACCTGCTGGCGCCGTCGATCATCAGCGGCGACCAGATCGAGAACGCGAGCTCGGGGATGGACCAGCACAGCGGCGGCTACATCGTCGACGTGCAGTTCAGGAGCGGGGCGGCCAACACCTGGGCGGACTTCACCGCCGCCCACATCGGCACGCAGACCGCGTTCACGCTGGACTCACAGGTGGTGAGCGCGCCTCAGATTCGCGAGGCCATTCCCGGCGGCCGCACCCAAATCACCGGCGGAGACCCGCCGTTCACTGCCAGCTCGGCGCGTGAGCTCGCCAACGTTCTGAAATACGGCTCGCTGCCGCTGTCGTTCGAGTCGTCAGAAGCCCAAACCGTCTCGGCGACACTGGGATTGACGTCGCTGCACGCGGGCCTGATCGCCGGCGCGATCGGACTGGGGCTGGTCCTGCTGTACTCGCTGCTGTACTACCGCGCCCTGGGACTGCTGACGGCCTTGTCGTTGGGTGCCTCTGGCGCAATGGTTTTCGCGATCCTGGTGCTGCTTGGGCGATATATCAACTACACCCTGGACCTGGCCGGTATCGCAGGTCTGATCATCGGTATCGGCACGACCGCCGACTCGTTCGTGGTGTTCTTCGAGCGCATCAAAGACGAGATCCGCGAAGGGAAATCGTTCCGGTCGGCGATTCCCCGCGGATGGGGGCGCGCCCGCAAGACGATCCTGTCGGGTAACGCCGTCACGTTCCTGGCCGCCGCCGTGCTGTACTTCCTGGCCATCGGCCAGGTGAAGGGGTTCGCGTTCACCCTGGGGCTCACGACGGCGCTGGACACCGTCGTGGTGTTCCTGGTGACCTGGCCGCTGCTATACCTGGCGGGCAACTCGAAGACGCTGGCAAAGCCCGCATACAACGGTCTGGGCGCGGTCCAGCAGGTCGCGCGCGAGCGGCGGGCCGCGACCGCCGGGGCCTACTCGACGGGACGGGGGTAGCGAGATGGCGGACACTACCGGCACCGACGACACGACTGCCGTCGAAATCGGCACGGACACCGCAAGAGTGGTCCGCCCGAGCGGAGATGACACCGGCTCTTTGCCGCACCACAGCTTCCTGTCGCGCCTCTACACCGGTACTGGCGCGTTCGAGGTCATCGGTCGTCGCCGGCTGTGGTACGGCATCAGCGGGGTGATCGTCGGGATCGCGATCGCCAGCATCGTGATCCGCGGATTCACCTTCGGCATCGACTTCAAGGGCGGCACCACGATGTCGTTCCAGCGCGGCGATGCGACCGTCAGCCAGGTCGAGCAGGTCTTCCGGGAAACGCTGGGCCACGACCCGGAATCCGTGGTCATGGTCGGTAGCGGCTCGTCGGCAACCGTGCAGATTCGGTCGGAGACGTTGCCCAACGACAAGACCGAAAAGCTTCGCAACGCGCTGTTCGACAAGTACCACCCCAAAGGCGCCGACGGTCAGCCCAGCAAGCTGGCCATCTCTGACTCGGCGGTGTCCTCGACGTGGGGCGGGCAGATCACCAAGAAGGCGGTCATCGCCCTGGTGGTGTTCCTGGTGCTGGTCAGCCTCTACATCACCGTCCGATACGAGCGCTACATGGCGATCTCCGCGCTGACGACGATGGTCTTCGACCTGACCGTCACCGCCGGGATCTACTCGTTGGTGGGTTTCGAAGTCACCCCGGCCACCGTCATCGGCCTGCTGACAATTCTGGGTTTCTCGCTGTACGACACCGTGATCGTCTTCGACAAGGTCGAGGAGAACACCCACGCCTTCCAGCACACCGCCCGGCGCACCTTCGCCGAAGAGGCCAACCTCGCGGTCAACCAGACATTCATGCGGTCGATCAACACCAGCCTGATCTCGACGCTGCCGGTCTTGGCGTTGATGGTGGTGGCCGTGTGGCTGCTGGGCGTGGGCACGCTGAAGGACCTGGCGCTCGTCCAGCTGGTCGGCATCGTCGTCGGCACCTACTCGTCGATCTTTTTCGCCACCCCGCTGCTGGTCACGCTGCGTGAGCGCACCGAGCTGGTGCGCACGCACACCCGCCGGGTGATCAGGCGCCGCGGCCCGGAAGCAGGAAAGGCGCCGGACAAGGGTCGGGCGCGCGCCGAGTCGGACGACGAGGACGGCCGCACCGAGCAGGCGAGCGCATCGCTCGCGGCCACCGGTAAGGCAGCGCCGAGCAAGCCCGCCCCGGGCGCGCGACCGGCACGGCAGTCCGCCGGCCGCCATGCGCGTCCGACCGGCAAGCAGAACAAACGCTAGCCCGATGATTGCGTGGCGTCGGCGGGCGGCGGTCAGCTGCCTGGTGGTCATGCTTGCGGCGGCCGTGCCAGGCGCGTTGACGGCGTGCTCCGGAAGCGCCGCCGGACAGGTCGACTACATCGTCGACGGCGCGCTGGACACCTACAACACGAACACGGTCGGCGGCGCGGCGTCGGCCGGAGCGCAGGCCTTCGCGCGCACGCTGACCGGATTCGGCTACCACGGCCCCGACGGCCAGGTCGTTGCCGACCACGACTTCGGCACGATCTCGATAGTCGGCGGTTCGCCGCTGGTGCTCGACTACCAGATCGCCGACAATGCGGTCTACTCCGACGGCAAGCCGGCCACCTGCGACGACCTTGTGTTGACGTGGGCGGCGCAGTCCGGCCGGTTTCCCGGCTTCAACGCCGCCAGCCAGGCGGGCTACGTCGACGTCACCTCGATCGACTGCCAACCGGGGCAGAAGAAGGCGCGGGTGTCGTTCGCCCCGGACCGCAACATCGTCGACTACAACCAGCTGTTCACCGCGACCGCGATTCTGCCGTCGCACGTCATCGCCGAGGAGTTGGGCGTCGACGTGACCGGTGCGCTGCTGGGCAACAACCAACCGGTCATCGCGCGCATCGCGCAGCTGTGGAACACCACCTGGAACCTCAAGCCGGGCACGGATTCGGGCGCGATCGCCAAGCATTTCCCGTCGTCAGGGCCGTACAAGATCGAATCGGTGCTGGACGGCGGCGCAGTGGTCCTCGTCGCCAACGAGCGCTGGTGGGGCGCCAAGCCGATGACCAAGCGCATCACGGTGTGGCCGCAGAAAGCCGACATCCAGGACCGGGTCAACGCCAAGAGCGCAGATGTCGTCGACGTCGCGGCCGGCTCCTCGGGGGCGCTGGCCACACCAGACAATTACCGCCGCACCGATGCGCCGTCGGACGGCATCGAGCAGCTGATTTTCGCGCCGCGTGGACCGCTCGTGGACGTCGCGGCCCGCCGCGCACTGGCCTCCTGCACTCCGCGTGATGTGATCGCCCGGGACGCCGCGTCGCCGATCGCCAACGCGCGGCTGCACACCACAGTCGACGACGCCATCGGTCAGGCCGAAAACGTCCCTGAGGCAGGCCAGTTCGTCAAATCGAACCCCGACGCGGCGCGCGCGGCGCTGGCCGGGAAGCCGCTGGCGGTGAAAATCGGCTATCGGGGCCCCAACGCGCGACTGGCCGCCATTGTCGGTGCGATCGCCAAGGGCTGCGGTCCGGCCGGCATCACCGTCTCCGACGTCACCTCGGACTCCGTTGGCCCACAAGCGCTCAAGGACGGCGCCGTCGACGTGCTGCTGGCCAGCACCGGCGGCGCCACCGGCAGCGGATCGACGGGGTCGTCGGCCATCGACGCCTACGCCCTGCACACCGGCAACGGAAACAACTTGTCCGGCTACACCAACGGCCAGATCGACGGCATCATCGGCGCGCTGGCGGTCTCGGCCGACCCCGCTGACCTGGTCCGGCTGCTGGCCGAGAGCGCGCCGGTGCTGTGGGCCGGAATGCCGACGTTGCCGCTGTATCGCCAGCAGCGCACCGTGCTGGCGTCGAAGAAGATGTATGCCGTCGGCTCCAACCCCAGCCGGTGGGGTGCCGGCTGGAACATGGACCGATGGGTCCTGGTGCGGTGAATGCGACCGACCGCGACTCGGCAGCTGATCTGATCGCGTCGCTGACCCGGCAGGTCGCCGATTTCCCCACGGCGGGAATCCAGTTCAAGGACTTGACTCCGGTATTCGCCGACCGCCGCGGGCTGGCCGCGGTGACCGACGCGCTGGCCGACGTCGCATCCGGCGCTGACCTGATCGCCGGTATCGACGCGCGTGGGTTTCTGATCGGTGGAGCGGTCGCCACCCGGCTCGGCACCGGTGTGCTGGCGATCCGCAAGGGCGGAAAGCTGCCGCCGCCGGTACACACCGAGCATTACCAGCTCGAATACGGCACCGCGAGCCTGGAACTTCCCGCCGACGGGATCGAATTGAGCGGCCGCCGCGTTGTCATCGTGGATGACGTGCTGGCCACCGGTGGCACGCTGGTGGCGGCGCACCGGCTGCTCGAGCAGTGCGGCGCGCGGGTGATAGCCGCGGCGGTGGTCATCGAATTGGCCGGGCTGGGCGGCCGTGAGCTGGTCGCGCCGCTGCCGGTGCACAGCGTCGCGGTTCTCTAGCGCGCAGCGCGGCGGGCTATATCCTTGAGGCTTCGGAGGTGACGAACGTGGCGGACGATAAGGGCACGGCTGTTCAGCCGCCCACCGAGCCGCTGCAGCTCGCCGACATCGCGCCATCGGGTGAGCCCGGTATCGGTCTGAAGGCTCCCAGTAGTGCCTCGCGCCGCGTGCGCGCCCGGCTGGCGCGGCGGATGACCGCTCAGCGCAGCACGATCAGCCCGGTGCTCGAGCCGCTGGTGGCGGTGCATCGCGAGATCTACCCGAAGGCCGACCTGACGTTGTTGCAGCGGGCCTACGAAGTGGCCGAGCAGCGGCACGCGACCCAGCTACGGCATTCCGGGGACCCTTACATCACCCATCCGCTTGCGGTGGCCAACATTCTCGCCGAGCTGGGCATGGACACCACCACGCTGGTGGCCGCCCTGCTGCATGACACCGTCGAGGACACCGGTTACAGCCTGGAGGCCTTGTCGCAGGACTTCGGCGACGAGGTCGGCCACCTCGTCGACGGGGTGACCAAGCTGGACCGAGTGGTGCTGGGCAGCGCCGCCGAGGGCGAGACGATCCGCAAGATGATCACCGCGATGGCGCGCGACCCGCGGGTGCTGGTGATCAAGGTGGCCGATCGGCTGCACAACATGCGGACCATGCGCTTCCTGCCGCCGGAGAAGCAGGCTCGCAAAGCCCGCGAAACACTGGAAGTCATTGCCCCGCTTGCACACCGGCTGGGTATGGCCACGGTCAAGTGGGAGTTGGAGGATCTGTCGTTCGCGATCCTGCATCCCAAGAAGTACGAGGAGATCGTCCGACTGGTCGCCGGCCGGGCGCCGTCGCGTGACACTTACCTGGCCAAGGTCCGCGCCGAGATCATCGCGACGCTCACCGGATCGAAGATCAACGCGGTGGTGGAGGGACGACCCAAGCACTACTGGTCGATCTACCAGAAGATGATCGTCAAGGGCCGCGACTTCGACGACATCCACGACCTGGTGGGCATCCGGATCCTCTGCGACGAGACGCGGGACTGTTATGCCGCTGTCGGCGTGGTGCATTCGCTGTGGCAGCCGATGGCGGGCCGGTTCAAGGACTACATCGCCCAGCCGCGTTACGGGGTGTACCAGTCGCTGCACACCACCGTCGTCGGGCCGGAGGGTAAACCGCTGGAGGTGCAGATCCGAACCAGCGACATGCACCGCACCGCGGAGTACGGCATCGCCTCGCATTGGCGTTACAAAGAAACCAAGGGCCGCACCGGCGTGCCGCATTTGCATGCCGCCGCCGAGATTGATGACATGGCGTGGATGCGCCAGTTGCTCGACTGGCAGCGAGAGGCCGCCGACCCTGGTGAGTTCCTGGAATCGCTGCGTTACGACCTTGCGGTACAGGAGATCTTCGTGTTCACGCCGAAGGGCGACGTGATCACGCTGCCCACCGGCTCCACCCCGGTGGACTTCGCCTACGCCGTGCACACCGAGGTGGGTCATCGCTGCATCGGCGCCAGGGTCAACGGTCGGCTGGTCGCGCTGGAGCGCAAGCTGGAAAACGGCGAAGTCGTCGAGGTCTTCACCTCGAAAGCCGCCACCGCAGGGCCGTCGCGCGACTGGCAGCAGTTCGTGGTGTCCCCGCGGGCCAAAACCAAGATCCGCCAGTGGTTTGCCAAGGAGCGCCGCGAGGAGGCGCTCGAGACCGGCAAAGACGCGATCACCCGCGAAGTACGTCGCGGCGGACTTCCGTTGCAGCGCTTGGTGAATGGCGGATCGATGGCCGCACTGGCCAACGAGCTGCACTACAGCGATATATCGGCGCTGTACACCGCGGTCGGTGAGGGGCACGTCTCCGCCAAGCATGTGGTGCAACGCCTGCTGGCCGAGCTCGGCGGCATCGACCAGGCCGAGGAGGATCTGGCCGAACGCTCGACACCGACGACGGTCCCGCGCCGTCCGCGCAGCGACGATGTCGGGGTGTCCGTGCCGGGCGCTGCGGGCGTTCTGACCAAGTTGGCCAAGTGCTGCACGCCGGTACCAGGCGATGAGATCTTGGGTTTCGTCACCCGCGGCGGGGGAGTCAGCGTGCACCGCACCGACTGCACCAACGCCACGTCGCTGCAGCAGCAGGCCGAGCGGATCATCGAGGTGCACTGGGCGCCGTCACCGTCGTCGGTGTTCCTGGTGGCCATTCAGGTCGAGGCGCTCGACCGGCACCGGCTGCTGTCCGACGTGACGCGGGTGCTGGCCGACGAGCGGGTGAACATCCTGTCGGCATCGGTGACCACCTCCGCCGGTGACCGAGTGGCGATCAGCCGCTTCACTTTTGAGATGGGCGACCCCAAACATCTGGGGCACCTGCTCGACGTGGTCCGCAATGTCGAAGGCGTCTACGACGTCTACCGGGTGACGTCAGCGGCCTAGGCGGCCCAACACATGCCGTCAGAAAGCGACCAGGTGGGCGTGGCCGGACAGCGGGCACTCGTCATGGGTGCCAGCGGCAATGTCGGCGCCTGCGTCACTCGCCATCTTGTCGCCGGTGGCGCCGACGTGCGGGTTCTGCTGCGAAAGTCAAGCTCCACCAAAGGAATCGATGGCCTGGACGTCGAGCGGCGCTACGGCGATCTCTTCGACACCGCGGATGTCGCCGCCGCCATGTCGGATCGTGACGTTGTCTACTACTGCGTTGTCGACACCAGGGCGGAGTTGAGAGATCCCGCTCCGCTGTTCAAGACCAACGTCGAAGGTCTGCGCAACGTCCTCGACGTGGCGGTGCAGGCGAACCTGCAGCGGTTCGTATTCCTGAGCACCATCGGCACGGTTGCCGTTGGCAGAAATGGTGAGACGGTCGACGAAGACACCCCGTTCAACTGGGCCGATCAGGCCGGCAGCTACATCGAATCGCGGCGTTCGGCCGAGCGCCTGGTGCTGTCCTACGTCGCCGATCATGGGCTGCCCGCCGTGGTGACCAATGTGTCGAATCCCTACGGGCCGCCCGATTGGCAACCGCGCCAAGGGATGTTCGTCAAGCTCGCAGCGCAGGGCAAAATGCCATTCTATGTTCGCGGCGTCGGCTCAGAGGTGGTCGGCATCGACGACGTCGCCGAGGCGCTGCTATTGGCGGCGCAACGAGGACGAATCGGTGAGCGCTACATCATTTCTGAGCGCTACATGACCCAGCGTGACCTGGTCACCACCGCCGCGCAGGCCGTCGGTGCGCGGCCGCCGCGGCTGGGGATCCCGATGGCGGCGATGTACGGATTTGCCCGACTGTCCGACGTCCTCGGATCGCTGATGCGCCGCGACTTCCCGATCAGTATGCAGAGCGCCCGACTGGTGGAACTGACCTCACCGGCCAGTCACGCCAAGGCCACTCGCGAACTCGGCTGGCATCCGACGCCGACC
>DATDLZ010000181.1:0-12838 GCA_036519055.1 Mycobacterium sp.
CGTCGCCGTGCCGCCGCCGAATATCTGCAGGAGGTCGGGCAGTATCAAGTTGGGATCTAAGCCGCCGAATTCTGCCACCGGGGGCACGGTGTCACCGAACCCGGTAGGACCAGGATCCTGTGCATTTCGTCGACGTAACGCCCACCTTGCTCCTCGGCGAGTTCGCGCACCGCTTCGAGGTTTCCCGCCAAAACGTGTAGCACAGAACCAATACTGCGAATGGTTTGCGGCACAACACCTTACGTGACCTCATCGGACTTCAGAAAGAGCGCAGCGCATGCTGACGTTCCGGCGCCCCGGCGCGCCTGTCAAACACATTGGACAGATCAGCCGGGCGTTGGCGTGTCGGCGTCGAGCCAGGCGCGGTTGCCGTAGGCGTCGAGATGCGCCACCTGTTCAACCGGTACCCGGGTAGTCGGCCCGTACCGGCCCCGCGGCCAGCCCAGGGCCACGACGCAGCATGGGGTGACCGAGCGTGGGAGGCCGAGGATCTTCCGGGCCCGTCCCACTCCCCACAGCGGCAAGGTGATCAACGAAGCGCCCAGACCCATGGCGCGCGCGGCCAGCAGCAGGTTCTGCACGCTCGGGTAGATCGAGCCCCAGTATCCGGACACGGCGGCGTGTGGCATCAGTGAATACGGCGCACGGCCCTCGCGGATGGTGAGCCGCAGGCAGGCCACCACCAGGACCGGGATCTCGGTGAAGTGGTCGACCTGCCATTGCGCCGCACCGATGACCTTGGCCAGCGACTGGTCGTTGTCACCGGCACTGCTCAGCAGCCCGCCGTAGGAGAATTTCCAGCCTTTGCGGTATCGCCCGGCCAGCTTCTTGATCAGTCGCCGGTCCTTGACGACGATGAACTCCCAGTTCTGGCCGTTGGCGCCGGTCGGTGCCCGTAGCGCCAACTCGATGCACTTCAGCACTACCGCGTCGTCGACCGGGTCGGGGTGGACGCGGCGCACCGCCCGCTGGGTCATCATCGCGTCCTGCAGCGGCATGCTCAGGCCGGCGAGCGCGTCGGACGTGGCCGGCGCCACCAGAAATGCATCGGCGTAGGGAGATTCGGAGTTCGGCGTGTCAGTCATATGTTCAGGCGTGCTCGGTGACCCACTTGGCGGTGAAGTCCTGGACATCCGGTATCCCGTGGGCGAATTCGCGCGCGATGAAGCTCTCGACCGTCCCGCCGACCAGCGGAACTTTGAACTCGACCGTGCCGTTCAGCGTCAGCAGCGAGCCGTTGGACGTGGGCGCGACCGACGCGGCAGCCGAACCGGAGCCCGGTGCCCCGGAGACGGCGACGGTGATCTCCCCGCGGAGTTGATCGCCCGACGGCCTCCACGTCTCGGTGTGCCGGACTTTGAGATCGCGCCGATAGAATTTCGAGACGATCCCGGGCAGCAGGTCGCGACCCAGGTCCTGGGTGGTGGTGACCCGCACGGTCTGGTCGCCGTCGACGACCAGCGACTCCAACGCGGTGCTGCCGTTGAGGGTCTCGAGCCGGGCCAGCCAATACTCCTCGGCACTGAAGGCGGCATGCACCTGGTCGACGCTGGCGGGCGAGTCGACCGAGACATCGAACGAACGAGGCATAGCAGTCCTAAACCGGTTCCTGGCCCGGCACCGCCGAACTCTTAGCCAACAAGCGGTCCGCCAAGCGGCCCGCGAAAGTCCGCGTCTGCTCCAGCTGTTCGGGCTGCACGTTCGTCGGCGGCAGCCGAAGACCCAGCGATCTCTTGCGATACTCGCCTGTGCCGAGATAGCTGGTCAGCGCCAGCATGGAGCGAAGGTTGTCACCGGGGTAGGTGAAGTGGATTTCGTCGACATACCGCCCGCCCTGCTCCTCGGCGAGTTCACGCACCCCTTCGAGGTTCGCCTGCCAGAACGTACGGCACACCACGAACACCGCAAAGGGCTTGCCGGACAACAACTTACCTGCCTCGTCGGACTTCAGGAACGAGCGTAGCGGCATGCTGACGTTGTCCCACCAGGTCGGCGAACCGATCAGGATCAGGTCGTAGTCGGCGTCGCGCACCGTATCCGGAGTTTGAATCTGGCCGGTCTCGTTGCGTTTCTGCGCTTGCAGGACGCTGAGCATGTCGGGCCACACCCGACGCATCGGGAAGCGGGAGAACTTCTCGGAGTATTTCGGGTCGGTGAATTTGATTTCGGCTTCGCTCACCTCGCACCCTCGGCTACGGAAAACCTCTCCCGCAGCTGAGAGCACCTTATGCGCCTGGCCGGTGTACGAGTAGTACAACAGCAAGACCCGCGGCGGCCGTGCGCCGCCACCGGCATTGGTCGTATCCGTCATGGCTCCTCCATCTCCAAATGTCGCACACTAGGCTTAAGCGTCGTGACCGACAAAGTTTCCATCGACCTCAGCGGTCCGTCGCAGACGATGCTGACCACGCTCTACTGCAAGGCACTGGACGCCGACTGGGACCGGCCGATCTTGGGCGACGACTACGCCAAGGCGGCGGTGGCCCGAATCGACTACGACTGGGACGAACTCAAGGTCACCGACCGCTGGACGCCGCTGGTCACGGTGCGAACCGCCCAGTTCGACGTGTGGGCCGCCGAGTTCCTGGCCGCCAATCCCGATGCCACCGTGATCCACGTCGGCTGTGGTCTGGACAGCCGGGTGTTCCGGCTGGATCCGGGCCCGGGTGTGCAGTGGTACGACGTCGACTATCCGGCGGTAATCTCGTTGCGCGAGAAGGTTTTTCCGAGCCGACCGAATTACCATCTGGTCGCCACGCCGGCGACGGACCCGTCGTGGCTGGACCAAATCCCGGCCGACCGGCCGACATTGCTGCTGGCCGAGGGCATCAGCATGTACCTGACCGAGGATGACGGCATCGCCCTGCTGCAACACGTCGTCGACCGGTTCGGCTCCGGCGAGATCCAGATCGACTACTACAGCCGGCTCGTCGTCCGGTCGCAGAAAACGCACCGCCTGCAGCGGCAGTCCGGCTCGACGCTGTACTGGGCGGTCAACAAGCCGTCCGACGTGATCGACCGCCTCTCCGGAGTCCGGTTGGTCAGCGGTGTGACGTTTTTCGATGCGAGCACCTTCGGCCGGGCATCGGCTGTCTTCCGGGTGATGCGGCAGTTGGTCCGACCGCTCCCGCCGCTGCGCCGAACATTCCAGTACCACCGCTACGCCTACGGACCGGTCAGCTGACGCCGCTGGCCGCGTGCTGTTCGGCAACCGCGGACAGCAGCCCAAGAATGGCCTCGATCGACTTTTCCGGATCCGGGCCGTGCGAGTGGTACTCGACGTTGAGCTGGTCGGCGTAGATCTGGGTGAAGTAGATCTCGATTCCGGCGCTGACCGCGAAGTACAACTCGCCGTGCGTGGCAGTGACGTCCACTCCGGGAGGTGTGCGCACCGGGGGCACCAAACCATTGTCGGACAACAACACAACGTCCGGCATACCGGGTGCGTTGCCGACATACTGCGGGCTGAAGTGCAGCCGGGACTGCTGAATCACACCTTGATCCAGGTCCGCGCGGAACGTCGCGGCGATGTCGCGGGCCAAGCCGACCACCGTTGTTTTGGCGTTGATCTCAGCCAGATACGTTCCCAACCCGACCGGGTTCGTGCAGCCGGTCGCCGACACCGGCGGTGACAGGAAGTACCGCAGATCGACCGTGTAGATGAACGGCACCGGGATGTTCACCCTGCCCCGCACCTGCCACTCCGCGATCAGGATCGCCGCCGACAGCACCGAGTGCAGACCCAGCTTTTCGGCGCGGCAGAGCTCGACGATGGCGTGCGTCTGGCTCTCGCTGAGCCGGCACGACACCATCGGAACACGCACGGGCGAAGTGGGTTTCACGCCGGTGTCGCCGCGCCGGGAGGGCGGCAGGTCGTAGGCGAACAGCGCCGGCATGAACCGCTCGATACCCGAACGCGGCCCTTTCTGGATGCCCCGGTCGGCGAGCACGGTCTCGATCGACTCCGGTGCGGGCTGCGCGGTCACCGGACCGGTCTTCCCGTTGGCGACCAGATCGGTGTAGAAGGACAGCAATTCCTCGATCAGGCCGTACATGTGGTGACCGTCGGCCAGCGCATGGTGGACGTAGAGCGTCGGATGCGCCTGCCCACCGCGGATGAACAGGCGCAGATGCACCAGCGATTCGCCCTGATCGAAATGCGGCGGCGGGTTGTCGGTCTGCGACGCGTCGACCTCGATGACCTCGAGTCCCGAGTGCATCAGGTCGTCGGCGACCAGCTCGTGACGGCCGTCGGCGCCGCGTTCGAGGCGCGCGGTCAGCACCGGATGCGCCTCGAGCAGCAGGTCAAAGGCGTCCGTCAGCGCGTCGACATCAATCGGACCCTCGAGGTGCGCGGCGAGCCCGACGAAGTTGTGCGTCTCAGCGAGCATTTCCTCGCTGAGCGCCAGCTTGCGAATGACCGACGATGGAAACACGGTTGCCTTTCTAGCCTTGTCGAGATCTACGACAGGTCAACGAGTTCCATTTCGTCACTGCCGGAGTCCATCTCGTCTTGCGCGAGCGCTTCCCGGATCAGCTCCAACAATGTCCGGGAGAACCCGCTGGCAAGTGACTGCACGGTGGCCCCGTCGACCCGCCGGCTGTCGTACCACCAGTCCAGATGCAGCACACCGGCCGTACGGAAGACCCGCAACTCTATTCCGTGGCCCAGGCCCGGAATCGCTTCGCGCACCGGCAATGAGGTGTCGGAGTCGAATCGGACCGCGACGTCCTCGCCCAGCGGCGGCAGATCGGGGATCGTGCCGATGTAGGAGAAGAAGATGTCGGCCGGACCGGTGGCGCTGAGTTGCCGCGCTGTCGGCGCGTACAGGTAGCGCAGCAGCCCATAGCCGATTCCGTAGTGCGGGACGGCAGTCAGTGTGTTGTGCACGTCGTCGAGCAGCTGCTTGGCGCCGTCGTCCTTGGCGCAGGTGAGCGCGATGGGATAGATGGTATTGAACCAGCCGACGGTGCGGCGCAGGTCGACGTCGGGCTTGAGTACCGACCGCCCCTCGCCGCTGAGGTCGACGGCGACGGTCCCGTCACCGATCTGGTGAGCGATGGTCCTGCCCAACGCGGCCAACAGCATTTCGTCGATCGGCACCCGCAGCCGTCGGCGGGCATCATCGATCTCGGTCGTCTCCGCGACGGTCAGCGACGACGCGCTCCGGGCCAAGTCCGGCAGGCCCGGCGCCCCGGCGGTCTGCTCGCGCGCCACCTTCAGCGTCGACGCCGATGCCGTCTTCAGCCAGTAGTCGCGGCTCTCCACGACCGCCGGGTGGACGGCCAATGCCGCGCAGCGCTGGGACCACTCGGTCCACGGCGTCGTGACCGGTTGCAACGCAATCTCTTCACCGGCCAGTTGCTGCCCGAACGCGGTGAAGATATCGGTCAGCAGGATGTCGCGCGAGGCGTTGTCGGCCACGATTGCCCGCACACTGATCGCGAGGTAGCACGGGCCGCCCGGCACCCCGCGGACATAGGTCGCGATCAGCGGGTTGGACGGGTCTTGTTGGCGGACTACGTCTATCAGTGTCGACAGCAGCGCATCGCGTTCCTGCGGCGTGCCCGGTTTGATGTCTTCCGGCAGTGAGCGGGTGGACAAGTCGGCGAAGTCACCGGGCTCGCCGATCACCTGCTCCCACGTGCCTGAGCGTTCGACGAGTCGCAGACGCAGGGCCTCATGGTGGTTGCGCAGCCCGGTCAGCACCGCGCACACGTCGTCGACCTGCACGTCGGGGCGCAGTTGCAGGATCAGCGGGACGCGCCACTGCTCATGCTCACGCACGCCGTGCTCGAGGAAGTACGAGATGTTCGGCGGCACCGGCGGATGCGTGACGTCACCCGGCGACTGCCGGGCCAGGCCGCCGGCCGCATAGCGGGCTGTCAGCGCCTTGGCCAACGCGGCAACCGTCTGGTTCTCGTAGAGATCCTGCGGGGTGAGGTCCAGGCCCTCATTGGAGGCGGTCATCGCGACGCTGATCGCGACCAGCGAATCACCGCCCAGCTCAAAGAAGTTCGCGTTACGTTGGACATCAGGCAGCCCCAGGCACTGGCCCCAGATACGTTGCAGCGTCGCTTCCATCGTCGACTTGACAGACGTGGCGGCCTGCGCAGCTTCAGTACCGACGGCCGACGCGGCGGCGGCCCCGTTGGTCGCCGCGGCATCGCCCGTCCACGTCGTCTGACGGTGCTCGATCCAATGCCGTTGCCGCTCAAAGGGATACCCCGGCAACGTGATCAGCTGCGCCGGCTGCCCGCCGCGCAGCGGCGACCAGTCCACCTCTACACCGGCCGACCACAGCTGGCCGAGCGCGAGCAGGAATGCGTCGCGGTCGTCGCGGTTCTGCGCGTGATGGCGCATCAACCGCACAGCCCGGTGTCCAGTCGACCAGCGGGGGTGTCGGCTCGCCGATGCGGTCAGCGTGCCGCCGGGGCCGACCTCGACCAGGATGCGGTTCGGGTCCCCGAGCAACACGTCGACCTCGTCGGAGAACCGGACCGTCGAGCGCACCTGGCGCGCCCACGTTGCCGGGTTGGTGGCTTCGCTGGCGGCCAGCCAAGTTCCAGTCACGTTGGACAGCAACGGAATCTGGGGTTCGCGGAGCGTCTGGCGGGACAGGAAGCCGGTGAACTCCGGGATCATCGAGTCCATCAAGCGCGAGTGGAAGGCGTGTGACGTGCGGACCCGGCGGGCCACGATGCCCTTCTCGGTGAGGCGTTCGCTGAATTGGCGAATACCCTCTTCGGACCCGGCGACGACGCAGCCGCCCGGCTCGTTGATCGCGGCGATGTCGACCTCACCGTTGAGGTACTCGCCCACCGCTTCTGGGCTCAGCGCCACCGCGACCATTACGCCGCGCGGCGCGGCGTGCATCAGCCGCGCCCGCATCGAGACCACCTTGATGGCCGTCTCGATGTCGAAGACCCCGGCGATGGTGCCCGCGACGTACTCGCCGATGCTGTGTCCGGCCAGCGCCGCAGGCTGGACACCGTAGCTCTCGATCAGCTTGGCCAGCGCATATTCGACGGTGAACAACGCGGGCTGGGTGCGGTCGGTGCGCTCCAGGTTGCGGGCTGTGCCCTCGAAGATCTCCGCCCGCAGGTCGACACCGAGCTCGTCACTGAACCCTGCGGCGCACTGGTCGAAGTGCTCGGCGAACACCGGCTCGGAGTCGTAAAGGCCGCGCGCCATCCCGATGTGCTGCGCACCCTGACCGGGGAACAGGAAGATCACCTGGTCGGAATTGTCCGTGTTCCCAGCGAATTCGCCGACGAAGACATTGTCGTTCTCTGCGGTCTCCAGCACGGTTCTCGCGTGCTGCTCGTCGTTGACGACCGCGGCCATCCGGATCTTCTCTTTGCGGCGACGGCCGAGGGTGTAGGCGACGTCAGCCAGGCTCAGCGCGTCGTCGCCGGAGATTTCGGCGGCCAGCGACTTGCGTGACTGTTCCAGCGCGTCGGTGCTTCGCGCCGACATCAACAGCACCTGCGGGCCGGATACCGGTGCCGAGGCCGCGACAGCGGGCGCTTCCTCCAGCACCAGGTGCGCATTGGTGCCACCGACACCGAACGAGCTGACCCCGGCGCGCAGCACGCCGTCCCATTCCCACGGGCCGTATTCGCTGCGAACCTTGAAAGGTCCACGGTCGAGATGCAATTCGGGGTTGGGGCTGGTGTAGTGCAGCGTCGCCGGAATTGCCCGATGCTTCAGGCACAGAATCGCTTTGATCAGGCTCGCGATTCCGGCGGCCGACTCCAAGTGGCCGATATTGGACTTGACCGAACCGACGTAGCACGGGCCGGAACGGGTCTCCTCGGAAACCTCGAAAGCTTGCCGCAGACCTTCGATTTCGATCGGGTCGCCCAGCGGCGTGCCGGTTCCGTGCGTCTCGATGTAGCTGATCTCCGAAGAGTCAACCTCGGCGATCGCGTGCGCCTCGGCGATGACGTCGGCCTGGCCGGCCGCGGTCGGGGCGGCGTACGTCATCTTCGTCGAGCCATCGTTGTTCAGCGCCGATCCGCGGATCACGGCGTGGATTCGGTCGCCGTCGTCGACGGCATCCTGCAGGGCCTTGAGCACCACCACACCGACACCGCTGCCGAAAATCGTGCCGTCGGAGCGCGCATCGAAAGGCCGGCAATGGCCGGTCGGCGACACCATCGAGCCTGGGGCGTACCAATACCCGACGTGATGCGGGATGCGCAGCGATGCGCCGCCGGCCAGCGCCATCTCGCACTCGCCGTTCAGGATGCTCTGGCAGGCCAGGTGCACCGCGACCAACGCCGACGAGCAGGCCGTCTGCACCGAGAGTGCGGGCCCGCGCAGATTCAACGCATACGACAGCTTGGTGGCCAGGTAGTCCTTGTCGTTCTGCAACGACAGGTTGACCATATCGAAGGTAATACCTTGTCCCATAACCACATTGGGGTCATAGTTGGACATGATGTTGTGCAGCAGGTATCCGCTGGTGGTGCTGGTCGCGTACACGCCGACCGAGCCCTCGATCTCGGCGGGGTCGTAGCCGGCGTCCTCGATCGCATGGAACGCGGTCTGCAGGAACAGCCGGTGCTGCGGATCGGTCGAGCGCGCTACCTGCGGAGTGAAGCCGAAGAAGTCGGCGTCGAATTCGTCGATGCCGTCCACCAACGCGGCGCGCCGCACATAGGCGTGATTCGCCAGCGACTTCTCGGGGATGCCCTCGGCCAGCAGGTCATCTTCGGCCAGCGTGACGATCGACTCCTCGCCGCGGCGCAGGTTGTCCCAGAATGCCGACAGCGTGTTGGCGCCGGGCAACCTGGCCGCCATGCCGACCACCGCGATCGCGTTGGGCGGCAGTTCGCTGTTGCTGGTCACACTCGATCTCCTACCTTTCGCCTGGCGGCGGCACGCTGACGGGCCGCGGCGCGCTGCTTGGCTCTGTCACGAACCCCGCTGCCGCTGTCAGCCTTGTCCCCGGTCTCCAGGCCCAGCTGACGGATCAGGTCGGTCGTCAGCGCGGCCAGCGAGGCGCCCTGCAACAGCAGTGCCACCGGCGGTTCCACACCGAAGTCGCCGCGAACAGTGTTGCGGATTCGGACCGCCATGAGCGAATCCATGCCCAATTCGGTCAACGGCTGATCGGCGTCGAGCGTGCTGCCCTTCGGGTAGCCCATGATGGCCAGGATGCGGCCGCTCAGTCGCGCGATGACGACCCGGTTGACTTCGGCGGGGTCCATCTCGCGCAACGCGTCGGGGCCCGCCCAATCGTCGTCGTCGCTGTCGATGTCGAGTTCCTCGGCCAACTTCGCGAAATAGCCGAGTTGCTGAATCTCCGGGAACGCGGCCGCGGCCCGGTCCAGCCGCAGCCGGGCCACCCCGATGCTGGTCGGCTGGTTGGCCAGGATGGCCTCCAGCGCCTCGATGCCTTCGGCCGGCGAAATGGGATCCAGCGCACTGAAGGTCAGGGCGCGGGCGACGCCGATGTCGGACCACTGGCCCCAGTTGATCGTGGTGGCAGGCAAACCCGACGCCCGCCGCCAATCGACCAGGCCGTCGAGCCAGGCACTCGCGGCGGCGTAGGCGCCCTGCCCGGGCGCACCCAGCAGTGACGACGTCGACGAGAAGCCGACCCACCAGTCAAGTTCACGACCGACGGTTGCGGCGTGCAGTCGCAGCGCGCCAATGGCTTTCGGCGCCCAGACCCGCTCCAGGCTCTCCTTGCTGAGGCCGGCGACGATCTGGTCGTCGAGTACCACGGCGCTGTGCATCAGACCGCGCAACGCCAGCCCGGTCTCTTCGGCCGCGCTCACCAGCCGCTCGGCGACTCCGGGTGCGGCGATATCGCCGAGCACCACGGCGATCTGGGCACGCTGCCCGAGTTCGTCGAGCAGAGCTTGCGCCTCCTCCGACGGCTGAGACCGTCCGTTGAGGATCACCCGGCCGGCGCCGCTGTCGACCAGCCAACGAGCCATCGCCAACCCGATGCCGCCGAGGCCACCGGTGAGGATGTAGGCGCCGTCCGGCCGAACGACCGTGTCGGACTTGGCCGTACCCAGCGTCGCACGGGAAAGCCGCTTCACATAACGGTTTTCGCGACGCCAGGCGACCACGTCGTCTCCGGAGGCCAGCCCCAGCTCCGTGGTCAGGGGTGTCACGTCACCGGACAGGTCGACCAACGTGGTGCGTAGGTCCGGGTGCTCGTAGGCCAGAACCCGGATCAACCCGGTCAGGGCGCTGATCGACGGGTCGCCGGGCTCGCCGTCGTCGACGGCCAGACCGTCGCGGGACACCAGCCACAGTCGTGGCGACTTGCCGTGCCACCCGGTGAGGATCGTGCGCACCGTCGACGCGACGCCCCACACCAGGTCGCGTCCGCGGGCCGGAGCGTCACCGGAATCGGTCCCGTCGAATGTCTGCTTGCCCGCGAAGATGACGACGCCGACCGGCGGGAGCTCGGCGTCTCCCGCGGCCTGCGAGAAGGCTTCCAGGACCGCCGACTCCTGCGAAAGGTCGGCAGCGATGACCCGTCGGGTCGGTGAGCCGAATGCGGCGACGAACTCCTTGGCCACCGCCTCGGCTTCGGCGCCGTCGTTCAGCACCAGCCAGCTGCCGTCCGGTGCGGAAGCGGCGTCGGCAGGAGTCTCGACCCATTCGGTGTCGAAGATCTTCTGCGTCAACGGCAGTGGCACACTGCGGCGTTGCACCCGCTGCAGGTAGATACCGCTGATCTCGGCGGTCGGAGTGCCCGTGTCGTCCGTGATGAGGACGCGGCCCATGATGCCGGACCCCTCGGCGTCGGGGTTGACCAACTCGGCGCGGCATCGGGCGCGGCGCCCGACCTCACCGAACACCCGGATCTTCTCGAACGACACCGGCAGATAGGTTGCCTCGCTGGAGTCGGCCAGCGCCTCACTCGACAGCGCGGCGGCCAGACCCTGCAGAGCAGCGTCGAGCAACACCGGGTGAATCCGGTAACCACGGTGCCCGGTCGCCTCGTCCGGCAGGACGATCTCGGTCTCGGATGTGCCGTTGGAGCGGCGGACGATGCGGGTCAGTGCGGCGAACGCCTGCCCGTGGTGCAAACCGGTGTTGCGCAACGCGGAGTACAGATCCGCGGGCGAGACCACCGTGCCGGGATCCGACGCAGCGGTCGGCACGAACGGTGCCTCCGATTGCCCCACTTGGACTTTCGCCACGGCGTGGCGGATCCAGGCACCGGTGGCCGAGCGCGAATGGATCTCCACGCGGATCTCGTCGCCGTCCTTCTCGCCCCGGGTGAGCTGCGTGGTGAGCTGGGTCGATTCGCCCAGCGGCAGCATCTGTTCGACCTCGACGCCAACGGTCACCGACTGCGCCGGCAGGCCCAGGGCTTCGCTGGCGGCCGCGAGCGCGATCTCACCGAAACCGGTGCCGGGCATGACGGGTTGGCCATGCACCTTGTGGTCAAGCAGGTAAGGAAGGACATCGGTGCCGACATCGGCCGTGAAGACGTGCTCGCGACCGGAGGGCAACTCGACGTGCGTGCCCAGCAGCGGATGTGCGCTGGCCGGTTGCCGGTTCGACGAGAACGGCGCCGCCCAGTAGCGGACGTGCTGCCACGGCGTCGGCGGTAGGTCGATGAGTCTCTTTGTCCCACCGGCATTGTGCGCCGCGGCGGCCGACGGCGGACGTACTGTCGCCAGCTGGGTGTGGAAGGTCAGCGTCTCCGGGTTGTCCCGGGTCAGCGTTCCCGACACCTGGGCGCCGCCGCGCGGCTTGGCCGACTCCAACGTGCCGTTGATGGCGTGGCTCAGCAGTGGGTGCGGGCTGACCTCGACGAAGTTGGCGTGCTTTTCCGCGGCTTTCGCGACGGCCTGGCTGAACCGCACCGGGTTGCGCAGGTTCACCACCCAGTAGTCGGCGTCGAACGTCGCTGGCTCACTGCCGGACTGGCCGACTGTGCTGATCAACGGAATCCGCGGCGTCATCGGCTTCAAATCGGCCAGCGCTTCTTTGAGCTCGGCCAGGATCGGGTCCACCGTCGGATGGTGCGAGGCCACATCCACCTCGACGCGACGCGCCAACTTCCCCTGCGCGTCGACAACCGCGATGACCGCATCGACCTGTTCGGGCGGGCCGGCGATCACCGTCTGCTCCGGCGCGGCATACACCGCCACCGTGATGTCCGGATACTGCCCCACCAATTTCTCGGCCTCGGCAGCACCGACCTCCAGCAACGCCATCGCGCCCTGACCCGACAACCGCGACATCAACTTCGACCGGGTGGCAATGACTTTCAGGCCATCAGCCGGGCTCAACGCCCCGGCCACCACCGCCGCGGTCACCTCACCCATCGAATGCCCGATCACCGCATCAGGCTCAACACCGTAAGAGCGCCACAACGCGGTCAACGCCAGCTGCATACCCACCAACACCGGCTGGATACGCTCGATACCCACCACCGGCTCTCCGCCCAGCAGCACATCACGCAACGAAAAACCCACCTGCGCAACAAAATCCGGCTCCAACTCGGCAACCGCCGCAGCAAACGCCGGCTCATCGGCCAACAACTGCCGACCCATCCCCGCCCACTGCGAACCCTGACCCGAATACAAGAACACCGTGCCCGACCCACGGGGCGCCTCGCGCGGGCCGACAACGCCCGGCGTCGGCTGCCCGGCCGCCAGCGCCCGCAGCCCAGCCACTGCCTCGGCGCGGTCACGTGCGGAGACCGTGGCCAGTTTGTTGTGGCGACTGCGGAAAAGGTTGACGGTGTGCGCGATGTCGGCCAGCGGCACATCGGCGCCCTGGCCCGCCATCCAATCGGCCAGTGCCGTCGCCCATGACGCGATCCGCTGCTCGCTCTTGGCGGAGATG
>DATDLZ010000182.1:0-2146 GCA_036519055.1 Mycobacterium sp.
CAAGCCCAGACCTGAGGCCAAGCCGTTGTCGGCGCTGATCGCACAGACAGGCCAGCCGATACCCACCACACCCACCGGATCGGCGGTGTACCTCGAACGCGCGCTAATCCGAAGTTACGGCAGCTGAGATCGGTGGATCGAGGGTTGACCTGGGGATTCGCTGGTTTTGTGGGTGGTTGTTCTGGCTACGCGGTGGCGGTGAGGGGTATCGGGGTGTCGAGGAGATCGAAGGCGTGGCGTTGGTCGGGGGTGGGGTCGGCGAGTAGGGGCACGTCGGTGCTGGCGCCGTGGTAGCGGACCTGGTTGCGGGTGAGGGTGGCCAGGTGGTCGAGCAGGCCGCGGAAGCTGCGTAGTGGGTTGCCGTCGGCGTCGTGTTTGTGGGCGGCCTTGGCATCGGCTTGGGGTGAACGCGGCGCGGCCGCGACCGGGTTGTCGCGCTGGGGTGGGTGCTCGTCGGTGAAGGTCAGCGGTGCCCAGGCCTTGCGCAGGTGCCAGACCAGGTAGCAGGCGAGCAGGCAGATCAGCACGTGTGCGCGGACCCGCTCGTCGAGGCGGTGGTGGATGGGGCGCAGGTCCAGGTCGTCGGTCTTGATGATGCGGAAGTCGCGTTCGATGTTGGCGAGCTTCTTGTAGCTGTCGACAACCCCGGCGGGGTCGAGGGTGTCGGTGTCGACGCTGGTGCGCAGCACGTAGATGCCGTCCAGCTCGGCTTCGGCGTCGATGCCGGCCCGGTCGCGATCGAACGCGAAGCCGGTGTCGGTGATGGTGGTGTGAAAGTGCTTGCCCATCTTGTATTTCCCGATGGCCTTGCCGACCACGATCCCGATCTTGCCGGCCCCGCGCAGGGTGCCGGCGGCGACCCGGCCGGCGATGCCGGCGAGTAGTTTCTCGGTCGCGGCCAGCAGCTCTGCGCGTTTGCGGGCGCGTTCGGCCGCCAGCGCTGGGTTGCGGCAGGCGATCAACCGTTCGCCGGGGTAGTCGGGGTGGCGGATCTCGGCCAGGTCCTGGGTGTCGAACAGGCTCATCTGCAGCGGCCCGTCGTCGCGAGCGAGTTTGGCGATCGCGGGTGCGCGCAGCGCGGTGATCCAGCCGAAATCGGTTGTGGTGTCGGGGTTGTCGTTGAGTTCGCGCAGCGCGTCGATGCGGGCGGAGGTGATCATGCCGCGATCGCCCACCAGCACCAACTGCTGGATGCCCAGCGTGTGGCGGATGACGGTGACGATCTCGGTGAACGCGACCGGGTCGGCGGTGCTGCCGTCGAACACGCGCACCGCGACCGGGCGGCCGGCCGGATCGGTGAGCACCCCGTACTCGATCTGCTCACAACCCTTCTTGCCGTCGCGGGAGTAGCCACGCGCGGCCAACTCGCAACACCGGCCGGTCACCCACGAGGAGGTCAGATCGAACAACGCCATCCGCGCCGGATTCGCCGACTCGCTCAAATGCCGTGCCGCGAGCTTGTTTTCGATCGCCTCCTGCCGGCCGGCCAGCCAGTCCATCGCCGCGTAGATCTCGTCGGTGGACGCGGCGACCACGCCCAGGTCCACCCCGAGGGTGGTGTCGTCCCACCAGGCCAGCGTGGACAGCTTCGAGCCCGCACGCAGCACCCGCGAGACGATCAGCGCCAGGGCGATGTCCCGCGCCCGGCACGCCGGCCCCAGCAGCGCGGGCAACCCCAGCGTGCGCGCCATCGCCGCGACCGCGGCCACGTGCCCGTGCGGCAGCGAGCGGGTGATCGTGACCGCCCCTCCCACCGGGACCAGCCGCGCGCCTTTCAGGGTCGCCTCGATCGCGTCGACCGCCTCCGGCGGCAGCATCGACAGGTTCGCCACGGTCTCGTTGCGCACCGTGCCGCCCTCGCGATAGGTGCGCCGCAGGTAGGCCGACGTGTACTCGCGGCGCCGGCCCTGCTTGTCCAGGTGCGCCTTCCGAACTCTGACTACGTGGACTCGGCTCGGTTTCCGTGGCATAGCCTGAATCATATTCGATTCCAACGCATCTGCGAAGACGACACGTCGTAAATTCTGACTACATATTCGCGCTGGCTACGAACCGTCCGCCCAGCTCAGGAATCAGATCACACCCGAAAGCCGTCGCAACTTCGGAGTAGAAGCCTGCCCGACTCGTTGCCGCGGGTCGTGGCCTG
>DATDLZ010000183.1:0-4779 GCA_036519055.1 Mycobacterium sp.
TCATGGGTGATCAGCAGCACCGCGGTGCCAAGTTCACCCGCGAGTTGCTGCAGATGGTCGAGCACCTGACGCTGGACGGTGACGTCCAGCGCTGAGGTCGGTTCGTCGGCGATCAACAGCCGAGGCCGGCCGGCCAACCCGATGGCGATCAGGGCGCGCTGACACATACCGCCGGACAATTGGTGCGGGTACTGCCGGGCCCGCAGTGCCGGATCGGACATGCCGGCATCGGCAAGCAACTCGACTGCGTGTCGATCGATATTGTTTGCCCGCAGCGCTTCTCGTACCTGAAAACCTACCTTCCACACCGGGTTCAGGTTGGTCATCGGGTCCTGTGGCACGTAACCGATGCCGGTGCCCCGGATCGATCGAAGCTGTCGACGGCCGGCGGCGGTGAGGTCGACACCGTCAAACACGATGCGCCCGGCAGTGATTCGACCGCCCGGCGGCAGCAGACCCAGAATCGCCGCGGCGGTGGTGGACTTGCCCGAACCTGACTCGCCGACGATCGCCACGGTCTGCCCGCTGCGCACCTCAAGATCCACTCCCCGCACCGCCGGAGCGTCGTCACCGAACCTGACCTCCAGGCCGGCAGCGCTCAGCAGCGGCGACTCAGGTGCCGTCATGGCCGCCTCGCCCGCGACGTCGGGTCCAAGGCATCGCGCAACACGTCGCCCATGATCAGGAAGGCCAGCACGGTGATTGCCAGCGCACCAGCCGGATAGAACAAGATCGGCGATCCGGCCCGCAACCGGATTTGATCGACGTTGATGTCGCCGCCCCACGACACCACCGAGGGCGGCAGCCCGACCCCGAGGTAGGACAGCGTGGCTTCGGTGACGATGAACATCCCGAGCGCGATGGTCGACATCGCGATGACCGGGCCGATGGCATTGGGCACCACGTGGCGTACCAAAATCCCAAACCTGCTCAACCCCAGCGCTTTCGCCGCCAGCACGTAGTCGCTGCCGCGGACCGTGAGCACGGCGCCGCGGGCGATCCGGGCTATCTGCGGCCATCCGAACAGCGCCAGGATGGCGATCACCGTCCACACTGTGCGGTGATGCATGACCTGCATCAGCACGATGGCGGCCAGCAGCAACGGGATACCGAAGAACACGTCGGCGATCCGGGACACCACCGCGTCGATCCACCCACCGTAAAAGCCGGCCACCGCTCCCAGCGCCCCACCGATGATGAACACCAACAGGGTGGCACCGAGACCGACGGTGATTGAGGCACGTGCGCCGTAGATGGTGCGGGCGTAGATGTCGTGGCCCTGCAGGTCGGTGCCGAACCAATGCGCGACCGACGGCCCCAGCAGACTCTGGTCCGGGTTGGCGTATCCGGGATCGGCGCCAGTGAACAATGCCGGAAGCACCGCAACCACGACGACACATCCGATCAGCACCGCGCTGATGATGAATTTCGGGCGGCGACGCAGCCCGCGCCACGTATCCCGCCAAAAGCCCACGCCGGCACCCGTTTCAGCCATAGCGAATCCTGGGGTCCAGCGCCGCGTACAGCAGGTCCACCGCCAGGTTGGTGACGAGGTAGACGACTACGAGCACCGTCACGATAGACACCACGGTCGGGGCTTCCTGCCGCGTTACGGCCTGGTAGAGGACGCCGCCGACACCGTGGACGTTGAAGATGCCTTCGGTCACGATCGCGCCCCCCATCAGCGCGCCGAGGTCTGCCCCCAGGAAAGTCACCACCGGGATCAGCGAATTGCGCAGGATGTGCACCGTCACCACCCGCGGCCGCGACAACCCTTTGGCAGTCGCGGTGCGCACGTAGTCGGCGTGCGCGTTGTCGGCCACCGCGGAGCGGGTCAACCGCACCACGTAAGCGAATGACACGGCGCCCAAGACGATTCCGGGCAATAGCAGCCGGGCGAACGTCGGCTGGTCGCCTACCGTCACCGCCGCGATACCCAGCCGGACCCCGAAGACGAATTGCGCGAGGAACCCCAGTACGAAGATCGGCACCGCGATTATGACCAGGCTGACGATCAATACAGCGCCGTCGAAAACGCCACCCTGGCGCAGCCCGGCTATCACCCCGAACCCGACGCCGAACAGCGCCTCCACCGCCAGCGCGATCATTGCCAACTTGAACGTCACCGGAAACGCCTGCGCCAGAACGCTGGTCACCGGTAGACCGGAGTAGGCGTGACCGAGGTCGCCGTGCAGGATGCCACCGAGGTAATGCAGGTACTGCAACCAGAACGGGTCGTTGAGGTGATATTGCGCGCGCAGTTGTGCGGCCACCGCCGGGCTCAGCGGGCGATCACCGCCCAGCGCCGCGATCGGGTCGCCAGGCAGCAAGAAGACCATGCCGTAGATCAGCAACGTGGCCCCCAGGAAGACCGGGATCATGGCCGCGATTCGCCGCGCGATGTACCACGCCATCTCAGGCCTTCACGATGTGTTCGTAGTCGGGCAGTCCGTTCCAGGTCAGCGCGACGTGGCTGACCGACGGTGACCGTCCCGCCACGGCGACGGTGTACCACAGCGGTACAACCGCCATGTCTTGCAACAGGATTCGCTGTGCGTCGTTGGCGAGCTGGTACGACTGCGGCAGATCAGGCGCGGCCTCGGCGGCGGCCATCGCGGCATCGAACCGAGGATTGGAGTAGCCGACGTCGTCGGCGCCCGCGCCGGTGACGAACAACGGCTCTAAAAACTCCAGCATCGACGGGAAGTCGCCCTGCCAGCCGGCACGGAACGCGGTGCCGATCGTACGGCTGGTGATCTGAGTACGAAAGCCGGCGAAGGTGGGCTGAGGCGCCCCGACGGCGTCGATGCCCAGCGTGTTCTTGATGCTATTGGCTACCGCGTCGATCCATTCCTGATGTGAACCGTCGGCGTTGTAGGCAATTGCATACCGCCCAGTCCATTTCGAGATCGCGTCGGCCTGCGACCAGAGCCGCCGCGCACGATCCGCGTCGAAGTTCAGCGCGGTGTTGCCGTCGATGCCGGGGTCATATCCGGGCAGCGAACTCGCGGTGAAATCGCGAGCCGGTGCTCGTGCACCGGAGAAGATCTTGCGACAGATCTGTTCGCGGTTGATCGCGGCCGACAGCGCGAGCCGGCGCAACCGGCCCTCGTCGCCGGAGAAGTGCGGCAGACGCAGCGGAGTGTCCAGTGTCTGGTTCGCCGCCGCGGGCGCGGTGACAGCGCGATCGCCGAGGTCTCGGCGGTAGACGGGCAGCACGCTGGGCGGAATCGTGTCCAGCACATCGAGATTGCTCGACAGCAAGTCGGCGTAAGCGGTGTCGAGGTTGGCATAGAAGACAAACCGCAGCCCCTTGTTCTGCGGCACTCGGTTGCCGTGATAGCCGGGGTTGGTGACCAGGTCGAGTTTGACGTTGTGCTGCCAGGCCGGATTGCCCGGCTCGTCGCCGAGTCGATACGGGCCGTTGCCGACCGGATGTTGCCCGAACGCAGCCATGTCTTTCAGCGCAGCGGCGGGCAACGGGTAGAAGGGCGAAAACCCAAGCCGCAGTGTGAAGTCGATCGTCGGACCCTTGAGCCGAACGGTGAACTCGTGGTCATTGATCACCTGAAGCCCGGACATCGCGGTCGCCGTCGGGGCCGGTGCGGCGACCTCGTCGAAACCGGCGATCGGGCTGAAAAAACTCTGCTGCAGTTGAGCATTGGTGGACAGTGCACCGTAATTCCAGGCGTCGACGAACGAGTGCGCGGTTACCGGCGAGCCGTCACTGAACGCCCAGCCGGGTTTGAGCGTGATCCGGTAGTTGACGTCGTCGGTGGTCTCGATCGACTGGGCCACCTCCGGCGTCGGCGCGCCCCTGGCGTCATACGACATCAGGCCGGCGAACAGCCGGTCGACGATCCGGCCGCCGTTGGAGTCGTTGGTATTGGTCGGGATCAACGGATTCTGCGGCTCGCCCGCGTTGACGATCACCACATCGGTACGGACGGTCCGCACCCCACAGCCGGTCAGCGACGCGGCAGCCAGCAGCACGGCCAGCGCAAGGACGCGAAACCGACGCAAGCCGTCCTCCTCCGATCAGCAATACAATTCGGGCGTGGCTCTCCGAGTCGGCGCGACTGGATTGTCTGCAGCCGCTCAAAAGTTAACTCAACCTGATTAGGCTCGTGCGCGTGACCGAGACGCACACCGAGGCACCATCGTCGTATGCACCGTCAACACAGTTCGTTGCGCAGGCCAACGCCGGCGATGACCTGTACCGAAAGGCCGAGCAGGACCGGCTGACGTTCTGGGCCGAGCAAGCCAACCGACTCTCCTGGGCGACACCGTTTTCCCAGGTTTTGGACTGGTCGGCGGCTCCGTTTGCCAAATGGTTCACTGACGGCAAACTCAACGTCACCTACAACTGCGTGGACCGTCACGTCGAAGCCGGCAACGGCGATCGCGTCGCGATCCATTGGGAGGCTGAACGGGTCGGCGAAGGCCGCACCCTCACCTACAGTGACCTGCGGACCGAGGTCTGCAAAGCCGCCAACGCGCTCACCGATCTGGGGCTGGTCGCGGGGGACCGCGTCGCCATCTACATGCCGATGATCCCGGAGGCCATCGTCGCGATGCTGGCCTGCGCGCGGCTGGGCGTGCTGCACAGCGTGGTGTTCGCCGGTTTCACCGCGACCGCGCTGGGTGCCCGGATCGTCGACGCGCAGGCCAAACTGCTGATCACCGCCGACGGTCAGTTCCGGCACGGCAAGCCGGAGCCATTGAAGGAAGCGGCCGACCAGGCGGTCGCCGACACCAGCACGATCGAACACGTCCTGG
>DATDLZ010000184.1:0-2564 GCA_036519055.1 Mycobacterium sp.
ACAGAGGTCGATTCCGGCGCGCGCGCCGCTGACCCGCCATTGCAACATTCATGAGTCTTGAACTCTCCGTTAGTTCCACGTCGGGGCTCACTTTCGGTCCGTCTCGTCGTCTTGACCACCGCACCGCGGGATCCGACGCAATTTGTCGGCGTCCTCGTTTTCCACCTGCAAATAGCGCCGTCCGTCCGCGGCGGTCGCAACACTGATCGCCGGCCCTTCACCGCTGACACTGTCCGGTTCCATGACCAGCTGGAGTTCGCCGGAGTCGACGTACAGCATGGCGTCGTCGTTGGACAGCTTCCAGGGCCGGCCATCGGTGGGCCAGCGACCGCCAACGAGCCGAATGTCGGAGTCGAGGTTGTCGTCTTCTTCGTCTTCGACCGAGACGCAACCGATCCATAACTTCGCGGGTAGCGGACGGAAGTACACCGCAAGACGCTGCCGGTTGAAATCCACCTCGATCGGTATTCCGATCGGCGGCAGCGATGTACCTTCCGGACGATCGTTCAGCGACTGCTTGACTTGCCGCGATCCGAGCCCGACGCCGAACCAGTCGATGGTCAGCACGGTGGTGAGGTACTGCACGATCGCCAGGGTCAGCAGACCGCCCGCGCCGGCCGCCCCGACCCCGGCCGCCCCCGCTACCCACGTCACCGGCAGCGCAAGCAGTCCGGCGGTAGCCGCGGCGCCGGCAGCGGCGGCCACCTTGCCGGCCACCGTCAGGCTGAAGTCCGGGTTCACCTCGGCCTCGGGCGGATTCTGGGTCGGCCGCACGCCCACGGTCTTGGGAAGGTCATCGAGCCGCTCGCGGACTCTTTTGACTTCCGCCTCGTAGTCCTCCGTGCTCAACTGCCCGGCGCGCTTCTTGACGCCAACCGCGCTCAGCGCCTGCTCCAGACTTTCGATGGTCTCCAGGTCGGCTCGTCGGATCTCCTGCCCATCGGGATCGCGCGGTATGTCGTCGAGCCCCATCTCATAGGTCACCTTGAAGCGGGCATTGAAGTCGTAGAGCGTGGTTTCGGCGCTGACGGTGCCGTCGACAACCAGCCGGCCGTCGTGCGTTCGTGGCACGACGTCGGCGTCGAGGGCTTCCAGGCGGCGGTCCTGCCCGCCGATGGTGATGGTCTTCGGACCTGCCAGCAGGCACGGCGCGTCAGCGTCGAAGTCGCCCTCGTCGAGATCGAAGGTGTTCATCACGGTGTCGCGGACCTGCCGAAGAATGCTCCAACCCGTGACGGCCAATCCGGTTCTTTCGTAAGGGTTTTCGGCCAGGATCGATGCGGGCAGCTCCTCACCGGACGGCAGCTCACGCAGCGTTTGCAGCTGAACCACCATCGATTCGTGGGTGACTCCGCCGACGTCGAAGCGTTGCACGACGGCATCGAGCGCCTTCACCGTGCTGTCGTCGCGTGATTCGGGCTCGACGTCCATCGCGGACGGCAGCAGGTCCATCACGCCGTCGACGCCCATCTCGGCGAGTTTGGGGCGGATAGCGTCGGAGATCTGGGCGGCCAGCGAATCGAGCACTCTGGTTCGGGCTTCGTCGTCGGAGAGGCCGGGGTGCTGCAGCTTCTCCAGATTGACCAGCAACTCCCCCGCGATGCAGTGCGTGATCCAGTACGCCTCGGCGTAGTCGAGTTCCCAGCTGACGCGCGGGTCTTGGCCGGTGAACGCGACGCCGCCGTCGGGACGGCGGTCGATATGCGCGCCGAACAAGCGAGGGCCGTGGCCGTCGCTCGGCGAATTGGCAAGCAGCACAGGGGCATCCTGGGTGGTGAAGTCCAGCGCTATCGTCTGCTTGCCCGGTTCGGCCTGCCGGGGTTCGAGCTGGTCGTGAATCGTCAACCGCCCGAAGAGCGGGATCTCGTTGTAGGCGATCTCGCGCGACTCGTCGGCGCGCGGACCGTCCGGGATCGTGATCGTCGCCGGTGGCAACGACACCAGCGGGATGCAAGTCACCGAGTCGATAGTGATCTTCGAATCGAAGATCACTAGGTCGATTGCGAAATGCCTTAGCGGATCGTGGAATTCACCTTCCGCTTGCTCCTGCCACAGCCGCTGCTGTGCATCGAAGACGAACCAGACCCTATCCAGGGTGAGATCCAGGGTGGCCGTTGCGGAGTAGCCGGGGCCGTCGACAGACTCCGTGTACTTATCACCGCCGAACATCTCGACGGTCTGATCCTGGACGCGTTCGCGGTGGATCTCGATGATCGTGTCGGGGCGCTGCATGCCGAACTTGTACCCACAACACCCGTGGTTAGAACCGGCGGAGTGGCCCGGTCAGTCCGGTGGTCGGATGGAACCGCAGCGCGTGGTTGTGGCGAGCTTGATGGCCACCATGTTCGCGTTGCTGGCATTCCTGCTCGTGGCGGTCGATTGGGCCGCTGCGAGCGGCCGACTCCGGCGCAATCAGTGGGTCGGCATTCGCATCCCGTCGACTATGCGCAGCGACCAGGCGTGGGTGGCCGGTCATCGAGCGGCGCTAGGGCTGATGCCCCTGCACCTGCTTACCGGCGTCGGGTTATTGCTGACCGTGCTGAGCGCGCAGACCGTAGGCGACG
>DATDLZ010000185.1:0-35367 GCA_036519055.1 Mycobacterium sp.
GTTCCTACCGCATGTGCGCTAGCACTTCGTGTCTTCCACGGTAACGCCGACGCTGCTTGGGTTGATCGCCGGCGATCACCTCGTCCGATCGAAAAGCGCTGCTGGCCTTGGCAAGTCACGACGCATTCCGTTCGAGCCAGAGCATGGACTGACGCTGACCGGGTTGAATCACTTCGACTTGCTCAATCACCCACTGGTGTACGCGAAGCTGCACGACTGGCTGGCTCACTCACCGGTCCGGTCGGCCGGCGTCAGCGATACGGGCAGCGACGTCAGCGGCGACGGCTAGCGTCTTGGCGTCGATCGCAGCACGGTAGCGCCCGGCGGAAGCGTCGTAGACCGCGCCGGCGATTGAGCCGTGGTCGGCCGGTAGCTCGACAACCTGCACCGGCCAGTCATGCTGCCGCAGCGCACCGGCGAAATCGTTGGCCACCGAAAGCGGGATGACGCGATCGGCGGCGCCGTGCAGGAGGGTGAACGGGGAGCGCGGTGCGCCATCGTTCACCTGGGTTGCCGGCAGCTCGTTGAAGATCGGGTCGGGCACCATGAACGCGCCGGCAAGGCAGACGGTATGCGCGAACGCCACACCCAACCGCTGCGCCTGCACGGTCAGCCCCGCCGCGGCGAGGCCCCCCATGGACCAGCCGACGAGTACCAGATCGTCGGGATGTTCAACCCGCTCGCGGGCGAAGTGCACCGAGTCCAGCAGGTCGGCGCGGCCGCCGTCGTGGGCGTAGGAATCCCAGTCGGGAGCGATCACGCCCAGACCGTGAGCGGCAATCAGCTCAGCAAGTGGTCGTACTGATGAGCGCGCGTCAGGCTGCTGGCCGTGCCATAGCAGAACCGTGGGTTGGGTGGGCTCACCGAAGACGTCTGCCAGCCGACCGGCGGCGTATTCGACGGTCTCCATACCCCTAGCGATTAGAACGTCACGGCTTGGGCGGCGCTGGTGCCGGCGGTGCTGGCGCCGGCGGTGCTGGTGCGCTCCCGCCGCCGATCAGCGTGTTGAGGATGCCCAGCGACAGACCAGCCTCGCCCGGTGACTTGCCGGGGTCAGGGACCGCAGCGTCGTTCTTCTGCCAGGCCTGGCAGCCGTCCGTCTTGAACGTCTTGTCGGTGGGGTCGATCTTCACAATCTGCGGCTTTTTGCTCATGGCGTTGTCGAGGGGTTGCTTGGCGTCATCGCCGAGCCGCTTCCAGTAGCAGACGCCGCTGCCGACCGGGCCGGCCGACGTGTAGACGCCGGGCACGATGTCGGTTCCCACGTTGTAGACACCGTCGTGGTCGATCGTCGTCTTGGGGCCGCCCGCCGGCGCCGCTGGTGGCGCGGGAGTCGGAGGAGGGGCGGGCGCGGGAGCAGGGGGGTCGGCGCTAGCGAGGCCTGCTGACACACCCCAGCCCAGTGCAATCAGCGCCACAGCAGCTGAAGCAGTTGACTTGGACGTCACGAATAGCAGCATACGGACTTCGCGGAATGCGCGCCCCAGCCCATTTGCCGGGCTATGCGGTTTTTGTGAGCAGCGGCAGCAATAGCCGGCGACGCGCGATGTTGGCGTCGGCGAAGTAATGCAGCGCCTCGTGCACCGTGGCAGCGGTGAGGAAGCTGGTGTCCTCGCCGGTAACCAACAACGTCAGGCTGACTGCCTGGCTGGGGATGAGCGCCCAGTCCAGCCCAGCGGCGCTGAAGGCGTCGTCCACCCGGTGGAGAAGTCGCACAGCCTGCGTGGCGAACGAGTCCAGGCCCGACAGGTCGAGGACAAAAGGCTTGTCCGGCAGGTTGAAGCGCTGGGCGTATTCGATGACCTGGTCCACGTTGCTCGCGTCGATCGCGCCGCTGATGGTTACGACGGTTGCCAGGTGACGGCATTGCGCGCGCACCGCCGCGCCGTTGCAGTCGAAGGGGAGCTGGGCCTGCCGCGGCGCCAACGATGCTGCCTTGCTAATTGAGTCCTTCATTAGAGCGCCCCCCATCCCAAACACTGTTGCTGCAATACCGGGATCAACGATGACCCGATCCTGATTGAGACGCTAATTGCCTACTCTAAGGTCACCTGTTCCAGCGTTTAATACTTTGCTAAGAAACAATTTTCAGCTACTGGCCAGTATGTTCCACTGGCGTGCAACAGCTCGCCGGCGGGGGAGCCGGCTAGGCCAGTCGCTTGACCGATCCGACATAGCTGAGCGCGTGCTCGTAAATTTCGATGTTGTCCCGAGAAATCCTTGCGTGGACGGGTCGTTCGAGAAGGAGACGCAACAACGGGTTGAACGCGTGATACGTCTCATGGAACGTGAGCACGGTGGTGCCGTCGGGCTGTTCCTCGAGTTCGTGATAGCCCTCGGCGCGCGACCACAGCGGCTTCCCGATCGCGACATAGCGCGACCGCTTTTCGATCGTCGCCTCGGTGACGGTCTCCCACGAGCGGCCTTTGCCACCCGACAGCAAGTACTTGGGCACGGGGAAGACACAGGTGCGGACGAGACCCTCGCCGGCTTCGTCGCCTTCGTTCAAGATCTCCATGCTGCCGGTCGGCCACTCAACCACCCGTGGTCTGGGCGCGTTCGGCGGCACCGGCGGGTGCAGCACCCGCCACACCTTCCTCGGGGGTGCGTCGACATGGAATCGAACGGTGAAGGATTGCATCAGCTTTCTCCCCAGCTGTCCCAGAATGTGACGGTCTGCGCGGGCGGTCGCGAGGCCGGCCGGAAGTCAGTGCCAATCGTGTAGGCCACCGGGAAAAGCGCAGCCTGTGTGACCGTGGCCGGGATGCCAAGCAATTCGGCTACCTCTTGCTCCTTGGCCAAATGCATTGTCGTCCAGACCGATCCGAGGCCGCGAGAGCGGAGCGCGAGCAAAAAGCTCCAGCCGGCCGGGATGATCGACGCCCAAGCCGACGCGGCGCTCAACACGCTGGAGTTATCGATGCGGTTCTCCAGGCAGGGGATGACATGCACGGGAACTTGGGCCAGTGTGTCGGTGAGGCTGAATGCGCTGGCGTACACGCGCTGCGTTTGCGGGTTGGACGTGTCCTTGGCGGCCATTGCAAGATACTCAGCGCCGATGCTGCTGTAGATCTCCGCGATAGCGGCGCGTTTGTCGGGGTCGGTGATCACCAGCCACCGCCAATCCTGCGTATTGCTTGCCGTCGGCGCTTGCATCGCCAGTTGTATGCACTCGAGGATCACGTCGCGACCGACCGGCCGGGTCAGGTCAAGACGTTTGCGTACCGACCGCGTGGTGCTCAGCAATTCGTCGACGGTGGCGATATCCATGCTGTCCTTCCCGGGGGTGCTCAGAGGTCGATCGCGCAGGACTGATCGACGCCGAGCACGCTCAACGAGCGTCCCAGGCCAAGGAACACCGCGACACACAGTGTGAGATCGAGGACTTCCTCATCGGTGAAGATTTCACGCAGCCGTCCGAAGAACGCGTCGTCGATCGATGCGTGGTCGTTCGCGAATCGCTCGGCGTATTCGATGGCAAGACGTTGCCGCGCCGTGTAGCCGGGATAGGTCGCATAAGCCGCGACGTTCTCATACAGCTCAGGCGCGACGCCGGCCTCGAGCACCGAATCCGCGCGGAAGTCCGAGCACGCGACGCAGTCGTTGATCTGCGCGATCCTCATCCTGGCCAGTTCGCGCTCGTCCGGCGGCAGAATGCTCTGCTGGTAAGCGCCGCGGATCATTCGCTCGACCATGTCACCGAGTTGAGGTCGCAGCGTCCAAATCATTGCGGCCTCGCCACCGGGGCCGTCGGGCACATCAAGCCTGGCCATGAAGCGAGCAAACCAGATGTTCGGCGTGACTGTCCAGGTTCCGGCCCGTGGACAGGACGCGACGCCGGGGGTTACGGTCCGTCTGAGCGGAAGCGCGATGCAGCGCTCGCACAGGAGGTCTCGCGGCGTGCTCTTCATGCACGAGGTACACACGGTGCGGGGACGCGCCGAGGACGAGTTCGAGGCCGCATTCCGCGACGGCTGGATGGCCACGCTCGGTGCCGGTGACGAAGCCCGGTTGCTCTGGTACGCCAACCACGCCCACGGCACCGGCCCCGCCTACACCGTCGTCACGGTGACCGCCGTTCGTGATGGTGCGGCATGGGAGCGCCTAGCGCGACGCATTCAGCGGGGCGATCTGCGGCAGTGGATGCGTGAGCTCGACGCGCTCCGCCACGACGTAGCGGCCAAGCTTCTCGTGGCGCTTCCGTGGTCGCCACTTCAGGACGTGCCGTTCGGCGAAATACCAACCGATGGGCGGGAACACGAGCTGAGTCTCTACATGGAGGACACCATGTGGCCGTACGAGGACACGTTCACCGAATACATCGACCGCTGCGGCGAGGTGTACTCCAAGAGCCTTGAGACCTCCGAGTCGATGCTGGACATTCAGGCTGGCTTCCAGCCCGCCCTGGGCAGTCACCTACGCCGGGAAGTGGTACTGATGCAACGGATCCGCCAGCCGGAGGCGCTGCTCAACCTCCTGCGGAACGAGATCCCGGCCCGCTACCGTGCACCGGGAACCTGGATGTACGAGGCTTTAGACCTGCGCGATCAATGGACCAGCCGACTACTTCGGACTTCGTCGTGGTCACCGCTGTATTAAGCCGCGCATGAACATCAGCACCATCACCGACGCCGCCGCCATCGTCGATCCCGACCGCGTCGCGCTCATCATCGGCAAGGACACAATCGGATACGGCCAACTGGCCGCCGCCGTCGAAGGTTGCGCTGCGGGTCTGGCTGCCAACGGTGTGGCGACCGGAAGCCGCGTCGCCGTCGTCGACGGCGGCAGCCTACTTTCCATCGCGTCGGTGCTCGCGGCAGCGCGCATCGGCGCAGCGGCGGCACTGATGAATCCGGCGCTCACAACAGCAGAGCTGCGGACCCTGATGCAGAATGCGGGCTGCGCCGACGTCGCGGTTGCGGGCGATGCACACGCGGCCCGGCTCCATGAAGCGGGCGCGAGCAGAGTATTGACCGCCGCGGATCTGTTGAGCGACAGCCCTATTCCCGCGGCGAAGACAGCGCAGGACATCGACGACCGCGACGCCTTGGTCTTGTTCACCAGCGGTACCACCGGGCTCCCGAAGGCGGTCGGAATCACCAGCGGGCAACTGAGTGGACGCATCCGCGGAATGGCGCAACCGTTCCGCCCGGAGTCAGCGCCCACAGTGGCGATGATGTGTGTCCCGTTCTTCCACGTCGGCGGCTCCCTGGGCATGCTCGGCAGCCTGTACTCGGGCAACACGTCGGTCGTGCAGGAGCGGTTCGACGCCGCACAGTGGTTGCGGCTGGTGCAGGAGCATCGGGTGCGCACCGCGTTCCTGGTACCCACGATGCTGCAACGGATCCTCGACCACCGCGACTTCGCCAACGCCGACCTGACGTCACTGATTGCCATCGCCTACGGAGCGGCGGCCGCGCCCGTCCCGTTGGTGCGCCGGGCGATGGCCGCCATGCCGCATGTCGCGTTTGCCAATGTGTTTGGCCAGACCGAAACGCTGGGCGCCTACACAAGTTTGATGCCGCAGGACCACCGCGATCCCAACCGGGTGGGATCGGTCGGGAGGCCGCTGCCCGGGGTTGAGGTTCGGGTGGTGGATCCCGACACGGGAACCGACGTCGAGGCGGGGGTTGTCGGCGAGCTGTGGGTGAACACCAGCCAGAACGTCACCGAAGGCTGGCTGCATACCGGTGACCTCGCACGGCGCGATGCCGACGGCTACATCTATCCCAGCGGCCGGCTCAGCGACACCATCAACCGCGGGGGAGAGAAGTTCGGGCCGATCGAGGTCGAGGAGGCGCTACGCACCCATCCGGCGGTGAGCGACGTCGCGGTGGCCGGCATTACCGACGAGGAGATGGGACAGCGGGTGGGCGCGGCGGTGATGGCTCGCCTCCCCGTCACGCTCGACGAGCTGCGGTCGCATTGTCGTGACCGGATCGCCTATTTCAAGCTGCCCGAGCGGCTGGTGATCGTCGACCACATCCCCTACAGCGACACCGGCAAAGTCAACCGCCGCCAACTCGCCCAGTTGATCGCCGAGAACGCCTGAGCTAACGAGAGGAGTCGCCGTGCTGTTCCTTCACGAAACCCACCAGGTCGTCGGCACCCGCGAGGACGACTTCGAGGCGGCCTACCGCGAAGGCTGGATGCCCACCCTGGCGCAGCAGGAGAACGCTCGGTTGCTGTGGTACACCAACCATGCGCACGGCTCGGGACTGGCTTACAACGTGGTCACGGTGACCGCGATAGCCGACGGCACGGCGTGGGAAAGCCTGGCCCGCCGGGCGCAAAACGGCGACTTGGCGCCGTGGATGCGCGAACTGGACAACCTGCGCCACGAGGTCACCGGCAAGATCCTGCTGCCGGTCGAGTGGTCGCCGCTGCAAGAAGTGGACCTCACGACCGTGCCGACCGACGGTGCGACGCATCCCCAGAGCTTGTTCATGGAGGACACCGGCTGGCCCTATGCCGCGCTGGACGACTACATCCGCTCCTGGGATGAGATCTACTACCGAGTGCTTTCCAAGGCGCCCCCCGGGAGACGAGTGCTCGAAATCCAAGCGTGCTTCCAGGTGGCGCACGGTAGCCACAAACGCCGAGAGGCGATGCTGTGGCAGAAGATTGACGAGACCAACGACTACGCCGCCCTGAAGCATCTGCTGACTACCGACATCCCGCCCGAGTACCGCGGACCGGGGACCTACATGTTCGATGCCCTGAAGTACCGCGACCAGTGGGAGAGTCGACTGCTTCGGACGTCAGCCTGGTCACCCCTGTACTGACCTCGGCCCAAAGCTGTTCTTGCGGTTCAGGATTCGGTCGGCCGCAGCCGCCATCTCGGCGACGATGTCGGCAGCGGGACGCACTGCGTGGATAAGACCGATCGACTCACCGATGAGGATGGCAGCGGCCTCGAAGTCTTCCGCGGCAACGGCGGCTTGATATGTGCTCACCACTTCGGGCAACGACGCCTGTAGTTCGGCTTCGTGGTCATGCCAGCCGTCGACGAACGGGTTACTCAGCGCCCGCTCGTTGTATTCGGGCGCCCAGTCCAACTGCCGCACGTAGTCATAGACCCGCGTGCGGTAGGTGTCGTCGCCGCTGGCGCCGATCGCTCGCTCGTGGGCACGTGGTGACACCAGTGCTTCGGGGGAAGCCCAGAGCCGAGTGCCTACCACCGCGCCATCGGCACCGAGCATGAGTGCCGCCGCAAGCCCGCGCCCATCGGCGACGCCGCCGGCCGCCAACACCAGCGTTTCGGGCGCGCGTTCGGCGGCCAGGTCGACGACTTCGGGCACCAGGGTGAATGTCGTGCGCACCGTCATTCCGTGCCCGCCCGCCTCGCTGCCCTGAGCCACCAGTATCTGCGCGCCGGCGTCCAAAGCCTGACGCGCCCGTTCGAGCGTTTGAACCTGTGCAATAAGCGGGACCCCGGCCTCGTGGATGCGCTCCGCGAACGGGTGCAGATCGCCGAACGACAACATGATCGTCACCGGCTGCCGTTCCAGCGTCTCGTCCAGCACGTCGGGATTGCGGGCCAGACTCCAGGTGATGAAGCCACATCCGACCCGTGCGCCGTCGGCCAGATCGAACTCGCGCGCTACCCACTCCGAGTCGGCGTAGCCGCCACCGATCAAGCCGAGGCCACCGCTCGATGACACGGCCGCGGCGAGCTTGCCTCCCGAGGCCAGCGCCATCGGCGCAGACACAATCGGGTGGTCGATGCCGAAGAACTCGGTGAGCCGGGTTTTCATGTCAGCTCTCCGGTGAGGAACTGTGCCCGCCCATAGCCGAAAGACCAGTCCTCGTCGTTGTTATCGGTGATCGACACGACGAGATCTGCCGAGTCGAGCCCGCATCGCGCGGCCAGGTTGGCGGCCAGCAACTCGTAAAACCGCTGCTTCATTTCCGGTGAGCGACGCCGGCTCACCACATGCACAACCACCAGCGCGGCGGAGCGCTCGATCCCCAGACCCGTATCCCAGACGACGATCTCGTGACCGGGGTGCGTGCGCACTACCTGATAGCGGTCCCGTGGCGGCACTCCGAACGCCTCGACGACCGCGTCGTGTATGGCGTCCAGCAGTGTCCGAATCTCGGCAGGTGATCGACCCTCGATCAGGTCGACGTACAACAGCGGCATGATTTCTCCCGTGATGTCGCTCGAGCGTTGAGTTGACGCTAACCGTCCCAACGCGTGCTGTGAATGATCCCTTCCACCCACTCGCGCTTACCGGTTCAGGGCATTGATACGACGCCTGCCTGCGGTGATACCGGGCTAATCGTTGCAAGCCACACCGAGCCGACAACTCGCTATCGATCCAGCGCACTGATACCCTGCCAACGCCGTCGTTTGTGACGATGCGCCGCGGTGAATGAAGTACCAGCGGCCTCACGGAAAGAATGTTGTGCGCAGCGGAGACATCAAGGCCCTCACAGGACTTCGCATCGTCGCCGCCGTGTGGGTGGTGCTCTTTCACTTCCGGCCGCTGTTGCACGATGCCGTACCCGGATTTCTCGACGCGCTCACACCGGTGCTCAATTGCGGAGCCCAGGGTGTGGATCTGTTCTTCATCCTGAGTGGGTTCGTGCTGACCTGGAACTACCTCGACCGGATGGGCGGATCCTGGTCGACCCGTGCCACCCTGCATTTCCTCTGGCTGCGGTTGGCCAGGGTGTGGCCCGTTTATCTGGTCACCCTGCATTTGGCCGCACTGTGGGTCATTTTCACTCTGCACGTGGGCCACGTGCCGTCGCAGGAGATCTACCGCTTCACAGCGATCAGCTACGTGCGTCAGGTCCTGCTGGTACAGCTGTGGTTCCAACCGTTCTTCGACGATTCGAGTTGGGACGGGCCGGCATGGTCGATCAGCGCTGAGTGGTTGGCCTACATCCTGTTCGGGCTGCTGGTGCTGGTGATCTTCCGGATGGCGCGTGCGACCCGGGCTCGCAACCTGATCTGGCTGGCGGTCGCCGCCGCACTGCCCCCGGTGGTGTCGCTGCTGGTGACTGGCCAGTTCTACACGCCCTGGAGTTGGTTGCCGCGCATCGTCATGCAGTTCACCGCCGGGGCGCTGGTCGCTGCCGCGGTCAGCAGATTGCAGCTCACCGACCGTGGTCGCCGCGTTGCCGGCTGGGCGTCCGTGTTGCTGATGGCCGGCGTGGTGGGCTTTCTGTACTGGTCCGATGCGCACCCGCTGCACGGTGTATCTGACACCGGCGGACTGGTCGACATCTTGTTCGTGCCGCTGGTGATGACATTGGCAGCCGGCACCGGCAGCTTTCCGGCGCTGCTGTCCATCCGGCCGATGGTCTACGGCGGGCAGATCTCGTTCTGCCTGTATATGGTTCACGAGCTGGCGCACACCGCGTGGATATGGACGGCCCAGCAATTCGAGCTCACGATGGTCGGCAATGACGGGAAGCTGCTGCTGGCCGCAGTGCTCGCGGTGACCTTCGTCGCCGCGGCCGTGCTGTATCACGTCGTCGAGGAGCCCGCCCGTCTCTGGATGCGCAGGATGGTCGGCGATGGCCGGCCTGTGGTCGACGCCGCTGATCCTGCTGCGCCGGCTGCGGGCGCCAAACTGCAGTCGATCGACGGGACCCAGGAAGGTCGACCGAAGTCGATTTCGGCGCGCGCGGGCTGAAACTCTCTGGTAGAGCTAGCAATACTGCGCAAACGTTGATCAAGTAGCATCCCCTGTGGCGCGAGACCTTGCGGGTCTCGCGTCCGTCGACGCGGCGTCCAACCGGACGACAGCGCGTTGACGGCGCAATTCGTCGTGGCGCTTTTTACGATGCCGCTTGTACGGCTGAGACACGCGGCCGGGGTCGTGGACAGTGGAGGTAACGGTGGGTCGTCTAGCCACAGTTGTCATCGCGGGTGCGGTTGCGGCCGGCATGGTCACCCACCATCCCGCCACGCCGCAGGCTTACCAGACGGTGGCCCGCGGCACCCCGATCGACCACGTGGCGGTGATCGGGGATTCCTACACCACCGGTACCGATGAAGGCGGCTGGGGATCGAATACCTGGACCAACCGCACCTGGCTCACGCTCGCGCGCCAGGGCGTGCAGGTCGCGCCCGAAGTTGCCTCCGAAGGCCGGGCCGGCTACGTCGTCCGCGGTGACCACGGCAGCGTCTTCGAGGACCTGACCAACCGGGCCGTCCACCCCGACGATGCCTTGGTGGTGTTCTTCGGCTCGCGCAACGACCACGGTGTCGACCCGGCCCAGATGGCGGCCATGGCGCACGACACCTTGGACCTGGCCCGCCGTATCGCGCCCACGGCGAAGTTGCTGGTGATCGGCCCGCCATGGACGGACTCCGATCCACCGATTGACGTCCTGTACATCCGCGACATCCTCAGCGGTCAGGCCAACGACGCCGGGGCAACGTTCATCGACCCGATCAGCGAAGGGTGGTTCGTCGGCAGGCCCGATCTGATCGGTCCCGACGGCGTGCACCCAAACGACGCCGGGCACGCGTACATGGCCGAGAAAATCGCCCCGCTGATACGCGCCCAGTTGTCCCGGTGGGCCTGAATTCCGGCGCGCAGTCAACGCGTTTCGCAGATCCAGGTCCGGGGTATCAGCGGGTGCACTTGACGAGATTGGGGTTTGCGCATGAAGTCTGAAGTTCGGACGACCCTGGCATTGTTCGGCGCTGCCGCGATGCTCGTGTTTCCGGTTGGCTGCGTAGTCGGCGGCAAGGGCGTGCCGACGCACGCCACGACGACAACCACCCCCACGACCACGACGACGACCACTCCTTCATCGACCGTCGAGCCCGCACCTGAGCCACCGCCTGCCCCCGGCGACGGCGGGCCGGGGGGTATCACCGGCGGCGGCGGACCTAACGGCGGCAGTGGCAGCATCCCCGGCGGTCCCACCGGCGGCGGCGGACCGGGCGGCGGCTGGGGTCAAATCCCTGGCGGCCCCAGCGGCGGCGGCGGACCTGGCGGCGGCCACGGTTGTGTACCGGGCGTGGGTTGCGGCGGCTGGCCGTGATCGCGCATCGCCGTTGAACTAGTCACGGGTTGCATGGCAGGTTTAAGGTTCGGGCAACTCGACTGCTAGGGGACCGCACATGGCCAAGCTCAGGTTTGGATATTTCATCGCACCGTTTCACCGCGCCGGAACCAACCCGACGCTGGCCATGCAGCGAGATCTCGAGTTCGTCCAACACCTCGACGCGCTCGGCTTCGACGAGGCGTGGATCGGCGAGCATCACTCGGCGGGCAGCGAGATCATCGCGTCTCCGGAGATTTTCATCGCTGCCGCCGCGGAGCGGACCAAGTGGATCAAGTTGTGTACCGGGGTCATCTCGCTCGCGTACCACAACCCGCTCTGGGTCGCCGACCGGTTGATGATGCTCGATCACCTCACCCACGGCCGGGTGATCGGTGGAGTGGGGCCGGGCTCACTGCCCAGTGACTCGGCGATGATAGGGCTGACGCCGACTGACACGCGAGAGTTGTTGGACACCAACCTCGACATCGTTGTCCGGCTGCTGCGCGGCGAGACGGTGTCCGCGAAGACCCCGACGCATGACCTGCACAACGCCCGCTTGCAGCTTGCCCCTTACTCCGACGGGGGTGTCCCGCTGGCGGTGGCCGCGGTCGCCTCGCCAACCGGTGCGCGGCTGGCCGGCAAGCACGGCATCGGCCTGCTGTCCATCGGGGCGACGCTGACGGTCGAAGGCTTCAATGCGCTGCAATATCACTGGGACATTGTGGAGGAGCGCGCGGCGGCGTTTGGCACCACGGTCGACCGTAAGAACTGGAGCCTGGTCGGACCATTCCACATCGCCGAAACCGAGAAGCAGGCCCGCGAGGACGTGAAATTCGGCCTGGAGCCGTGGTTCCGCTATTTCCAGAAGGTGGCCGCGTTCCCGCAGATGACCATGCCCGGCGAGCAACTCGACGAGATGATCGACGTGATCAACGACAACGGTGCCGGAGTGATCGGCACGCCGGAGCGGGCGCGCGAACAAGTGCAGCGGATGTGGGATCAGTCCGGTGGATTCGGCTGCATGCTGCAGATGGGCCACGAGTGGGCCAACCCGGCGGCGACCAAGCGGTCGGCTGAGCTGTTCGCCGCCGAAGTGATGCCGCATTTCCAGGGTCAGGCGCAACCGACCCTGGACGCCGCCACGCGTGCCAGCGAGGTGCGCGAAGGCCTTGCGCAATCGCAGAACGACGCCGTCGCGCATATGACCAAGAAGTATCAAGACGAAATCGCCTCGAAATAGCCGACTTTCGGCTTCAGGCTACTCCGATACCGAACCAGTCCCGAAGGACGCGACGAAGTTCGTCAACCTCGGGTTTCGGCGCCGACGAGGCCCACGCCACGTAGCCGTCCGGCCGGACCAGCAGCGCCGTGGCCGACACGTCACCGGCGGCCGGGCGACCGGCAGCGACGGTAATCCGCTCTGCGACATCGGAAGTCACGGCCGCGACGACTGCGTCCTCGGTGAGGTCGATCAGCAGCGGACGACCGCTGCGCGCGAGCTCGGCCACCCGTCGTGTCGTTTCGCCGTTCCGCACAGCGAAATCGGGCACCCATCGTCCGGCCAGCGGATGCGCATCGGCACCCACGTCGTAACGATTATCATTGCCGGACAACAGATCACTGAGCCGCTTAGCGTTGTTCGGATCCTCGAGAAGCTCGGAGAAGAGGCCTCGCAGCGCGGTGACTTCTGTTCCCGGCCGCACAAGAGCCAGCTGGGCGCGGCTGTGCATTACGACACGCTCGCCAGCTGGCCGGCGCTCGGCCTCATAAGTGTCGAGCAACTTAGGATCAGCGCCACCGGCAATGACTGCGGCCAGCTTCCAGCCGAGGTTCACCGCGTCCTGCAGGCCAAGGTTCAGGCCGGGCCCGCCCAGCGGGGAGTGGACATGCGCCGCGTCGCCGACCAGGAAGACCCGACCCGATCTGTAGGCCGACGCGACCCTCGAGTTGATGCCGTAGAAGCGGCGCAGGTCTAACGGCGCGTCCGGCGAGACTGGTCGCAGCGGAACGTCGGCTCCGAGTACACGTTTCACGCTGGCCTCGATCTCGGCCAGGCTAACCGAAGTGTCGTCCTCGTCGTAGTCGTCGATCCGGTCCTCTTGAGCCGATCGAGCCAGTTCCAAAGTGATGAGCATCGCCCTGCCGCCCATCTGACGGCAGGCGAACACACCGTGCTCGGCGCGGTAGAACGGCGCGGGCGGGACACGACCCCAGCCGGGGATCTCGAGCGCACCGGTGACCGGGTCGACCCAATCGTCGGGTGGCACCACTCCGAACGCCATCCGGGCTACCGCGTCATGTGAGGTCATTCCCGGAAAGTCGATGCCGGCGAGTTTGCGCGTCTGACTGGTACCGCCGTCCGCGCCGACGAGGTACTTCGCGGGCAGCTCATACGGGCCATCTGGACCGTCGACATGCACGACGACACCGTCGGCATGCTGGTCGAATCCGACCAGTCGGTGTCCCCAGCGCAGATCGGCGCCGTCGTCGCGGACCCGCTCGGCCAGAATGTGCACCAGCCGGGGTTGTTGGACGGGGAACATGAAGTGTTGTGGATCCGGCACCCCCGTCAGATCCATTGCCATGGCCGCGAACATCGCCCACGGGGACGGCTGAGGGGGATCGGGAGTTCCGGTCAGGACGCTGTAGAGGCCGCGATGGTCGAGCAGCCGAACCGCCTGACCGGTAATCCCATTCGCACGCCGTTGCGGGTTGGGTCCGGCCAGCGACTCCAGCACGACGGGCCGCATACCGGCCAATCCGAGTTCACCCGCCAACATCAGCCCATTCGGGCCGGCCCCGGCGATGACGACGTCATTCATTTAGCCCAGCTTACAAGTGAGCCCCGGGCTATGCCAGGCTACTTGATTACATGGACTGCAGGATCGCGGTCGCGATGGCGAGACCCAGTCCGATCACCGCCGGAGCCGAGTCGGACGCGCTGTCGGATGCCCGCACGTGAAAGGCTATGGCGCCCAGGAGAAGTAGGGCCAGTCCGACGGCAGCAGCTATGCCGATCGGCGCCCACGACAGGCCCGCCAAGATGCCGGCGACACCGGCGAGTTCGAGCGCCCCGATCACCCGCCACTGCATCGGGTTGACGCCGAAATGGTCGCGGATTTCCAACGATTGCTTTACCCCGACAAGCTTGATCGAACCGGCAAACCCCATCAGCACTGCGAGCAAAGCCGTCACGACTACTTTGGCGATCATCACTACACCGTAATACTCAGTCCGCGATGCCGGTGGCGGACGCGAAGGCGCGTAGTTCGCGTTCGATGTCGGATCCCGCTGGCTGGTAGGCGACTTCGGTGACCCCGGCGGCGGCAAGGTCTCGCACGCGCGCCGCGACTTGTTCCGCGGTACCCGTCAACGCCCCGGCGCTGGCCATCGGAATGAGGTCAGCAACGTACGGCTGGTCGCGCGGGTTGGCTTTCACCAGGTGCCCTTCGTGGATGGCGAGATGCCGTTCGTTCTCGGGATAGGCCTCGACCGCCGCACGCCACCCCGGCCCACCCGGTAACCCGTCAACCGCGGCGGCACCACCGCGCTCGTATACGGCGTGATACATCACCACCGCTGCGGGTGCCAACGCATCGACGACCCGAGCAGAGGTCAGCTCCTCGCCCTCGTCCAGCACCGAGCCGAAAGACAGCAGCGCCCGCCAGTCGGCCGCGTTGACCGCGTCGGGCTGGGGCACGGCTGCCGAGAACACTCCGTCGCCGAGTTCGGCCGCCACAGCCAGACCCTTCGGACCGTCGGCACCGATCAGGATCGGCACCGAGATGGGTCGCTTGGCGCCGTACCCGGACGGGTGCATCATCCGGATCCTGGCGCCGTCCCATTCGGCGGTCTCACCGGCCAGCAGCGTCTTCAGGCAGCGGACGTACTCGGCGACCTGCCGCCACGGCATGGGTCGCTTACCCAACGAGAACCGGCCGGTGAAACCCGATCCGACGGCCACCGCGACGCGATCCGGCGCCTGGTCGACGAGCTCGGCGATGGCCGCCGCGTTGACCATCGGATGCCGCAGGCTGGGAACGAGAACACCCGGCCCGAGACCGATCCGCGACGTCCGTTCGGCGCATCGGGTCAGGATCATCCACACATCGGGATACAACGCAGGGGAGTCATAGAGCCACGCTCGCCGATAGCCCAGCGACTCAGCCAGTTCAACATGCGCCGGGGTATCCGATGAGGTGGCGAACGCACAAGAGATGTCCATACTCGGACCTTACCGAGGCAAACCGATCAGGGTGCTTCGTCGGCAACCAGACCTTTGACTTGCCGGTAGTAGACGACCTTGCCGCCGCCGGCCCAATTGCCTTCGGGGATTTCATGAATCAACGTCCAGACGTGAAACGCGTGTTCGCCGTCCGGATCGATCCCCGCGGCGCCGCAGACCGCGACGTGCACGTCGGCCGCGAGCTGTTCCTTGCGGTCTTTCGTCAGCGCGCCTGCGAACACCGTCATCTCCACACGGAATCGGGGCGCGCCCGGGCCACGGCCGCCCACCGACTGCGCGGCTGGGTCCAGCTCGTGCAAATACACCAGCGTGTTGTCGCGCAGGTACGGGGTGTCCGGGGCCTGTTCGGCCCGCAGCAGCACGGCGACGAGCTCGTCGGTCAGTCGTCCCAGCGCCTGCTGCTCCAGTGAGCCACGCACGTAGGTCAAGTCGATCATCGGCATTGTCCGGCCCTCCTCAGAGCTTCTTCAGCGCGCGCACAACCTTGATGTACGGAGCGGTCGCGGTGGCGCTTTTACGCAGACTCGGTTGGATCGCACCGGCGTTGCCCAGAACCAGGTAGCGCAAACCGTGGTCGCGGAAATCCCTGATCTGGTCGACGACCTCGTCAGGGGTGCCAACCGCGAACAGCTCCTCAACGAGGGATCGGGGGACCTTCGCCGCGAAGCCGAGCGCGGTCGGCTCGTCGATGGTCTGCGGAATCAGGTCCTGCACGCCGGTGAAGTCTGCTCCCATCGGATGTTCCGCACCGTGACGGGCCCAGTCTTTGGCGGGGGAGTTGAGCGTGAACACTTTCGCGATGTCGGAATCCACGACTTCGTCGATTTCGTCACGGGACCGGCCGGTGACGATGAATCGGATGAGGGCAGGAGTAATCGCCATCGGATCGCGCCCGGCATCCGAGGCGGCGGTGCGTACGATCTGAAGCTGCTCACCGTATTCGGACGCTCTGGTGGTTCCCGGAAACCAGCCGTCGGCATATCGCCCGGTGGCTCGCATCATCCGAGGACCGTGCGCGGCGATCCAGATCTCCGGCCACTTACCGCGATACGGCGGGAGCGCGAAAGTGGCATTGTGCAAAGGAAAGAACGGTGAGTCGCGAGTGACCAGCTCGCCGTTGGAATCCCACAGCGCGCGGATGGTGGCCACGGCTTCCTCGAAACGTGCCACTGGTTTGGACCAGTCCACGCCGTAGGGGGCATTGCTTTCCCGCTCACCGGTCCCGATTCCCAGCACCGCACGACCGCGGGTCAGCAGGTGCAACGACGCCGCGGCCTGCGCGGTGACCGCGGGATTACGCCGACCGGTATCGGTGACGGCAACCCCGAGCTTCATCCTTCCGAGCTTGTTGCGGCCGGCCAGATAGCCCAGAATCGTCCACGGCTCCAGGTGAGCGTCCATCTTCGGAATCAGCCGGGCGGCACCGACATGCTTCGGAGTCCACATCGACGGCGGCAGCACCGAGTTGAGATGGTCGGCGACCCAGAAAGAGTCAGCCCCGCAGGCCAGTCCGATCGCGTAATCGGCGTGCACCAGTGGCTTCGGCCCGAAACGCGAATTGATCGTGTTGTGCATGACGCCGACACCGAAACGGGCCATCGTTTATCGCTCCTCGGTAGGGTTTTCGCAGACGCGGTCGACGACAAGGGGCGACAGATGGCGGGGATGGCAGAGCTGGTGCCGGTACTGCCTGCGCATCGTTTCGACGAAGCGGCGCTGGCGCGGTACTTGCGTGGCCGGCTGCCCGGATTCGACGGTCAACTGCAGGTTCGACAGTTTCAGGGCGGCCAGAGCAATCCCACGTTTCATCTGCAGACCGCCGGCGGCGACTACGTGCTGCGCAAGAAGCCACCCGGCAAGCTGTTGCCACGGGCGCACGAGGTGGCGCGCGAGCACCGCGTGATGGCCGCGCTGGCCGAAACCGATGTTCCCGTGCCGCACATGCAGCTGCTCTGCGATGACGAATCTGTGCTGGGTACAACGTTTTTCGTCATGGATCACGTTCCGGGGCGGGTCTTCCCGGACCGGGTCATGCGTGAGGAGAGTCCCGCACACCGCGCCGCGGTTTACGAGGACCTTGCCCGCGTGCTTGCGGCCCTGCACCGGGTGGATTGGCGCGCGGTCGGACTCGAGGGTTTCGGCCGGCCAGAGGGCTATATGCAGCGCCAGGTGGCGCTGTGGACTCGTCAGTGGGAGGCCGCGCGCATGGAAGACATGCCGGCCATGGATCTGCTGGCGACGTGGCTGCCCGAGCACCTGCCGCCCGATGACCCGCCGTCGTGCATCGCCCACGGCGATTATCGTCTGGGCAACGTCTTGCTGCACCCGACCGAGCCACGAGTGGTGGCAGTACTGGACTGGGAACTGGCGACGATCGGCAATCCGTTGGCGGACCTCGGGTATTTCTGCGTCACGTATCACGTGCCGGGCGGACCCGGCGGCAGAAGCGGCGTCATCGGTGAAAACCTCACTGACACTGGAATTCCCGACCAGCAGACCTTCCTGGACAGCTACCGCGCTCACGCTGGTATGAAGCTTCCAGACTCGCTCGACGTCTTCGTGGTCTTTTCGATGTTCCGGCTGGCCTCGATCACCGCCGGCGTCTGGCGGCGGGGCGTCGAGGGCAACGCGGCCGATTCGCGGGCGGGCACCGACGAATACCGCGAGCGGTATCGCGGCATGGCCGAGACTGCATGGGAATTGGCGCAAAGAATCGCCCCCTGAACGATGTGCACGAATCCACGCATATTGCTTGGTCACAGACTCGCGAAGTAGAAGCTCAGCAGCAGCGTGAAAAGCCCGAGAACCCATCCGCTCGTGGTCGCCTTGAGCCAAACTGGTGCGCGGCGAACTTCCATGAAATACCGAATCACCAAGTACGCCTTGACCGCTGCGATCAGCAATACGGCGGTTGTCACCGTCGTATTGATCTGATGCGCAGCACCGCCATCGAGGGCGATCAGCGACGACACGATGGTAATCGTCGTGAGAAGTGCCCACACGATTGTCAATGGATTGCGAATCAATGCCGTCATGGTCTACCTCATCAAGTACAGCAGGGCGAACAGGACAAGCCATAAGACATCGACCATGTGCCAGTAAGTGGCACCTGTCTCGACGAACGAGATCTTGGGTGCCTTCGATGTTTTCAGGTTGCGGAGGATGAAGCACATGATGACCAGGCCGAGGGCGACATGGCACAGGTGGATGCCGGTCATCACGTAGTAGTACATGAAGAACAGGTTCGTTCCCGGCGTCAAACCGCTGCTGATTTCGGGGATCCACTCGAACATCTTGAGCAGCGGGAAGGCGGCACCGAAGGCCAAGGCGATCCAGAACCGTTGTAGCGCAGCCGCTCTGTTGCCAGCTCGAGCCGCCTCCGTGCCGAGCGCCACGAAGAGCGAACTGGTCAGCAGCATCACGGTGTTGATGGCGCCGATGTCCAGATTCAGCCGAGCCTGGCTTTGTAGGAACAGTTCGTGATTCTGGCCCCGGAAGTACATGTAGCCAACGAAGTAGACGCCGAAGATGAGTAGGTCGCCGATGACGAAGAACCACATGCTCGAGTCGCCGGGAACATGGCCCCGCCCGCGGTCATCCGGTCGAGAGTTGTCGACTCCCGGGGTGACCCCCTCAGCAACGTTGGTCATGCGCCCGTCCCTGACCGGAGTTCAACTGCTTCCGGACGGAGCTCAGGCGAGGCGTTGTCGAGTTCGGCCTCTGGTTGGTTCTTGATCGCCCGGTAGATGCACACGTACACGATGATCTGCCAGGAGACATAGAGGGTCATCGCGAACCAGAAGGTCATCAGGCCGTTCCAGGCGAAGGGTCCCGACTTGACGATCCAGACCGGTGCGGCCATCAGCTCGGTCACATATTGCCAAATGGTGTAGTAGCCCAACCACTTTGGCAGAATGCCGTTTTCGTCAAGAATGATGGCCAAGCCGAAGGCCATCCACATGACGCAGAAACATCCCAGCGAGCCGATGAATGCCAGGTAGCCGAAGTCGTAGAGCATCGTCAAGACACCCGAGTTGTAGCCGGGGCGAAATGCGCCGAGGCCGAAGCAGAACATCGGGAACAGCATGCCTACGATCGCGCCGGTGATCGCGCCGATCATCATCGAATAGCGGAACGCAGGGCTCACCGACATCCGCCTTACCTGCATCAGATAGCAGGCGTTAGACACCGGCGCGAGCCCATAGGCCAGCGTCAGGATCACGCACGCGATCAGCAGATTGTGCGAGTGCATGAAGTCCACGATGTGCGGTGTGGTGCTGCTCGGTGACCGCGGCGGCATCATCCAACTCAACGGAACGAACACCAGGCCGAACAAGTTGAAAAAGAACGGCACACTCCAAAACGCAATCCACTGATCGAGTTTGCGATTCTTGCGCCACGACGTTGCATGCTCGGCCGGGGGGGCGGGGGCCTTCGGCACCTCTGCCACACTGCCGCTCATGCCAGCACCACCCGGTCGTCACCCTGGTGTCTCACCGCGCGCAGAAGCGCCCAGAACATCACCGCGATGTAGATGGCAAATGTCGTCAACCGCAATGTGAACGACAGTGGACCATTCCAGGCGAGTGGGCCCGTTTTGTAGAGGATCGAGAATGCACTCGGGGCCAGCAGCACAACGGTCGCGACGTTGAAGTGCGCGACCCAGCGCGGAAAGATCGGATCTGGACGCTCATCCAGGTAGACGCTCAGTGCGAAGCACAGGTTCTGCACCATGATCGTGCCGACCGGCGCGATGAAGAAGAACCACGCCATGTCGTTGAGCAGACTCGTGAGCTGCGGATCGCGTTCGGGCCTGAAAGCGGCCATCCCCCAGCAGTAGTCGGCGAGAATGAACGCTGTGGTACCGACGCCGACGCAGATGACATAGGCGTACGTCAGGACAGTGCTCGACGTGGCGGCGCGAGAGATTTGCACGGCTGTCACCGCGAACAGCGGCACCAAAGTGCACGCGATGAGGTTGCCGAGGATCGCCACACCGAGGATTCCCGTGACGTTGCCTCGGAAGAACGCCGCCACCTGATCGGGCGTCAACGTCGGCGACAGTGGTGGTGAAAACACCGGGAACACAAGGTAGGCAAGCGCAAACAATGCCACCGCAGGCGGCGCCGTCCACAACAGGATGCGTTGACCTCTGGTATTCATCGATTCCGTCCCTGCCTCACCTGATGCGAAATCGCGCGCCGTGGCACGGCGTCGACGGTCCACTCAGTTGGCTCGCTACGACCCGTGCGTCTTAGATCTAGCACGTTCACTGACAAATGACAACGAATTCCACGACATCACGCAAGCCGCTCGAAGTCGATGCCGCCGATGTTCCGATTGCAAAATAGCCTGTAGTTCGAGGAAAACGAGACGAGTGCGTCTGGGCTCAGCTCCGTTGAACGCCAATTTCAGGTGATATCTGTCAGCGGGCTGACCGGATACTGCAGAATAGGGACGTGCCAGACACTGCGACGGGTCGCGAAGCCCAGCGCCGCAAGACGCGGGCGCGGGTGCTGGATGCTGCGATCGTGGAGTTCCAGCGTGCCGGTGCAAATTCGGCGGATATCAACGCGATCGTGGAAGCGGCGGGTGTTGCCCGCAGTACCTTCTACTTCCATTTCCCCACCAAGGAACATGTCCTGCTGGAGTTGATCCGACGCGATGAGGACTATCTCGCTGAGGAGCTCAGCCGATTTCTCGATACCCGTCGCACTTTGCCGGCAGTTCTCAATGAAATCATCAGGCTTGTCGTAGCGCTCGAGAACCGTTGGGGCGCCTCCTTATTCCGTGACGTGATCAGCCTCTACTTCTCACCGGCGGCGCCCAAAGACGAGAATTGGACCAAACACCCGATGTTCGTGCTGCTCGCTGCCGAAATCGAGCGGGCGCGTATCCGCGGCGAACTCTACGACGACGTCGACGCATACGACAGCGCCGCGTTCTTTCTGATCGGGCTCCACGCCCAACTCATCAGCGCCCGCGAGTCAGGTTCTGGGCGTGACGACGTGCTGAAAAAATTTGTAAAGAGCACCCTGCGCAGCCTTCAACGCTGAGCGTCCGCCGAACCCGCAACGCTCTGCTTCGGCGTGCAGGGGTATTCGGTGGTGGAGTGCACCCCATACACTGACCGATCGTGGGCATTCTGTTTGGCTTCGCGCCGTGGATCGTCTATTGGGTCCTGGTGGGCAACGCATCCTTCCTGGTCGCGGCTTTGGTCGCCTTCGCGATCGCGATCGCCGGACTGGTCGCCGGCTATCTCACCCGCACACCCAGGCGAGCGCTCGAAATCGGTTCTGGTGCAACGTTCTTGGTGCTCACTGGGGTGACACTGCTGGCGAGCCAGTGGTTTCTGCAACGGTGGGCGCTGCCGCTGAGCATCGCGGGGATCCTGCTGGTAGCCCTGGTCGCCGCGCAGTCGGGCAAGTCGTTCGTGCATGAGTACGCCGCGGCGAATCAACCCCCGGCGGTGGTCAACAGCGATGTTTTCGGCCAGATCACCTCGCGGCTCACCTGGATCTGGGTCGGCGTGTTCGCGGGGATGACGGTGTCATCCTCGATTCCGCCGATCGTGGCGGCCAACGCATCGGTACTCGACACCACCACGCCGCTGACCTACATCGGCTACTGGGTGGTCCCGTTCTCGCTATTGGGTCTGGGCGCGCTCGTCACCAGATTCCTGCCCGACTGGATGACCGCCGCGGCCGGCGACATCGTCCGTAAGACCACGTTTGTCGCCTACCACGAGGCCACCATCGACGAGCTGTACTACCTGGCCCAGGAACATGCCAATCGCGAGGTCGGCGCCGGCGAGGAGGCGTACGCCGTCAAAGTCGGCAGTATGGGCACGCCGCTGGTCGGCGACGACAGCCGGCACTCGTGGCCGTCCACCTACAAAGTGCGCCAGTCGCGGCACTAGCTAGAAGACCCGCACCCAGTCGACCAGCATCTCGCCGGTAGTTGCCCGATGCCGGGTCGCCGCCACCGGAGCCACCGCCTCTGGCACCATGGCGACGTGATCAGCGGATATTCAAGACGCCTGATCGCAACGGTTCGCCGTGACCGACTCACACCGTCGCGAGCCGCGCTGGACCCTGTGATCGTTGCAGTGTTGGCCTCCGTTCTGAGCCTGGCCGGCGCAGGCCGCCCGTCTTTCTGGTACGACGAGGCCGCCACGATTTCGGCCGCATACAGTCGTTCTCTGAGCCAGCTATGGCACATGCTGGGAAACGTCGACGCGGTCGAGGGTCTGTACTACGTGCTCATGCACGGCTGGTTCAAAATCGTCCCGCCCACGGAATTCTGGTCCCGCGTGCCGAGCGGTCTCGCGGTTGGGGCCGCCGCGGCCGGGGTCGTGGTGCTGGGCAAGCAGTTCTCGTCTCGCACTGTCGCGCTGGCCTCCGGAGTCGTGTGCGCGATCTTGCCCCGGGCGACGTGGGCGGGCATCGAAGCTCGCCCGTACGCGATTTCGATGATGGCCGCCGTGTGGCTGACGGTACTGCTCATCCGCGCCACGCGGCGCGACGACGTGTGGGTGTGGCTGTGTTACGGGCTCGTCCTGGCGATGTCGGTATTGCTCGACGTGTATCTGCTGCTTTTGTCTCCCGCGTACATCGCTTTCATCTGCGCCTTTCGGCGCAGCCGAACCGTCGTCCTACGGTTCGCGCTTGCGTCCGTTCTGGCCGGCTGTGCCCTGACGCCGTTTTTGATCGCGGCCATCGGCCAAACCCATCAGATCAGTTGGGTCGCGCCGATTGGGCACCGGACGATCGAGGATGTGGCAATGCAACAGTATTTCGAGCGAAGCCCTCCGTTCGCAATTCTGTCCGCACTCATAGTCGCGACGGCTATTGTGTTATGGCTGTTCACATCCGCGCGCCTCGTGGAGGCAGATCGCCAGCTATTGACGTTGGCGATTGGCTGGCTTGTTATACCGACCGCCGTGATCGTCGCCTGGTCGGCGGTGGTTCACCCCGTATACACGCCGCGCTATTTATGCTTCACCGCACCGGCGATGGCCGTGGTGTTGGGCGTGTGCATCGGCGCGTTGGCCGTCACGCGATGGGCAGCGGCGGCGGTCGTCTGCCTTCTCGCGGTTGCTGCGGCGCCGAATTATGTTTCGGCGCAACGTAATCCGTACGCAAAATACGGTATGGACTACAGCCAAGTCGCCGATCTGATCGCGGCCAAGGCAGCGCCTGGCGATTGTTTACTGGTCAACGACACGGTGACGTTCATGCCCGCACCTATGCGCCCACTGATGGCGGCACGCCCGGACGCCTACCGGAAGCTGGTCGACCTGACCCTCTGGCAGAGAGCAACCGACCGTAACGACGTCTTCGATACCAACCTCATCCCAGAAGTTGTCGCGAAACCACTCAGCCACTGCCGCATCGTGTGGATCATCACCCAAGCTGACAAGGCGATGCCGGCCCACGAGCAGGGTTCCGCGCTCCCGCCCGGGCCCCTTTACGGAGTAACCCCGGCGTTCGCGGTGCCGGACGACCTAGGCTTTCGCCTCGTCGAGCGGTGGCAGTTCAACCTGGTTCAGGTGATCAAGGCCGTGCGATGAACCACTACCAGACCCGGATGTAGTCAATCAGCATTTGGCACGGGAACGTCCCCGCGGCAGGATCGCCGGCGCCCACCCCACCGACCGCGAGCGTGAACATGGGCGAAAGCCAGTAGCCGGGGTTACCGAACGGCCACCGCTTGTCTTCGGGAGGGGCCCCGAAGACGTGGATCGGCTTCGGCGGAACGCTGAAATACGGCTTGGCTCCGTCGACGTAGTCCCGCCAGAATTTGAAGCCGTCCTCATCCCAACGCATGCGCCAGGTGTGCCAAGCGTCGTCCACCATCCCGGGAATTGATTTCCCTTCCCAGGTTTTCCCATTGGATGCCGCGTGGACGGTCGTGCCGGGAGCCCATGCGCCGTTGCCGTACCACTCGAACAGGTCGACCTCGCCGTCCGGCTGCGGATCCTCGTTGACGGTCCAGAACGAGGGCCACAGGCCAGGGAACAAACAGTTGAGTTTGATCCGCGCTTCCCAGGTGGTACCGATCGAGCCCCGCCAGTTGCCGCGCAACTTGCCGCTGAAGTATTGACCGTTTTCTTGGCTTGCTTGCAGGACAAGGTTGGAATTTCCATCGAGGAAGATGTTTCCGGCGCGGTATATCCCATCGACCGGCGGGAACACGTCGTCCTGCCAGGTCTGCGGCGTCCATTTGGCTAGATCGGGGCCTTGGCCCGCCGGTCCGTCGAACTCGTCGTGGAAAATGTAGCTCCCGGGCGCGGCATCGGCCGGCGCCGTAGGGGGAGAAGGGTGAGCCCAAGCTTCCGGGAGAGACATCGCGGCCCCCAGTGCGCCCAGCCCCATTGTGATCATGATGTTGCGTCGATTGATCTCAGGCACGCTAGCCAATATATAGAGGGCATTAAGAGACGGCTTGGCAACCCGCGGGACTGTCCGCCCGGTATCTGCCGATCCGCACGTCGCGGGCTGACCCAACCCCGGCCCCACGCTGCCCTCCCGGCCTTGGCAGACTGTGCGCATGGCACAGATAACTATGCGTGGAAACCCGATCAACACCGTGGGCGACTTGCCCGCTGTCGGAGCTTCGGCCCCAGCTTTCACGCTGGTCGGATCCGATCTTGCCCCGGTCACCAGTGAGCAGTTGCACGGTAAGCCCGTATTGCTGAACATCTTTCCGTCGGTGGACACGCCCGTGTGCGCAACCAGCGTGCGCACCTTCAACGAGCGCGCCGCCGCAGGCGGTCTGTCCGTTCTGTGTGTGTCCAACGACTTGCCGTTCGCGCAGGCGCGTTTCTGCGGTGCCGAGGGCATCGAGAACGTGCAGAGCGCATCGGCGTTCCGTGACACCTTCGGTCAGGACTACGGCGTCACCATCGCCGACGGCCCCTTCGCCGGCCTCCTTGCCCGGGCCGTCGTGGTGATCGGCGCCGACGGCAACGTCGCCTACGAGGAGCTGGTTCCGGAGATCGCGCAAGAGCCCAATTACGATGCAGCTCTGGCCGCGCTGAGCGCATCGTCCTAACTCCGGCCGGCTATTTGGCGTCTACCTGCATTAGACGCCAGGTAGCCACGGCCGCATGGGGTGTGCCTGCGCGCGGGTGCCATCCCGCGGGCACAGCGCCACCAGCAGCACGCCAGCGACGAATATCGCCGCGGTGAGCCGGGGGAAATGCCCATAGGGCGCGAAGCCTTCCGCGGCGAAGAACGCCAGCCCGTACGCAGCCATCGAGGCGCCGGCCAACATGATCGGCTCAGCCCAGCGACCGCCGAGCACGTTGAGCGCGGGCAGTGGAGCGGCGAAAAATCGCCGACCCCACCACAGAAGTGCCAGCTCGACCGCGGTCACCAGGCTGAGAATGACCACCCATTCCAACCGGGCCAGCCACCACGATGCGCCGCCCTCGAGCGGTTGCGGTAGCAGCCCAGCCGGGTAGCCGATGATCGCCACGATCACCACCGGAATCATGTGCCACAGATACAGCGCCATCACGTTGGTATTGGCCCGCGACAACACTCGCTGGACCGAATCGCCCCGCAGCGCGCGATTGAGCGCGGGCGCGACGGTGATCGCCAGCCCGGCCTGCGCACACCCGAACGCCGCCATTGCCAGCGACGGCGGCTCGGTGTTCTGCACGGCCTGGCCCGGAACGCCGATCATGCTGACCGGGTAGGGGCCCAGCCAGATCAGCAGCCACAGCGCACACGCCGATCCGGCAGCAAGCATTACGGGTCGCAATCCCACTAAAGACCCTTTCTGCCAAGCTATTCCGAGTTGGTAGAGCAGCGCCCAGCACAGCAGATAGTTCAGCCAACCCAGATACGGCACATGGCCGGCCAGCGAGGCAACGTCAACGGCCACGACTCCCGCCGCCAGCGAAGCGGGAACCAGAAATCCCCAACGGCGTTGTGCCGCAATCGCAATCGGCGTAAGCGAAACCACTACCAGATAGACGGCGAGGAACCATAAGTGCATCGCCACCGCCCAGCCCGCATATTCCAGGGTCGACCCCGCCACCCCAGATGCGTCAAAGACAGCGACAACGACCGACACCAGCGCGACGTACACCGCCGAAGGCCCGAGTACGCGGGCGAGTCGATGGCGCAGCCAGGTCTGGCGCGACACCCCCTCGATGGCGCATCGATGGCTCCACGACACCGCACCGGCGTAGCCGGCGACCAGGAAGAAGGCGGGAACGGCTTGTAAAGGCCACGTCAACCACTGTGTCCAGGGCTGATCAACGAGCGGATTCTGCCGACCGAAGGCTCCGTCGCGGTAGGTCACCGCTCCGGCCAGCCAGTGGCCCAGAACGATGAGAACCACTCCCGACACGCGGTAGAAGTCCACTGCCGGGTTGCGGACCGGGCCGTCGGGCATACCCGCAACGTACCTGCGCAATGAATGGCTAGGTGTGACCTGTGAGGTTTGTGAGTCCAATCCTCGACAAGGTCGACCTTCGATTCCTTCCGGTAAACTGAGGTTCTCGACGCCGAAGTTCGGCGGTTTTTAATCCGGAAGGTGTTCCTTATATGGTCACGCGTTCAATGAGCAAGCTGGCTGCTGCAGCCGGGGGTCTGGCGTTGGTGGCGCTCGCTGGCGCGGGGATCGCGTCCGCGGACGGGCTGTCGGACCAGGCGATCAACACCACCTGCAATTACGGTCAGGTGCACGCGGCGCTGCAGGCGCAGAACCCGAGCTTTGCAAGCATTCTGGACAGCCACCCCGATGCACAGAGTTTTCTGCAGGATTACCTCGCTTCGCCACCCGCTGCCCGCCGCGCGAAGGCTCAGAACGCCCAAGCCACTCACCCAGCCCAGGCGGGAGCGTTTATCCCGGTAATCAACAACGTTGCTGCCACCTGCAACAACTTCTGACGCGCTTCGCGGTGACGGGGTGAATCTGCAAACCTGCAGGTTCACCCCGTTATCTGTCGGAAGCCAGGGGAGCCGTGCGTCCGAGTACTACCAGACCCGGATCCAGTCGACCAGCATCTGCGATGGGTAGGTGCCCGGGCCAGGGTCGCCGCCGCCGGAACCGGCAACCGCGAGGTTGAACACCGGGTAGACGGTGTAGCCGGGGCCGTTGAACGGCCAATCCGGCAGCGAGTCCGCCGGAACGTCGAAATACGGTTGCGCGCCGTCGACCCAGTCTTTCCAGAAGCGGATACCGGCTGCGTCCCATTGGCACCGCCAGGTGTGCCAGCCGCTGTCCAGCGGGATGTTGTGGGTCTTCCATTCACCGCCGTTGGCTTTCGCGTGCACGGTGGTGGCCGACGGCCAGCTGCCGTTGCCGTACCACTCGACGACGTCGATCTCGCCCTGGTCCTCATTTCCCAGCCAGTAGGCCGGCCAGCTGCCGGCAGTGAGGCAATCCAGCTTGATCCGTGCCTCCCAGGTGTGCCCGACGCCGCCTCGCCAGAGGCTCTGGATCTTGCCGCTGTAGAAGGTGGGGCCATCCTTCGCGGCCCGAAGAACCAGGTTCGACTTGCCATCGACAAAGACGTTGCGGCGATCGTCGCGGTATTGGCCGATGTTCTCGGGCAACTCCCAGTGCGTTGGGTCTTTGATGACCTCGCGCGCTTTGGCCACTGCCCATTTCGCCGCATCAGGCGCTGAGCCGGCTGGGCCATCGAATTCGTCTTGGAAGACGTATCCGCCCTGCGGCGCCGCTGGTGGGCGTGGGTAAGCCCGGGCCTGCGGGAGGGGAGCCGCGACTGCCAGCACGCCGAACCCCGTCATCAACATCAAGGTACGACGATCCATTTCGGGCATAGGCCCTGCACGATATCAGCCGCGCACGGCAGCCGGCCAAATCGCGGTTCGGCCGGATCACAGGTGAGCGAGCAGTCGCTCCGCGAATGCGTCGGGGTGTTCCCGGTGCATGAAATGCCCACCGTCGACTTCTTCGACGATGTAGTCACCGGCGAACATCCGGGCGGCGCCCCGATAGTCGGCAGGCTCAGCGATGGGGTCATCGAGCCCCGCAAACACGACCGTAGGCACGGTAATTCGTGCCTTCAGCGACGCGCTGGGTATCGGCGAAAGCTTTCGGTAATAGCCAAATGCCGCGTTCAAACTCGCCCGGTTCGAAAAGCTTGCCCGCACCGGGGCGAATTCGTTCGGATCGGGCCGCCAACTCGGCGACCATCGGCGGCAGATCTCGGGAAGCGCCGCAAAGTCGTTGCGCGCGAAGCGTTCTGCTGCTCCCGGCAGCTTATACACCGCGAAATGCCGCACCCCCCAGAGCTTTTTCAGCGTCGGCTTGAGCGTAGCCGGATGTGGGATGGCGAGGACGAACAGTTTCTTCACCCGTTCGGGGCCTAGCGCCGCCGCGCCGTACGCGGCCGAGGCTCCCCAGTCGTGTCCGATGACAATGGCCTCGGTGGCGCCGAGCGCGTCAACCAGCGCAAGGGCATCGCGCGCCAGCGTTTCTTGGTCGGCATCGCGATCCGGGATCGCGGTGGGGTGGTACCCGCGCATGAAGGGGCTTACCGCGCGATATCCCTTCGCCGCGATGCGGGAGCGCAGGTCGTCCCAGGTGTGCGCGGTGTCGGGGAACCCGTGCAGCATCAGCACCAGTGGCCCGGTTCCTTCTTCGAGATAGGCGAACCTCAGTCCGTTCGCGTCGACGAAGTGGAGTGCATCGGCCATGACTATCCCTCACGTTTTCTGGTATACGAGCCAGCGCAACTCGATTGGGGACTCTTCATGCTGGACGTCGAACAGGTCGAGGCCGCTGGCCCACCCCTCGAACCACTCGGTGGGCGGCCAGGCGCCGTCGGGCAGATGCGTCTTCTCGTACTCGTGAGCCGAGTCATCAGTGACGAGCTCGACGGGCAGCTGAGACGATGCGGCGTTCAGTTCGTCACGCGTGAAAATCATCGTGTTGCACTGTTGCCCGAGTTCACGCGCCGCATCGTCGGGGGTGTAGCCCTGACGCGCGAGGAAGGCATTGAAGACCAGCCGGCCACCGGGAGCCAGACAATCGGAGGCGAGTTCGAATATGCCGCGTAACTCACCGATGCTGCGGAAGTCGGGGACCACCTCGGCAAGAATGATCAGCCGATAGTCGCGGCGAACACCGTCCATTGTCTCGAAAACGTCGCCATCCATGACACGGACCTGAAGCGATTCGCGGTCGGCCTCCGCACGAATGATGTCGGCGAACTTCGGACTCATCTCCACCGCATCCACCGGGTGACCACGCCTCGCCAGAGCCAACGCATTGCGGCCCGTTCCCGCACCGACGTCGAGAACGGGATGAGCCTGGGGGTCCGCCACTTCGCCGGACAGCGCCCACACCCGGGCGTCCGGCTCAGTACCGAATAGCGGTCCCTCGCGGGTGCTGAGCCAGCCGTCGTAGGCGCCTCCGAGTGTCACGGATTCGGTTGTGACCCGGTAATTCATCGAGATGCCGAACGGCGCATGAAACGAGACCACGATGTTCGAACGGGAGGACGCCGTGTAGGCCTTGGCCAACTCGGCCTCCAGCACCGTCTTCAGCTGGGCAGCTTCGTCGGCGGTGTACTGGACGCCCGCGACGGCAAAGACGTTGTCACACATCTTGAGGTACTCGTCGATCATGCTGGGAACGGCGGGCACCGTGATCTGCGTCGTCACCACCGCCCGGCGATACAACCGCCTGACCACCGCCTCGCCCAACGTGGACGGACTGAACGACCTGACGGCCGGATCCTCCATGAGACCCTTGTACACGACCCATCGGTGTTCCACCAGCGCCCGAGTGCTATAACGCAACGTATGGCAGACGCCGGGCATGTGATCACCCACGTTTCGGACACGGCCCGGTGGACGGCGCAGTATCGGGCCACCGAATCAGCGCGGGCCGACGCGCTGTTCAGAGACCCACTGGCCGAGCGTCTCGCGGGCGAGCAAGGCCGCGCGATCGTCGCCAAGACTGCAGTGACGAGCCGCAACGGCTGGTGGCTCATCGCGCGCACCAAGATCATCGACGACGCCATCGCCGAAGCGATCGCCAACGGTTGCGACCGCGTGCTGAACCTGGCCGCCGGCCTGGATACCCGGCCGTACCGACTGAACCTTCCAGCTGACTTTCCATGGATCGAGGCAGACCTTCCGGAGCTCCTCGAAGAGAAGACGCAGCTCCTGGCCGACCAGACGCCGCAGTGCCGGTTGACCCGGTCCGCGGTAGACCTTTCCGATCCGGTGGTCCGCAACGGTTTCTTCGACCAGGCTCTGGATGGCGCCACCAAAGCGCTGGTCTTGACCGAGGGCCTGCTGATGTACCTGGAAGACCGTGAAGTCACGGCACTTTCGGACGCGCTCAACCGACCCGAGGTCGGTTGGTGGATGTTCGACTTCGTCGGCCCGGGCTTGAAGAGGCTGATGAACAAGAAGATGGCCGGCATGCTCGAAAATGCCCCATTCATCTTCGCGCCCGAAAACGGGTTGGCCTATTTCGAGGACCTCGGCTGGCGAGTCCTCGAATCCGAGTATCTGATGGCAGCTGCCAACCGGTTTCGCAGGTTGCCGATGTTCATGTATCCGCTCGTGTGGCTACCGCAACCGAATCCACGTCACCCGGGCAGAAGACCCTGGAGTGCTACGGCGCTCCTCACCCGCTGAGGCTGGATCATGGTCGAATCATTCTTCTCACGACGCGAACTGGCCAAATACGCTGCGGCCGCGGCTCTGCTGAGCCTGGCGCCGTTAGGCGCGACCCTCGACGGGCGTAAAGCGTCGGCTGACAATCCGAGGCTGATCGACTTTGCCGAGCGCCGAATCGCGCCAGCCGAAATCAAATCGGCCGGCTACACCGGAGTGGTGAACTACGTGTCCGAGTCGCGACCGGGCGCGAACTTCGAGGCGAAGCCCATCACCCGCGACTACGCAGACGCGCTACGCGCCGCAGGATTGCATATCGTCAGCAACTTCCAATACGGCAAACCGAACGGAACCGCGCCCTCGGATTTCACTCGCGGGTTCGACGGTGGGGTAGCGGACGCGCACACCGCGTTGCGACTCCATTCCGCGGCCGGAGGCAGCGACTCCGCCCCGATCTTCTTCAGCGTCGACGACGATATCAACGTCGACACCTGGAACAGTCTGGCCGTCAACTGGTTTCGCGGCATCAATTCGGTACTGGGCACTGCGCGAACCGGGATCTACGGACATTTTCAGGCTTGCCAGTGGGCGACACACGACGGCGTCATCGGCCACTCCACCACAGCAGGGCACCAATGGGCCTGGCAGACCAAGTCCTGGTCGCATGGACAACGCGAAGCCACCGCGGTGTTGTACCAAGAGGTGGTCGACACCCCGTCGAATCCTTCTCCGCTTCTTGGTGGCATCCACATCGACGTCGATGAGGTGCTCGCCCCCGACTTCGGCCAATGGGATCTCGGCCGGTGATCTAGTCCACGCTAGCGGCAGCTTCTACGAAATCAGCAGCGCTGGAAGCGCTTTCGTGGGGCGATATCATTTGTGGGGCAATGTTGCGAGCCCGATCGAGGTATTCCAGTGTGAGAATCGACCTCAACCCGGCGGTCAGCGATTGTTGATCGACATCTGAGAAGCGTTGCGCTGTACCAATCTTCAGCTGTTGAACACCGGCCCCCCACACGGGCTGATCGAGCCAGAGCCACAAAATCAGCGACGGCACACCGGCGCGCATGGCCGCTGCGGTGGTGCCCGCGCCGCCATGATGCACGGCCGCCTGACAACCGGGGAGAATCGCGGCGTGATTCACCGCGCTGACAAGCTTGACATGGTCGAAACGATCGAATTCGGACAAGTCGTTGGGCCCGGTGCAGATCAGCAACCGCTGGTCCAGTTGCGCGCACGCCGCCACGATCATCTCGACGATCTCGGCGGGAGGAGAAATCGGCGTGCTGCCCATGCCGAAATAGACGGGCGCAGTTCCCTCGCCAATCCACGACAGCACGGCGTCGTCGGCATCGGTCGGCGATTCCAGGGTGAGGGCACCGACGAACGGCTTGCCCGGTTCTGCCCATTCTTCAGGCTGCCCCGGCAAGCACCGTTCGTCGTAGGCCTGGATTTCCATCAACGGCGGCGCGGGCTCGGGCGCCTCGGGCAGGTCCAGCGCCCGACGCAGGGGTTCCTCGGAGATCTTGACAAGCTGGGAGCTGAGCTGCCCGGACGGCTGAAACCGCGACGGAAAGGAGTGCAGCGCAACCAACGGAATATCTTGATGCTCAGCGATGTTGGCGGCGAGCCGCTGCTCGTTCATGCCCGTCACAAGCAGGTCGGCGTCTTCCGCGAGCGCTGCGAGCACCGTGCCCTTGTCCACCCAGACCTTGGTGACACGTTCCACGACCTCGGGCAGCGCGGCATAGAGGTTGTTCATGTTGCCGACGAAAAAATCCGCCGCCGTGTTCAGCTGCGCGTGGGAGTCCGGCCCATAGGCCATCACATCGAGACCGACCGACTCGGCGAACGCGACCATGTTAGGCGGAACCGCTATCCGCACGTCGTGACCTCGGCGCCGCAACTCCCGGCCGACGACGGCGCAAGGCTCGACATCGCCCCGACTCCCATACGCGGCCAGTACAAATTTCATCAGCTAAACCTCACTCGGGGGACCTCGGCGGGACTGGCTGCATCTTCACAGGTACGCCCAACGCCAACACCGCGACATCATCCTCCACACCTGAGCCGAAGCCGTCCAGTAGCGACTGAATCGCTGCGACAATCCCCGACGCGCTAGTCGGCGCTTGTGCGGCAGCGAATTCCAGCAATGCTCCGGAATAGTCGTAGCGCTCCGCGCCGTCGCTTATTCGCGCCTCAGTCAACCCATCCGTGTAGAGAACCAGTGTGTCGCCCGGTGTAAGCCGAATCCGGGCAGCAGCGAATTTCGGCTCCATGGGGATGCCGACGGGCTGGCCACCGATTGTGTCCACGTAACGTGCCCCGCCGTCGGCACCGAGCACTAACGGAGGAAGATGTCCCGCGCTGGCGAGCTCGATGCCGAACTCGCCGTCGTGTGGCGTGACAATTCCGAAAATGACTGTGGCAAATTGGTTTACGGTATCGCGAAACTCCTGGCTCAGCACAGCATGCAGGTTCTGCAACACCGCGACAGGGTCGGCGTCGAAGACCGCCGCCGCTCTCAAGGTGTAGCGGGTCAATGAGGTCACCGCGGCGGCGCCGGCGCCTTTGCCGCTCACATCACCGATGAAGAAAGCCCATTTGTCATGGGTGAGCGGGAACAAGTCGTAGAAATCTCCACCGACATCGTCCGCTGAGGCGGGGTGGTAGTGCGCAGATGCATCCAAGCCTTCGGGGGGTGACAGCAATGGCGGCAACAACGACCGTTGCAGAGTCCGCGCGAACACCTGGACCCGCGCGCGTTCCCGTTCCACCCGCTGTCGCTCATCGAGGAGTTCTCGTTCGTACGAGCGCCGATCGGCTGCACCGTGAATCGCGATGCGCAACAGAACTGGTCGGCCGTTGACATCAGATTTGATGTTGGCGGTGAGGAACGCGGGAAGTCGTGCGCCCTCTGCGGTCACCAAATCCACGGTAATGCCCGTAAGCTCACCGTGCAGTTGCAACAGTGGCGCAAAATGCGTTTCGTAGTGTATGCGGCTACCTACGGCCAGCAAGTCAGTGAAAGGCTTGTCGATCAACGTGTTTCGCTCGTGGCCGAGCCACGCCAAAAGCGTGGCATTGACGCTGATGATGCTCCGGTCAAGCCCAGCCACAATGTAGCCACAAGGCGCGTTCTCGTACAGGTCCTCAGCGCTGAGAGCCTCGGCAGGTGAGGCGCACTCCGGCTCCGGCGTCACGTCGCCCCGGCGAACGCGGCGATAGCCTGTGCGGTGATGTCCGGAGCGCTGAGCTGGGGGCAATGGCCAACGGCGTCGAGCGTGACCAGCTCACTGCCGTCGATTCGTTGCTGGACATAAGCACCAACCTCGCGCGGCGCCAAAGTATCGTGTGCGCATTCAATCACCAGAGTGGGAATCGATACTCGGGCAAGATCACCGCGGTTGTCGGACAGGAAAGTGGTGCGTGCGAAAACCCGGGCGCATGCCGGGTCGGTGCGACAGAAGCTGTCGGTGAGCTCGTCGGAAAGTTCAGGTTGATCCGGGGCTCCCATAATCACCGGCGCCATCGCTCGCGACCAACCAAGGTAGTTGCTCTCGAGTGAGTCCAATAATTCATCGATGTCGGCGCGCGAGAAGCCACCGCGATAGTCGCTACTGTCGATGTAGCACGGTGAGGGAGTAAGTAGGACCAACCTGGCGAACCGGCTCGGATCGGTCGCGACTGCAAGCACTCCCATCATGGCGGCTACCGAGTGGCCCACATATATCACGTCGCGCAGATCCAACTCACGAACGATGCCGAGGATATCGTCGGCATATCCCTGTAGCGCCTCGTAGCGCTCGGGGTCCCATGCCGCGGGGTCCGCGGCACCGCAGCCGACGTGGTCGAACAGGACCAACCGGAAGCTCGATGCGAGTCGGGCTTCAACCAGTCGCCACAGATTCTGATCGCACCCGAACCCATGAGCGAGCATGATCGTCGGACCAGTTTCGGCTCCGGCAATCCTCACGTTGTTCCGCGCCTGCAAGTCCACGCATTCATACTGCCACCGTGTTAGATCAGTACCGTCAGCTGTGTGCGCTGGATCGTCGACGCCATGAACGTCATCGGGACGCGACCGGATGGCTGGTGGAAAGATCGTCAGGGAGCAAGGGTCCGGCTTGTCGAACAGCTTGAGCGATGGGCCGCGCCGGATTGCCATCAGGTCACCGTGGTTTTCGAAGGTCCGACGTCGCCACCGATTCACTCCGCCGCGATCCGGATACACCACGCGCCCAAGGCAACTGCGAATTCGGCTGATGACGAGATCACCCGGATCGTTTGCGCCGACGATAACCCTCAGGAGATCAACGTCGTGACGTCGGACGCCACGCTGGCCGACCGGGCCCGAGCCGCGGGCGCGGGCGTCTGTCCTGCGGCGCGGTTCCGTGATCTGATCGACCCGCTCACCTAGTTAGGTCAGCCGGGATCAACGCCACTTGATGCCGCAGCCGATCGACGGTCGTTGGTCGGCGTCGACCG
>DATDLZ010000186.1:0-9727 GCA_036519055.1 Mycobacterium sp.
GCCGTGGACCACCGACCGGCTGCTTCACGCACTCACCCGAGAAAGCGAGACCACGAGGTGGCGGGATCCCACCGGGACAGTCGCCGTGGTCGAGGTTGTCCTGCACGAAGACTGGGTCGGCCACCCGGCCACCCATCTGGAGACGGCCACCGGCGCGCGGGTGGCATTTCTGATCCGGTTCGGTACCGGCGTGCTACCCGAACCCAAGACGGTCATCCAGGCCGGCGATCAGGTCTACATCGCGGCGATCTCCGGACGTGCGGCCGAGGCCGTGGCCATCGCGGCGTTGCCGCCGAGCGAGGACCTCGAATGAAAGTAGCGATCGCAGGCGCAGGCGCGGTCGGCCGGTCAGTGGCCCGCGAGCTGATCGAGAACGAGCACGACATCACGCTGATCGAGCGCAAGCCCGAACACATCGACGTCGACGCCATCCCGGCGGCGCACTGGCAGCTCGGGGACGCCTGCGAAGTGAGCATGCTCGAGTTAGTGAAGCTACATGAATTCGACGTGGTGGTCGCCGCCACCGGCGACGACAAGGTCAATGTGGTGCTCAGCCTGCTGGCCAAGACCGAATTCGCCGTGCCCCGGGTGGTGGCCCGCGTCAACGACCCCCGCAACGAGTGGCTATTCACCGACGCGTGGGGCGTCGACGTGGCGGTGTCCACCCCGCGGATGCTGGCGTCGTTGATCGAGGAGGCCGTCGCAGTCGGAGACCTGGTGCGGCTGATGGAGTTTCGGACGGGTCAGGCCAACCTGGTCGAGATCACGCTGCCCGACGACACCCCGTGGGGCGGCAAGCCGGTGCGCAAGCTGCAGCTGCCGCGAGACGTTGCGCTGGTGACGATTCTGCGTGGACCGCGGGTGATCGTGCCGCAGGACGACGAGCCGCTCGAAGGAGGCGACGAGCTGTTGTTCGTCGCCGTCACCGAGGCGGAAGAGGAACTGCGCCGGCTTCTACTGCCGCATCAGTGACGGACGCGGCCTCTATGGCGCGCTGTGCCGCCCTGATCGCCAGGAAAGTCACCAACGCCGCCAAGGCGGCCAGCGGCCAGCCCATCGCGATGCGTGCCACCACCAGCCAGCCTGTGTGGTTGGTGTCGTAGAGCACCCGCTGCACCACGAAACGGGCGCCGAACACCAGCACCCAGGTGAGCGTGGCGACGTCGAAGGCGTACACCGCGCGACGCACGTCGCGCCATTGCCGATCGTGTCCGTGCAGCCAGCTCCACAGGTAGCCGACGACCGGCCGGCGGATCAGCATCGACACCGCGAACACCGCGGCCCATATCAGCGATGTCCAGATGCCGAGCAGGAAATAACCCTTGGACTCCCCCAGCAGGTAGGCGATCACCACGCAGACGGCGACGCCGACGAGTCCGGACACCGCCGGCTGGACCGACTCGCGCCGCAGCAGTCGCCACAGCAGGATCAGCGTGGCGACGCCGAGCGCCGCGCCGGCCGCCGCGGCCAGGCCCATCAGCCGCGAGGTGCCCACGAAGACCAGCACCGGCACCGACGAGTAAATGATCCCCGCTACGCCGCCCAGCTGCTCCATCACCCGGTCGGCCGGGGTGCGGTCGATGTCCGCAGTCGCTACTTCGCCGTCGACGGCATCAGCCGTGTCGCCGGCGTCTGTCGCACGGTTCACTGAGAGTGCCTCACCGCTGAATTTCGTAGTGCGGGTTGTAGATCGCCTTGGCGCCGTTTTCCAGCTTGCCGAGCCGGCCCTGCACACGCAGTGTGCGGCCCGACTCGATGCCGGGAATCCTGCGCTGTCCCAACCACACCAGCTCGATGGTGTCGGTGCCGTCGAACAGTTCGGCGCGAACACCGTCGGCGCAACCTTTGCCATTGCATTCCACGCTGCGCAGCGTTCCGACGACGGTGACCTCTTGGCCGCGCTCGCAATCGATGGCCCGCTGCGCACCGGTCGTCACCGCGTCGTCACACAAATCCTCGGCATCACGCTGCTCAGGGTCCTCGGTCAACCGACGAGTGAGCCGGCGCAGATAACCTTCCGCCGCCATGGCCTCTCCTGAGCGTTTTGCTTGTAGTTCACTTCGGACCGGGTGATGCCGATCTTCTCACGACAACGGACAACCTAGACCCGATGGTTCCCCAAACGCCAAGCGGCGCCCAGGCAATATCTAGGGGTGATTATCGACCTGCGCGCAGTGCGCGCCGTCGTGCTGCCCGGAACGGGGTCCGACGACGACTACATCACCCGGGCATTCGGCGGACCGCTGCGCGACGCCGGCGCTACGTTGCTGGCACCGCCTCCGCAGCCGACTCGTTTGATCGGCGGCTATCTGAGTGCGTTGGACGACACCGCGCGCGAGGGTCCGATCGTGGTCGGCGGTGTGTCGATCGGCGCCGCGGTGGCCGCTGCGTGGGCGCTACGGAATCCCCAGCGCACCGTCGCGGTGCTCGCCGCGCTGCCGGCCTGGACGGGTGCACCGGGCAGTTCGCCGGCCGCGATCGCGGCGCGGTACTCCGCTCAACGGCTGCGCGAGGACGGCCTGGAAGCCACGACGACGCAGATGCGCGCGTCCAGCCCGCCGTGGCTGGCCGAGGAGCTGACCCGGTCGTGGCGAAGCCAGTGGCCGCATCTGCCCGACGCGATGGACGAGGCGGCCGGCTACATGGCCCCGACCGACGCGCAACTCCAGCGGCTGACGGCGCCGATGGGAGTCGCCGCGGCCGGCGACGACCCGATCCACCCGCTCGACGTCGGGCGTCATTGGGCCGCTGTCGCGCCGCACGCGGCGCTCCGCACGGTAACCCTGGATCAGATCGGCGCGGACCCGGCCGCGCTCGGTGCCGCCTGTCTGGCGGCGCTTGACGAGGCCTGAGCTAGCCGCTGGTACCGCGCAACTGCTGCATCGCCGACCCTGAGGCACTGCGGCGCTCGGTCGGTGCGGACGCGCCTTCTTCGTCCGCGACCTCCGGCTCCGTCGGCGCGACCTGCTCTCCGCCCGCCGCGCCCTGGGAGGTCGCCGCCTCACGCAGCTGCGACGCCATCGGCTCGGGCAGCTGCACCGGCAGCGGCGTGCGCACCGGCAGCGGGGTATCGCCGCGACGAATCACCGTGTCCAGCAACGCGTTTCGCGCTTCTTCGGTCAGCGCGTCCACGGTCTCGGCTGAGGCGTTCACCACACAGCGGATCATCCAGCGGTAGCCATCGACCCCAATGAACCGCACCACGCCGGTTGCGGTGCCGACCACCTCACGGCCCCAGCGGCCGTCCTGGATGCTCACCGTGGCCCCGTCCTTGCGCAGCGACTCGGCCAATTCGCCGGCCACTTCTCGCCACAGACCGCCGGTCTTGGGAGCGGCGTATGCGGCGATGGTGAAGCGACCGTTGGCCGTCACCACCCACACCGCGCTCGGGACGCCGGTCTCGGTCAGCTCGACCTGTAGCTGGGCCGCCGGGGGCAGCGGCAGCAGCACCGCGCCAAGATCGAGGCGGGCCTCCATGGCCGCCGCGGCGTCGTCGAAATCCTCGATGTCGAAGGGGCCGTCGAGGTCGTCGGCAACCGGCCTCTCGACCGGGGCTTCCGGCTTCCGGTGTGTGCCCACGGATTCCGGCTCGTCGACTGGCTGCTCTTTGGGTTTACGTCTTCCGAATGCCATCAGCCGCGCCGCTCCTCGTCATCGCTTCGCCGTGCATCGTCGCCGGCGCTCACAAACTCGCATGTCCGCCGGAGGAGCCGTGGCCGCCGTCGCCACGCGTGGTATCGGCCAGTCCGGCCTCGTCGAACGAGGACACCTCGACCAGGTCGACCAACTCGACGCGCTGCACCAGCAACTGGGCGATCCGGTCGCCGCGGTTGACGACAATCGGCGCCGCAGGGTCGAGATTGATCAGCGAAAGCTTGATCTCACCACGGTAACCCGCATCGATGGTGCCGGGGCTGTTGACGATCGAAAGTCCCACCCGCGCAGCCAATCCGGATCGCGGATGCACCAGCCCCACCATCCCGACCGGGATGGCCACCGCGATCCCGGTTCCCACCAGCGCGCGGTGTCCGGGCGCCAGCTCGACGTCTTCTGCGCTGTAGAGGTCCACGCCGGCATCACCGTGGTGGGCCCGGGCGGGCAGCGGAAGCCCGGGGTCGAGACGAACAACCGCCAGACTGGTCGACACGGGGCCACAGATTACCCTTGACCGGGTGTCAGGGACGCCAGTCACGCCGCAAAGCGTGCGGTATCGCGAGCGGTTGTGGGTGCCGTGGTGGTGGTGGCCACTGGGTTTCGGCCTGGCGGGGCTGATCGCCGTCGAGGTCAACATGGGCGTGCCGAGCCTGCCGGACTGGCTCCCGTTCGCAGCATTGTTCGTGGTGGCAGCCGGCGCGTTGTTGTGGCTGGGCCGCGTCGAGGTCCGGGTTACCGCCGGTGGCGGCGGAATCGAATTATGGGCCGGCGAGGCGCATCTGCCGGTCACCGTGATCGCCCGGTCGGCTGACATTCCCCGCTCAGCGAAGTCCGCGGCGCTCGGGCGCCAACTCGATCCGGCGGCCTATGTGCTGCACCGCGGCTGGGTCGGCCCGATGGTTCTGGTGGTTCTGGACGACGCCGACGATCCGACGCCGTATTGGCTGGTGAGCTCCCGCCACCCCGAGCGGGTGTTGTCGGCGTTGCGCAGCTAGTCGGCAACTTCCCGAGACCATCGAAGTCAGGCCGCGCAGTCCGTACAGATCATCACGCCGCCCTTTTCACTGGCCAGGCGACTGCGGTGTTGCACCAGAAAGCAGCTCGAACAGGTGAACTCGTCGGCCTGCTTGGGAATCACCCGGACCGACAACTCCTCGCCGGACAAGTCGGCGCCAGGCAGCTCAAAGGACTCGGCGGACTCTGACTCGTCGACGTCAACGACCGCCGACGCCGCTTCGTTTCGCCGTGCCTTGAGCTCCTCCAAAGAGTCCTCTGAAACGTCATCGGTTTCGGTACGCCGTGGGGCGTCGTAATCAGTGGCCATCATCTGTCCCCTCGTAACCCTGCAAGCAAAGCTTTGTACCAGCGTCGAACGCATCCGCAAAACGATTCGTGCCCGTATCACAGACTCTTCAAGTGTGATTTACGTCACATCACGTATTTAGCCGCACTACCTCGCGCTAAACACCGGGCCTTAGAGTGCGTACGTGGTCGCGCAAATCACTGAAGGCACAGCGTTCGACAAGCACGGTCGCCCCTTCCGCCGTCGCAACGCCCGGCCCGCTATCGCCCTGCTGATCGTGCTGCTGGTGACCAGCGCGGTGGTGTGGACGATCGCGCTGACCCGTGCGCCGGAAGTCCACGAGGCCACGGTGTGCAATCCGCCCCCAGAGCAAGCGGATCCCGCGCAGCCGCATCTGGGCACCCCGGTGTCGCGCAGCACGATGGTCAACGTCTCGCCGGCCAAACTGGCCGACGCCAAGGTACGCGTGCTCAACGCCAGCGGGCGCGGCGGCCAGGCCGCCGACGTCGCGGGCGCGTTGCGGGACCTGGGATTCGCGCAGCCGGCCGCGGCCAACGACCCGGTCTACGCCAAAATGCGACTGACCTGCCAGGGGCAGATCCGCTTCGGCGAGGCCGGGCAGGCCGGCGCCGCGGCGGTGTGGCTGGTGGCGCCGTGCACCGAGCTGTACCGCGACGACCGCACCGACGATTCCGTCGACCTGGCGATCGGCACGGAGTTCGGCGCGCTGGCGCACAGCGATGACATCTCCCTGGTCCTGGCCGGCCTACGCCCGGGCGCGACCGAGCCGGCCGATCCCGCGCTGCTGGCCAAGATCCACGCGGGCAGCTGCTGACCGCAGCCCGGTCAGCCCGGAATCGGGGCCAGGCCGTCGAATTGCGCCAGCACAGCCAGCAACTGATCGGCGATGCCGGGTGCCGCGGCGACCACCAGGGCCGCGTTGCGCTCCGGGTCCCCCGGCTGCGGCAACACCACCCGCGCGCCGGCCTCTGCGGCGATGAGCGCCCCCGCTGCGCTGTCCCACACGTGTAGACCGTGCTCGTAGTAGGCATCGAGCCGGCCGGCCGCAACCATGCACAAATCCAGTGCCGCAGAGCCGATCCGGCGTACATCTCGGACCACAGGCAGGATCTTCGACACCAGTTCCGCCTGGACCGTGCGGCGTCGCGTGGAGTAGGCGAACCCGGTGCCCACCAGCGCCAGCGACAGGTCGTCGACGGCGCTGCACCGCAGCGGGCGGGTGCCCTCAGCGTCGGTGACGTGTGCGCCCAGTCCGGTGGCCGCCGAATACAGCCGCCCGCCGACCACATCGGCGACCGCGCCGGCCACCGAGACACCTTCGACCTGCGCGGCCACCGACACCGAATACGACGGGATTCCGTAGACGAAGTTCACCGTGCCGTCGATGGGGTCCAGCACCCCCGTCACCGCGCCGGCGGCGGCAGTCGCCGGATCGGTGGGGCCGCCGATTTCCTCGCCGAGAATGGCATCACCGGATCGCAGCTGCGCCAACCGATCACGCAGCAGTCGTTCGGTTTCGGTATCCACGACGGTCACCGGATCGGTTGGGGTCGTTTTGGATTGCACCGCGGCATCGCCGTCCGTGCCCGCGTCGGCGCCGAAGACCTCGGCGCGGCGTCGCCGGACGAACGCGGCCGCTTCGGCGGCCAGTGTCTCGGCCACCGTCCGCAGCTGCCCCGGTTGGTTCTCAGGTGTGCTCACCGACCCATCGCATCACAGGTATTGCCGGGTTCAGCAACGTCCGGGTAACAGGCCAACCAACGGCCGAGCCACGCATTAGGGTTTGGTCGACGCCTACCCCTCGCCGAGGAGATTCGATGACCAGTGCCGACTCGACCAACGCCTCGCCTGCCACCGGAGGCACCGAGACGCCGCCGCGCCGCGGCTTCGGCGTCGACGTCGGCGGCAGTGGCATCAAGGGCGGCATCGTCGACCTGGACACCGGCGAGCTCGTCGGCGACCGCTACAAGCTGCTGACACCGCACCCCGCCACCCCCTCGGCCGTGGCCCAGACGATCGCCGCAGTCGTCAACGAGTTCGGCTGGACCGGCCCGCTCGGCGTGACGTACCCCGGCGTCGTCACCGACGGCATCGTCCGGACCGCCGCCAACGTCGACAAGAAGTGGATCGGCGCCGACGCCCAGGAGATCATCAGCACCGCCCTAAACGGTCAGGAGGTCGTGGTGCTCAACGACGCCGACGCCGCCGGACTGGGCGAAGAGCGCTACGGCGCGGGCAAAGACACGACCGGCGTGGTGGTGCTGCTCACATTCGGGACCGGAATCGGGTCAGCGGTCATTCACAACGGGATATTGCTGCCCAACACCGAGTTCGGTCATCTCGAGGTCGGCGGGAAAGAAGCCGAACACCGCGCAGCGTCCTCGGTTCGGGACAAGCGTGGCTGGAGCTACGAAAAGTGGGCCAAGCAGGTGACGAAAGTGCTGGTCGCCATCGAGAACGCGATGTGCCCGGAGTTGTTCATCGCCGGCGGCGGAATCAGCCGAAAAGCCGACAAATGGGTGCCGCTGCTGAAAAACCGCACTCCGGTGGTGGCCGCGGCCTTAGAGAACAGCGCCGGAATCGTCGGCGCGGCGATGGCGGCGACGCGCGACGTGACGCACTGATTTGCATGCTCTGGCGGGGGTATTGCCCTGCTGTCGTTACAATGGTCACCGGCAGCCGCCCGACCGATAGCGGCGAATATCCACCCTGATAATCGACGCCGACATCTGACATAGCTGACGTTTTCCGGTTCACCATGCCTAGAGCACCGGAAGTGAGTTCTACCGAAGGGGTTTACGTGGCAGCGACCAAAGCACGACCGGCAACAGAGGAGCCGGTGAAGCGCACCGCCGCCAAATCTCCCGCCAGTTCCCCGGCAAAGCGTTCGCCGGCCAAGGCCGCCAATGGCGCCGCCACCAAGACAGCCGCTAAAGCACCGGCGAAAGCTGCCAAAGCAGCCACCGCCACCAAGACGCGTACTGCCACCAAGAGCGCGGCAGCCAAGTCGGCGCCGGCGCGTGGTCGCCCCAAGAAAGCGACGTCCAAAGGCGCCGACGACGCCGAGGTCACGACTACCGAGGTTGAAACCGACGAGCAGGATCTCGAGGTCGACGCCGAACTCGACGGCGGACCCGGCGACGACATCGAAATCGACCCGGAAGACCTGAACCTCGAAGACCTCGAGGTCGACGCGACCGACGACTCCGAGGCGCCCGAGACCGACGGAGCGGCCGCGAAGAAGCCGGCCAAAGCCGTCGTCGACCCGGGGCCCGCTGACGAAGAAGAGATCGTCGAGCCGAGCGAAAAAGACAAAGCCTCAGGCGATTTCGTCTGGGACGCGGACGAGTCCGAGGCCCTGCGGCAAGCCCGCAAGGACGCCGAGCTGACGGCGTCCGCGGACTCGGTTCGCGCGTACCTCAAGCAGATCGGCAAGGTGGCACTGCTCAACGCCGAAGAGGAAGTCGAGCTGGCCAAGCGGATCGAGGCCGGGCTTTACGCCACGCAGAAGATGACCGAGTTCGCCGAGGCGGGCGAGAAACTGCCTGCCGCCCAGCGTCGCGACATGGTGTGGATCTGCCGCGACGGCGACCGCGCGAAAAACCATCTGCTGGAAGCCAACCTGCGACTGGTCGTTTCGCTGGCCAAGCGCTACACCGGCCGCGGCATGGCGTTCCTCGACCTGATCCAGGAGGGCAACCTGGGTCTGATCCGTGCGGTCGAAAAGTTCGACTACACAAAGGGTTACAAGTTCTCCACGTATGCCACCTGGTGGATCCGCCAGGCGATCACCCGCGCGATGGCCGATCAGGCCCGCACCATCCGCATCCCGGTCCACATGGTCGAGGTGATCAACAAGCTGGGCCGCATTCAGCGCGAGCTGCTGCAGGACCTGGGCCGCGAGCCCACGCCCGAAGAGCTGGCCAAGGAAATGGACATCACCCCGGAGAAGGTGCTGGAGATCCAGCAGTACGCCCGGGAGCCGATTTCGCTGGACCAGACCATCGGTGACGAGGGTGACAGCCAACTCGGTGACTTCATCGAGGACAGCGAAGCCGTGGTGGCCGTCGACGCGGTGTCGTTCACGCTGCTGCAGGATCAGCTGCAGTCGGTGCTGGAGACGCTGTCCGAGCGTGAAGCCGGCGTCGTACGGCTGCGCTTCGGCCTGACCGACGGCCAGCCCCGCACTCTCGACGAGATCGGCCAGGTGTACGGCGTCACCCGTGAGCGCATCCGGCAGATCGAATCGAAGACCATGTCGAAGCTGCGCCACCCCAGCCGTTCCCAGGTGCTGCGCGACTACCTCGATTAGCGACACCCCGCGACCAACAACCGGCCCCTCTACTCCCCGATCAAATCTGCCCTGTCGCGGCTCCAGTACGTGTAGGTCTTGCCGTCCCGGCCGGTGATTGTGACTCTGTTCTCTCCGCGCACCCCTCGTCGGTGTCGTCCTGAGAAATCATCCACGTCTGAATGCTGGCGTCGGTGGTCCGACGTGTTGTCCTCCGCTTGCTGCGCCGCGAACAACGCGCTGGAGCGGCTATTGAACAACCGGACAGGGTTAAGAGTGGCGATGCCCACCCGGATAGTCAGAGACCAGCATGTCGACCGGTAACGGTCGTCGTACATGGTTAACGTGGGGTCGCCGTCGTATGCGCCCACCTCAAAGAGGCGAGCGATATACGTGCGGTTGCCGCTGTATGCGCGGTACTGCTCGTCGTTGGCGTCGTTGACCCAGCGAAGTATCAA
>DATDLZ010000187.1:0-14996 GCA_036519055.1 Mycobacterium sp.
ATCTGATGATGGCGCAACTGGGGCTGCGCAACACATTCTGGGCCTTGGTGTTGCCGTTCGTCTTCGGCTCCCCGTACGCAATCTTCCTGCTACGTCAGCACTTTCGTACGATCCCGGATGACCTGATCAACGCCGCTTACCTGGACGGCGCCACCACGCTGGATGTGATCTTGCACGTGGTCGTGCCATCCAGTCGACCGGTGATCGTGACGCTGATGCTGATCACCGTGGTGTCGGAATGGCACCACTTCCTGTGGCCGCTGATCATCACCAGCGGCACCAAATGGCAGGTGTTGACGGTGGCGACGGCAGCCCTGCAATCCCGCTACAACGCGCAGTGGACTCTGGTGATGGCCGCGGTGGGCGCTGCGGTCGTGCCACTGCTGGTCTTGTTCCTGATTTTCCAGCGGCACATCGTGCGCTCGATCGTCGTCACGGGGCTCAAATGACACGGCCGCGGTTTTCCACACTGTTCGCCCTGGGCTGGGTGCTTGTCGCCGCGTTACTGGCCGCTGCGGCGGTGCTGCTGGACGTGACGGCCCGACCGCCCAGCGGCAAAACCGTTGTGACCGTGCGACTGTGGGATCAGCAGGTCGCCAAGGCGTATCGACTGTCGTTTGCCGCATTCACCCGGACACACCCCGACATCGAAGTCCAGACCGATGTCGTCTCGTATTCCACCTACTTCAACACTCTGCGGACTGACGTCGCCGGCGGCACGGCCGACGACATTTTTTGGCTGTCCAACGCCTACCTCGCCGGATACGCCGACAGCGGCCGGCTGATAGATGTCGGGAAAACCTTCGGGCCCGATATCGCATCGACGTGGGAGTCGTCGGTGGTCCAGCAGTTCACCCGAGACGGGAGGCTGTGGGCAGTTCCTCAACTGACCGACGCCGGTATCGCGTTGTACTACAACGCGGACCTGCTCGCCGCGGCGGGAGTCGACCCCGCGGCGTTGACGACACTGCGGTGGAATCCAGGCGGCGACGACACACTGCGACCGCTGCTGGCCCGGCTGACCGTCGACGCCGATGGACACACCGCGGCCACACCGGGTTTCGATCCCAACCGGATCCGGCGGTGGGCGTACAACGCGGCCAACGACGCGCAGGGTATCTACCTCAACTACATCGGATCGGCGGGCGGCGTTTTCCAGGACGGTGATCGGTTCGCGTTCGACAACCCGGCTGCCGTTGAGGCTTTCACCTATCTGGTGAAGCTGATCAACGACGACCACGTTGCGCCGCCCGCTTCGGACACTAACGAGAACGGCGACTTCTCCCGCAACCAGTTCCTGGCCGGCAAGATGGCGCTGTTTCAATCCGGCACCTACAACTTGGCCGCAATCGCCGGGCAAGCCAACTTCCACTGGGGCGTCGCGATGATGCCCGCGGGCCCGAAGGGCCGGGTCAGCGTCACCAACGGCATTGCTGCGGCGGGTAATTCGGCCTCCCCACACCCTGATGCGGTACGCCAGGTGCTGGCTTGGATGGGCAGTAGAGAGGGCAACCAGTACCTCGGCCGTCAGGGCAGCGCGATTCCTGCGGTCACCGCAGCCCAAAAGGCCTGCTTCGATCACTGGCTGAGCAAAGGTGTCGACGTCAAGCCGTTCTTCGACGTTCTCAATGGCCCACGCATCGCCGCTCCCGGCGGCACGGGCTTCGCCGCCGGGAATCAGGCCATCAAGCCCTATTTCGACGAGATGTTCCTGGGCCGTACCGATATCGCGACGACCCTGCACCGGGCCCAGGAAGCCGCCAACACGGCCGCACGCGGTTAACGCCCGAGCGGAATTTCGAGCGCGACCGCCGCGGCACACACCGCGACCGTGATCCCGAGCGCTATCCAGTCGGCCCGTTTCGGCCGTGACGGCAGCGCCGAGATCTGGCCGATCCCACCGCGCGCGGTAATGGCGTCGCCCATCTCGTCAGCGCGCCGCAACGTCACCGTGAGAGCCGTGGTGATCAGGTCCACCACTTCCAGCGCCCAGCGTCGGCGGCGTGCCCTGCGGGTGTCGGCGACCCGCTTGGGCCGCAACCGACGCGCGGCGTAGAGCACCCGGAATTCGTCGATCAGCATCGGAAATGCACGCAGCGCCAGCGCGATAGTGACGGCCCACTCGTCGACCGGGACCCGTAACCACCGTAGCGGCCGGCCCAAAGCTGCTACCGCAGGCGCTATTTCGGCGACATTGGTGGTCCACGACACCATCGCACCCAGCCCGAGCAGCACGAACGACAACGTGGTGACCCGCAGGAAGTTCAGCAGCCCGCCGAGTCCGATCGGAACTCCGGCCAGGTGAATCGTCGGGCTGCCGCCGGCGAACGCCGCGGACATCCCGCCAAGCGCCAACAGAATCCACAACCAGTGCGGCACATTAGGAAGCGCGCCGCGCGGAATACGCGCAAGCCGGACCGCCGTCAGCACCAGCGCAGCCACCAGTCCGATGGCAATCCACCCCGGGTAGAACGTCAGCAGTACCGAAATGCCGCCAACCGCCAGCAGTTTGGTGCCGGCCCACAGGTCGTGGACCACGGAGCTGCCGGGCACCGGACGCAACAGCACGACCGAGCGAGACGGCCGGCGTTCGGATCGTTCGTCGGGTGGCGCCGTGGTCACGACAATCCCCCAGCCGCCGCCGTGACCGCGTGCAGCACGCCGTCACGCAGATCCAATGTGCGCGGGCAGAGCTCTCCCAAGCCGCCGAAGTCGTGGGATATCACCACGACAGTCAGACCCTGCTCACGGCGCAACTCCTCGAGCAACCGCACCAAACCGCTCTGGGTGACAGCGTCGAGGCCTGCCAACGGCTCGTCGAGAATCAGCGCCCGCGGCGACCGTGCCAGCAGACCGGCCAGCACGACCCGGCGCATCTGGCCGCCGCTGAGCTGATCGATGCGCCGCTTGGCCAACGCACTGTCCAACCCGACGACGGCGAGCGCGGTCGCCACCCTGTCCTGGTCCTTGGGCGAAAAGCCCGCCGCCGAAGCCACTTCCAAGTCGACCCGGCTGCGCATCAGCTGCAGTCGCGCCGCCTGAAACGACAGCGCCACCGCGCCGACCTGTTCGTGCGAGGGTCGGCCGTCAAGCAGGCAGGAGCCGGTGGTCGGTACCGTCAGCCCGGCGAGAATCCACGCCAGCGTCGACTTGCCCGAGCCGTTGCCGCCGTGGATCAACAAGCCATCGCCCTGGTGCACCGCGAAGTTGACGTCGCGCAGCGCGGCCTTGGCCCAGGGCGTCCCGCTGTTGTATTCGTGGCTGACGCCGGTGACCTCGAGGATTGCCGGTCCAGACTCGTGCCCCATCGCCGGCGTTGCCACCGGCACAGGAATCGTCTCGACCATGCTGGTGTTGTCCCCGGACTCGCTGAGATTGATTGTGCTATCGGCGGATTCGGCTTCGTTGTTGTAATGCGTGATGTGCACGAGCGCCGTCCGGTGCCGCTGCTTCAGGCCGGACAACACGCCGAGCAGCGCTTCACGGCCCTCCTGGTCGACCATGCTGGTGACTTCGTCGGCGATGAGCAAGGCGGGCTCGCGGGCCAGCGCGGCCGCCACCGCCAGCCGCTGCAACTCACCCCCGGACAAACTTCCGGTGTCGCGTTCGGCGTGCGATTCCAGGCCGACTTCGCGGAGCAACTGGGCGACGTCGGTGGTTGTCCCGGGCGGCAGGCCCCACACCACGTCGTCGGCGACCCGGGTGCCCAGCACCTGACTTTCCGGATGCTGCATGACTACCGCGGTGCCGCCCAACCGCCCCAGCCCCACCGACCCGGGGCGCTCGATGGTGCCCGATGTCGGTTCCCGGCCGGCCAGCACAAGCATCAGCGTGGTCTTGCCAGAACCGTTGGCTCCGGTGATGGCCAAATGTTCGTCGGCCTTGACCTCCAGGTTGACCGGCCGCAGCGCGTCGTGGTCGGTGCTCGGATAGCGGAAGCGGACCTCGTCCAGTCGCACTGGGACCGGCCCGATGGGTGCCGTGTCCAGCGGCGCATCCAGTTTGTGCACGTCGGGGATACCGTGCATCCGATTCAGCACCCGCGACAGCGCCCACCATCCGATCAGCGACACGACCACGATCGAGACGATGCCGTTGGCGAAGATCAGCCACGGCCAGTAGTGCAGTGCCTCGCCGAGGAACCATTGGAGCCCGTGGGCTGTCCTGTCGAGCCCATCCCCGATGCGTCCGCTCAGCGGGAATGGATGCTCGGTCACGAAGCGCCCGATTCCCGTCAGGACGGCCGCAACCCCGTTGATGTTGGCGGTGATCGCATCGAAGATCAGGTGCCGCAGCCGAGAGAGAAGCGCCAACGCGGCGACCGCGAACGCAGTGAAGACCGCTCCGGCCAGGATGGAGACGACGATCACCGTCCCGGTGCCGCGCTGCCGCCGTTTGACGACTCCGGTCAGTCCGCCCACGTAGGCGCTGTGGCCGACCGTCATCAAGCCGCCGAGACCGGCGATCAAGAAGGCGATCAATCCGGCGGCGACAGCCCCGGCGATCAGCACGCGGAAGCGGTAACGGTAAGCCAGCAACCCCATCGGCACGGTGCCCAGCAACGACAGCGCACCGGCGAACGGGACGACGATAGAGATGATCGCGGTGGCCGCGCACAATGCGGCCATGACCGAGGACTGCGCGAGTTCGCCGGGACGCAGCGATCGGGAACCAGGGGTCCCCGACGCAGGGCGAGTCGCGTTCATTTCATCGATTCTGCCAGCTGTCAGGGGTGTTGCCCTTTAGCAAACATTGGCGGTTCATTTCAGTTAACGGCAGAAATGGGCCGGTAAGTGGTCTAGATAGCCAAGCTATGAAACTATATATGCATGACGTCATCCGTAACCACACAGCGTGGCGCGGCCGAGGGGGCTGTCGCCGGGCTGGGCGCGGATCTGCTTGCCGTCGTCGCGCGACTCAATCGCTATGCCACGCAACGCATTCAGATGCAATTGCCGGCAGCACAAGCCCGCCTGCTGTCGACCATAGACGCCCACGGTGAGGCGCGAATCTGCGACCTGGCCGCGGTGGATCACTGCTCCCAGCCGACGATGACCACGCAGGTGCGACGGCTCGAAGACGCAGGCCTGGTCAGCCGGACTGTGGACCCCGGCGATGCCCGAGCCGTCCGCATCCGGATCACGGCCGAGGGTTTACAGACCCTTAACCGGGTCCGGGCCGATCGTGCCAGTGCCATCGAGCCACAGCTCGCCTGCCTGAATGACGCGGATCGACAGACCTTGGGAGACGCGGTAACCGTGCTGCGCCGCCTGCTCGAGGATGCGGCAGCCTTCCCGCGACCGGGTGCGTCTCGCTAGCGCTGCCCCGCCGGTCTCTGGCCAGCGCCTACGACCTACGGTCGGTGGCGGGATAATGGTCTCTCGACACAAGACTGTGGGCGGCAAAGGGGGTGGCTGTGTCGACGGCAACGTTCGGCCCCCCCTTGATCGTCTGGCTGGGCCCTCGTAGGTACAGCTTCCCCACCGGCCGCGATGTGACCGTCGGGCTCGACAGCAGCGCCGACATCCGCCTCGACGCCGCGGGCCCGTCGGCGACCCCGCCGCTGGTGGTGCTGCATTACAACGGCGACCAGTGGATCGCCGTGGATCGCGGCGAAGCCGGGATTTTCGTCGACGGCGTGCGGATGTCGACCGTCTTCATCCACGACGGTCGAGCGATCACCCTTGGTGATCCGCAATACGGGCCACGGCTGGTCTTCCAGCTCGCGGCCCCGCCTCCACCGCCACCGCAGGCCCCGCCCCCACCGATGCGGCCCACAGCTCCACCGCCACGCCCACCGCGCCCCGTTCAGCACAACCGGCCGCCGGTCCCGCCACCGCCGCTACGTCCTCCTCCGCCCCCGCCGAGGCCGATTCCGGGCCCCGCGCCGTGGTCAGCGCCGGGCGCCGCGCCGTGGTCAGCGCCTCCGCCGCCACCCCCGCCGATGCCTACACCACCGCCGCCGCTGCTTCAGCCACCGCCGCAGCAGCCTGCGCCGGATCTGCCGCCGGCCATCCCTGCGCCCGCGCCGAAACGGACGGTGGTCACTGCGCGGCTCACCGGTGCGATGCAAAAGCTGCGGCCGCGACGGCCGCAGCCCCGGCCGCGCGAGGCCGCACCGACCACTCAGCTGGAGCAGCCGGCCGAGGAGAAGACCCCATCGCCGCCGCCGGAGCGGGTGAGCATCACCGGTTCGCTGCAGGCGCGTCGGGTGCGGCTGAGCGTCGACGGCGACCAGGCGCTGGCAGATCTGTCCTTCACCGCATCGCCGGGGACGGTGACCGCAGTCGTCGGGCTTTCGGAAGCGAGCACATCCGCTCTGGTCGACGTATTGGGCGGCGCGATCCAACCAAGCGGCGGCACAGTCGATTTCGACGGTCACGACGTCGCCGCAGATGACGTGCGACCGCATGTCGGACTGGTGCCGCGTCACGATCTGCTGCATCCGCAACTGACCCTCGAGCAAGCGTTGCGCTATGCCGCCGAATTGCGTTTGCCACCAGGCACTTCCGCTGATGGCCGCCGCGAGGTGGTGCGCTCGGTACTCGAGAAGATGGGGCTGAGCTCGCTACGCACCGTCAAGGCAGGCAAGCTGACAGTTGAACAACGAAAGCGCGCATCGCTGGCGGTGGAATTGCTGACCGAACCGTCGCTGCTGGTTTTCGACGAGCCGACTGCCGATCTCGATTCCGCAGCGGAACAAGAGATGTCGGAAACGCTGCGGCGACTCGCCGACGAGGGGCGTGTCGTCGTGGTGGCGACCACCGCGCCCAGCAACCTCGACGCGTGCGACCGGGTGCTGGTGCTGACGCCGACGGGCATTCCGGTGTTCGCCGGGGCACCCTCGCAGATCGGCACGCAGCTGGGCTCGACCGACTGGGCGGTAATCCTCAAGCGTGTCCGCTCAGATCCATACGGTGCACACGACGCGTACCTGGCCCGCCAACAAGATGCACCGGCCGCGGACCCGGAGCCACTGGAGTCCGTCGAGCACCCCGCTCCGCCGCCGCTCCCAAGCCTGTTGCGCCAGAGCATCATCGCCGCCCGACGGCAGGCCTGGTTGATGGTGGCCGATCAGCGCTACTTCATCTTCCTGACCATCCTGCCGCTGCTCATCGGCGCGATCTCGCTGCTGGTGCCCGGGGACGCCGGCCTGGGCCCGGCGAGTCGGTACGGCAGCAGCCCCGACCAGGCCGTCGAGATCCTCGCGGTGCTCGCCGTCGGCGCCGTCCTGATGGGCACGGCGCTGGGGATCCGCGACCTTTTCGGCGAACAGCGCATCTTCCGGCGCGAACAAGCGCACGGTTTGTCCGCATCGGCATTCCTGGCCGGCAAGGTCATCGTCTACAGCCTCACCGCCATCGTCCAGACCGCCGTCATCACCATCGTCGCGACCGTCGGCACAGAAGCGCCCAGCCACGGCGGCGCTCTACTCGGCCACGGCAAGCTCGGGGCCACCGTCGAGTTGTTCATCGCGCTGGCCGTCACCGCCATCGTCTCGGCGATGGTCGCGCTTGGCTTCTCATTGCTTGCGACGTACTCGGAGCAGATCCTGCTGATCGCCGTGCTGATCGTTCTGATCTCGATGGTGTTCGCCGGGGCACTGTTCCCGATATCCGGCCGGTTTCCGCTGGAGCAGATCGCCGGGCTGGTGCCGTCTCGATGGGGTTTCGCCGCCGCGGCTGCCACCGTCGACGTACACGCGGTCAATCCGCTTGCCGAGGCCGATGACTCATGGAAGCACTCATCCGGCCAGTGGCTGCTCGACATGGGCGTTCTGATCGGATTCGGCGTTGTCGCCACCGCCGCGCTGCGCTGGCGATTGAGGCGGCCGTCGCGCCGGCATCAACTCCCGTTGATCTCCGACCACAACGCTCTATAGCAATGTGACGCGGCGCTGTGCGGCGCGAAAGCCGTCACCGGCCCTCGCTGTTCGGCCATCTGCTCGATGATCGACAACGCCGGAATCGCGGTCGTCAGGATTCCCTCTCGTTCGGTCGACAGGTGTTGCACCAGGTCGCAGTGCAACCGCTTGCGCCGGTCCACCATCGAGAAGAACGCGCGCACCTGCGGCTGGCGGCCGTCGAAATCGCTGACGAAGCTTGTCAATTGATCGAAGGTGCGAACCGACAACGTCGCCGGGATCATCGGCACCAGCAGGGTATCGACGGCATGCAGGACGTTTTCCGACAACAACGAAATGCTGGGTGGACAGTCGAGGAAGACGAGGTCGTACTGACCTTCCATCGGTCGCAACAGCTGGCGGATCCGTCGCGTCGGCCGTTTCATGTCATCGAGCTGCACATCCATATTGCGGTAGCTGAAATCGGCTGGCAGCAAATCAAGTCCGTCGAAATCGGTCGCCTTGATCGCATCGTCGAGGGTTCGCGAGCCGTCGACGAGAGCCCGGCCACCGCCCTTGACTTTGGGCCGAACCCGGAACATGTAGGTCGCCGCGCCCTGCGGGTCGAGGTCCCACAGCAATACGTTGTAACCGCCTTGCGCCGCAAGGTGCGCCAGGTTTACCGCGGTCGATGTCTTGCCCACGCCGCCTTTGATGTTGTACGTCGCGTAGATCTTCATCAGCGTACGAGTGCTTTCACCAGGGCCCGGTTTTCGTCGACCAGAAACGGTTGTAGCCGGCCGGCCAGCGCGGCCCGCGCGTTCAGCTGATGGGTGTCGAGTTGGGCGGCCATCTCCCCCATCGCCAACACCGTCTCCGGCGGTGCCGCCCCCTGCTCCATCATCGCCGCGGCGAATTCGCGGACAGCTTCGCGCTGCACCTCGCCGTCCTGAAAATCGCCGAGGGTGTCCTGCAGCGACTTGAGCTCTTTGAGCAACCGACGGTGTGGCGTCTTGGCGCACAGCGGCCGGAACACCTCCAGCAGGTAGCGCAGCTCCTTGCACCGCTTGCGCAGTGCATGCACGTCTTCGCTCGGCGATTCCTCGGTGATTCGTTTACCGCGCCGCACCGCTTTTTGATAGGCCCCCGTGATTCGCTCACGCGCCAACATCGCGACCGTCGGCCCGCCCTCGGCGTCGGCGCTCACCTGGGCCAGCGCGCCGCGCCAATCGGCCATCAGCTGCTCGAAGCGCCGTGATCGCAGACCGCGCACCAGGCGTCGCCGTTCGGCAGCGCGGTGCCGCACCAGAAACGACCGGAACGGGTCGAGGTCGTGTGGAGCTGCCGACGTGAGTCGAGCAGCCATGGTGTCGAACTCGAGCAAGTAAACATCGAGATCGCGGACCGGCGTCGTCAGATCGCCCAGCCATTTGAATTCCGGCTGGAACCGCTCGGCCAGGTTCTCGGGCAGTACATCGCCGGCGAGTTTGAGAATCGAACGGGTCCGACGCACCGCAACCCGTAGATCGTGCAGGAATTCGGTGTCGATCGACGCGATGGTGCCCGGCACGTTCTCCTCGATGGCCGCCGCGAACCCCGCCAGCATCTCGGCAACCGCCACCGCCGCAGACGTTTCGGCCCGCAACTGCGGCGTGCCGCCGTCTCCATTGACCGGGCTGCGGCTCGCGTGGATCAAAGCAAGGTCATACGGCGTCGTCGTCACCGCGGTAAGCCCGTCGACGCGGGCCAGCAGACTCGCGATCCGGTCACCGGCGGCGTCGTAGCCGCGCAGCGGCTGGATCCGCAGCTGGCTGGTGCCGTCGTCCACGCTTTCGGTCACCAGCCGGGCGACGGTTTTGTCGTCGGCATTGAGCACGCGGCTTTCCTGGGCGGCGCTGCGCACGGTGACAACCGGGACCAGCGCACGCGGGGCAATGATCGGTGCAAGCGAGTCGCGGAGCAGCCCGGCCGGCAGATCGTGCACCTGGGCGGGCCATTTCAACCCGGCCAGCGGGGCCTGCAACCGGGATCCATCGGGCAACTGCAGGATCAGCGGCCCGCCATCGACGTACTCCAGGGAAAGCCCCGCGGAGTGCAGCCGCCAATCAAAGGTATCCAGCCAGGTGCGTGAGACCGTCTGCTCCGGTCCGGCGGCAACGGCGAACCTGGGCTGCAAGGCCGCAGCGACGACCTCCATCTCAACCGCGCCCTCCTTGCTGAAAGCGCGGGTAGTCCTTTCCATGTCACACCTTCCATTGGCCGCATAGCTGCGACCGCGCGACAGACTATAGACACCTTTGGTTAACGGAAAGTTCAAGTTGGTCCCGCGCCGTCAAAGTCCGGCTGACCTGCCGGAGCTTACTCCGGCAGCTGATCCTGATCGGTTACCGTCGGGTATGACCACCACTGCGGAACATGTGCGCAACGCGCTGGACGGACGTTGGCGCGATGTGAAGAACCAAATGCGTGAGCGGCTGACCGGCGAGGTCTTCCGCCCGCACTACACACCCAACACCGTCATCGCCCGCACCAAGGTGGCAGAGCAGATGAGCATCATGGCCGCCGCCGGCGCAGCCGACGATGGCTTCCGCAAAGAGCACGGCGGCAACGGCAACGTCGGGGCCTCGGTCACGATGATCGAGATGCTCGCGATGTCCGATCTGTCCCTGATGGTCAAGGCGGGCGTGCAATGGGGCCTGTTCGGCGGCGCCGTGGAGAACCTGGGCACCGAACGCCACCACGAGGCGTATGTGAAGAAGATCATCAACCTCGAGCTGCGCGGCTGTTTCGCGATGACCGAGACCGGACACGGCAGCGACGTCCAATCACTCGAGACGACGGCGACCTACGACGCCGCCACCGAGGAGTTCGTTGTCCATTCCGAGACCCCGACGGCCCGGAAGGACTATATCGGCGGGGCCGCCGAAACCGCATGCATCGCAGCGGTTTTCGCGCAGCTGATCACCACCGAAGACGGCGAGCAGGTCAACCACGGGGTGCATTGCTTGCTGGTGCCGATCCGCGACGACGAGGGCAACGACCTGCCCGGCGTGACGACATCGGATTGTCAGTACAAAGGCGGCCTGCCCGGCGTCGACAACGGGCGCATCATGTTCGACCACGTCCGCGTTCCGCGGGTGAACCTGCTGAACAAGTACGGCGACGTGTCGGCTGACGGCACCTACAGCTCACCGATCGAGAACCCCGGCCGTCGATTCTTCACCATGATCGGCACCCTGATCCGGGGACGGATCTCCGTCGGCGGCAGCGCGGGCAACGCAGCGCGGGTGGCCCTGGACATCGCGACGCGGTATGCCTTGCAGCGCAGGCAGTTCAGCGCACCCGACGACGAGGGTGAAGTGCTGATCATGGACTACCTGGTGCATCAGCGGCGATTGTTCCCGCTTATCGCGAAGTCGTATGCGTTGCAGTTCGCCCAGAACGAGCTGGTGGCCAAGTGCCACGACCTGCAGACGGCCGACTCCCCCGATGCCGAGGAGCAGCGGGAGCTGGAATCGCGGGCCGCCGGCCTGAAAGCCGCGAACACCTGGCACGCCTCCACCGCCATCCAGGAGGCCCGCGAAGCCTGTGGCGGCGCCGGCTACATGGCCGACAACCGGCTGATCGCGCTGCGCGCCGACACCGACGTGTTCACCACCTTCGAGGGTGACAACCACGTGCTGACCCAACTGGTGGCCAAGGAACTGCTGACCGCATACGCCGACGACATCAAGGGGATGAGCCCGGTGGAATGGGTGCGCTTCGCGGCCAACTTCGCCGGCGAGCGGGTGCTGAAACGCACTGCGGCCGAGACGATTATCCAAACAGTCATCGACGCCCGGCAGGACAACGAAGAAGAGGGCAGCCTGTTCAACCGCGGCACCCAGGTCAAGATGTTCGAGGACCGCGAGGAATACATAATCGCCTCCGTCGCGCGCCGGCTGCAGGCCAAATCGAAAGAGATGTCGGCGTTCGATGCGTTCAACTCGGTGCAGGACCACGTGCTACACGCCGCGAAAACGCACATCGACCGCGTGGTGTTGGAGGCGTTCGTCGCCGGGATCGACGGCTGTGAAGACGACGAGGCCCGGGAGGTCCTCGGGCTTGTTTGCGACCTGTACGCGCTGAGTGTGATCGAGGACGACAAGGCGTGGTTCGTCGAGCACCGGTTCCTGTCCACCGAACGCGCCAAGGCGGTCACCCGCGGCATCAACGACCGGTGCCGGCTGCTACGCCCCTACGCGCAAACCCTGGTCGACGGGTTCGGCATCCCCGAGCCGCTGCGATACGCCGAGATGCTGCACCCGGAGAACCTGCCCCAGCCGACTACTGATTCTGATTCGGCACTGCACCACGGGTGACGAGTTTCCCGCCCGCGCCGATCTGGTACTGCACGGCGCCCTTGCCGGTGGGACAGCAGGCCGAATCGCCGGCGACCTGCCACTGATACTGAACCGTCACGACGTCGTCGGTGGCCGACAGCACGGTCGTACGGGGCTTGGGATTCGGCGTGGGCGTGCCGAGTGGCGTGTTGTGGTCGAAGAACAGCAGCTGCACCGGGCTGGCCGCAGTAAAACGGTCGGGTTGGACCTGCACCCAGTACAGCCGGCAGTTGCCGGTGTGCCCACGCGCGGCCTCAGCCCAGCCGGACCCGGGCGTCGCAACGGGCAGGGTGGCGATGGCCAAACGCACGGCACCGGCGGTCGGGCCATCGGCGTCGCTGCAGGTGTCCGGCTTGTGGGACGTCACGCCGGGCGGTGTCCAGCCGCAGGATGCGGCCATCAGGCTCACCATCAACAGCACGACGATGAATTGACGCACGCGGCAAGCCTAATGAGAGCGCGAGGTCGCGCGCGGCAAGACTCACGTCGAGTGGCGCTCGTTAAAATCAACGCAAGTCGGGCGCGGACCTCCACCGACTGCGGGTTCACCGGGTGACCGGCACACCAGCACGATAGGCTTGACCATCTTGACGAGGATCAGCGACGGAGGGTTAGTCAGATGAATCCCAATCCGGACTACGACGCCAGCGACGAGGTGGAATACGGCATCGCGGCGTACGCATGGCTCCTCCGGGGCGTCTACCCGCCACCGTCCTACGCACCCGACCTGGGCAACGCCAGCACCGGCGGATAGTTCACATTCGCTGTTGAGTCACTGCGGTGGCGGCACGTAGCCGCCGGCCGAGTTGCGCAACTGCCACACCTGGGCCGGGCAGTAGATGTTCACCGCGTTCGAGATCAGATAATTGGCCGAGTATTCGTCGTTGGGCAGCACATCGTTTTTCACATCGCCGATGACCTGAGCGTAGCTGGCGCCGCCGGTGATCTTGTCGCAAATGCCATGGGCATAGCTGATGGCGTCTGCGGTGTTCGCGAAACTGTATTGCTTTCGCACGGTGGTGTCGTAGATGAACTCAATATCGGGGGCCGGAACGGCGTGCGCCAGTGGCGTTGCGCCGCCAGTCAATGTCGCGGCGACAATGACGGCGGCCAGCCACCTACCGCCCTTCATCGATGTCCCTTTCATCCCGGTTGCCCGTACACAGCGACAAGGACGCTGCGGTCGAAACTGTTCTCTGACCACACGCCGATCTGAGTGTTGGCGCAATTCGACATGATCGCCATGTAGTCGGGGCGGTAGTACCAATTGCCCATGACATCAAGGTCATTGATGGTCAACGACTGGTTGATCGCCACGGTCTCGGCGACAGTGCCGTTGTAGCCGGCGCCGCGGGCACGGTCGGCAACCGACGACCCGTCGGACCCGATGTCAGCGTCCAGCCCGCGATTATTGAGCACATCGACCGTGTGGCGCTGCGCGGCGGCCTGTAGCTGCGGGTTGATCTTCAGGTTGGTTTTGCAGCCGACCTGCCTCTTGATGGTGTCGACGTTGACCACGATGCCGTTGTTGAGCCGATCGTTGTTGCCGGGAACCCCGGGAGCGGCCGACGCAACGGCGATCACGCTCGGGGAAACGAGCCCGGCGCCCACCGCCGACAGTATCGAGATGATCTGTGCATGTTGGCGAATGCGCTTGTCGGTCATGTCATCTCATCTCTTCGCATCGCTAGCGGATGTTCGCGGCGAGGTCGGCGGACATTGCACCGAGTTGTTGTCCCCATGTCGGCCAGTCATTGCCGCCGCCACGGCCCAGGTCGAAGTGGGCGTTCTTGCCGCCGACATCTCGATAGTGGGAGTAGAACTGCGCGTTGGTGCCTTGCGAGATATCGCCGTAGCCGGCCATCGCACCCTGGTCGGTCGGCGCGCCACTGCCCGGGCTGTAAATCCAAAGCCGCGCATCATTGTCCACCAGCTGCTGGATGTTCTGGTTGGGCGAATGCCACTTCCAGCGACCCAGCTGGGGCAGCCCCCACATGTGATCGGTGTCGGCTCCGCCCTGCCTGAGCGCCGCGGTGATCGTCCCGTCCACGCCAGCGCGCTCGGGGGTGAGGAATCCCGATAGCGACCCGGCATAACGGAACCGATCAGGATGGAACGTGACCAGCGCTGCCGCCGCGTAACCGCCTTGGGAGACACCGACAACGCCATGTCCGCCCGGCGCCAAGCCCTTGTTGGCGGCCAGCCAATCCGGCAACTCGCTGGACAGGAATGTATCCCACTGTTTGCTGCCGTCCTGCTCCCAGTTGGTGTACATGCTGTAGGCGCCACCTGCTGGCGCCACTACCGAAATGCCTTTGCCGGCAAGGGTGTTGAACCCGTTGCCCGCAGTCGCCCAGTTGCTCACATCGGGTCCCGCGTTGAAACCGTCCAATAGATATGCCGCGTGCGGGCCACCGGCCAGGAAGGCCACCGGGATGTCACGGCCCATCGACGGTGACGGCACCAACAGGCTCTCGAAGCCCGCCGCCATTGTGGTGCCCACCGCGCCTGAAATCACGCCTGCCGCAAGGCATCCGACCGCCAGCGCGATAGCCGAAAGCCGCCGGAAACTCATCGACACACTTTTCATCCTTGCCTCACTTGTCCATCGCTCACACGGGGTCGAACTGCGAGATGAGCCATCGACCGTCGACCTTCTCGAGACTGACGCGCACACTCGACGTGCTCTGCGTCGGCGCATCGTTGCCGATGGTGGTGGTCTGGTCGACGAAAACCAGTACCACCGCGTGCTTTCCGGTCGCCAATACCGA
>DATDLZ010000188.1:0-16842 GCA_036519055.1 Mycobacterium sp.
GGGCCTGGCGGTCGCCCGCGACGGCCGCCTGTTGATCTGCGACAGCCACCGCGGCCTGCTGCGGTACGACCCGGCAACCTCGGTTATCGAAACGTTGGTCGCCGAGGTAGCCGGCCGGAAACTGACCTTCTGTTCAAACGTCGTCGAATCATCGGATGGCACAATCTTTTTCACCGAGTCGACGAGCCGGTTCTACTACGAGTTTTACAAGGGCTCGGTCATCGAGGGACGCCCGACCGGCTCGCTGTTTCGGCATGATCCCGACGGCACGATCAGCGAGCTGGCTTCCGGTCTGTACTTCGCCAACGGCGTGACGCTGACCGCCGACGAGTCGGCGGTGGTCTACGCCGAGACCACCGCCTGCCGGTTGTCCAAGTACTGGCTGACCGGTGACCGGGCCGGCACGATCACCCCATTGGTCACCGCTCTGCCCGGCTATCCCGACAACATCTCGACCGGTCTGGACGGCCGGATCTGGGTGGCGCTGGTCTCCGACCGCAACCCGCTCAACGAATGGCTGGGCCCACGCGCGCCGATCATCCGCAGCCTGATGTGGCGGCTGCTGCCCTACCGCTGGCTGCCCAACCCGAAGTCGACGGTGTGGGTGGCCGCCTTCGACCCCGACGACGGGCATGTGGTGAGCCAGCTTCGCACCCAGCACGCGAACTTCGGCCTGGCCACCGGCGTGGTGGAAACCCCCGGCCGGCTGTGGCTCGGCCGCATCGGCGGCACCGGTGTCGGTTACCTGCCATTGTCAATCAACCAGGTAGTGCAACATCCGTAACACCAGTCACAGCGCGGCTCCGCGGAATCGAGCCGCTGATCGCCTACTCTGCACACACATGAACTGCCTACGGCGATTCTTCCGCCCAGCGTCATGCCTGGCAGCGGCCGGTTTCATGCTGACCGCGCCGGCGCTGCTCGGCATGCCCGCCGCGTTCGCCGAGCCGGCCGTCGTGCACGACCTATGCCCGTTCAAGGTGGCGACCCCGCCCGCGGTGGACTCCTCGGAAGTCCCGCAGGCCGGCGACCCGCCGTTGCCGCTGCCTGTGCCGCCCTCGCCGATCGGCGGTAACTCCCTGGGCGGCTGCGGTGTGGTCACCGCGGCAAACACTCCCCCGGTACCGGGCGACGTCTCCGCCGATGCCTGGGTGGTGGCCGACCTGGACAGCGGCGCCATCGTCGCCGCCCGCGACCCACACGGTCGTCACCGCCCGGCCAGTGTCATCAAGGTGCTCGTCGCGATGGCATCGCTGCGCGAGCTCAACCTCAACAAGACCGTCGACGGCACGCCCGACGATGCCGCCGCGGAGGGCACCCGGGTCGGCGTTGCCCCGGGTGGCACCTACACCGTCAACCAGTTGCTGCACGGGCTGCTGATGCACTCCGGCAACGACGCCGCACACTCGCTGGCGATGCAATTGGGCGGCATGCCGACGGCGATGGACAAGATCAACGCGCTAGCCGCCAAACTCGGCGGCCGCGACACCCGCGCCGTCACGCCATCGGGGCTCGATGGGCCCGGAATGAGCACCTCGGCGTACGACATCGGGTTGTTCTACCGATACGCCTGGGAGAACTCGACTTTCGCCGACATCGTGCACACGCAGAAGTTCGACTTCCCCGGACACGCCGACAGCCCGGGCTACGAGCTGGAAAACGACAACCAGCTGCTCTATCACTATCCTGGCGCGCTCGGCGGCAAGACCGGCTACACCGACGACGCCGGACAGACGTTTGTCGGCGCCGCGAACCGGGACGGGCGCCGGCTGATGGCGGTGTTGCTGCACGGCACCCGTGTGCCGATCGCGCCATGGCAGCAAGCGGCTCATTTGCTGGATTACGGTTTTGCGACCGCGCCGGGAACTCGGGTGGGAACGCTGATCGAACCCGATCCGTCGCTGACGGCCCCGAACCCTGCGGCGACCGGCGACGACGCCGCCGGACCCGCCTCGAATGCCGCCGCGCTGATACCCGCCGCGGACGCTTTGCCGGTTAGGGTCGGTGTCGCGGTCATCGGTACGGTCGTCGTGTTCGGCTTGATTATGGTGGCCCGCTCGACGAACCGCCGGCCGCAGCACTAGGCGGCGACCACGGTCCGGGCGGCTACCCGGAGGGGAGATTGTGGGCCGCATCGGCGAGGCTCTGCGAACACGACGGCGATTGCTGATTGCCGTCACTGCGGCGACCCTGGGCATCATCTGCGGCTACGACTTGTCGAACATCGCCGGTGCACTGCTGTTCATCACCAACGATTTCAACTTGACCGTCCGCAAGCAGGAGTTGCTGACCACGATCGTGGTGATCGGGGAGATCTGCGGTGCGCTGAGCGGCGGATTCCTGGCCAACGCGATCGGACGCAAGCGCTCGATGATGTTGGTCGCGGGCGGCTATGCGGTGTTCTCGCTGCTGGGCGCCGCGGCTGTGTCGATGCCGTGGCTGATGACGGCACGCATGTTGCTCGGTATGACCATCGGCTTGTCCGCCACCGTGACTCCGGTGTTCATCGCCGAAGCGGCGCCGGCCCGACTGCGCGGTTCGCTGCTGGTCACCTACCAGGTGGCGACCATTCTGGGGATCATCGCGGGTTATCTGTCCGCTTTCATGCTGGCGGATTCGGGCAGCTGGCGATGGATGCTCGGCCTGGCATCAGTCCCGGCTCTGCTGGTTCTGCCGCTGCTGGCCTCTACACCCGATACCGCACGGTGGTACCTGTTCAAGAATCGAGTCGACGATGCCCGCCGTTCGCTGCTGCGGATCGAACCGAACAGCGACGTCGAGAAGGAACTCGCCGAGATCGCCGACGCCATGCGCGAAGAACGGGGCGGATCGATCCGCGAGATGCTTCGCCTGCCGTATCTTCGCGCCACGCTGTTCGTCGTCGGGCTCGGTTTCTTCGCCGAGCTGAGCGGCATCAACGGCATCATCTACTACAGCCCGCTGCTGTTCCAGGCCATGGGATTTCAAGGCAACTTTGCCCTGCTCGTGCTCCCCGCGCTGATACAGCTGGCCTCGCTGGTCGCGGTTCTGACCTCGTTGATCCTCGTGGACCGGGTCGGACGCCGTCCCATCCTGTTGTGCGGCATCGCAACGATGATTCTCGGCGACGGGGTGCTGATCGCCGTGTTCGCGGCGAAATCCAGTGCGGTCTCGGGATTCGGATACGCCGGGCTGTTGATGTTCACCATGGGCTTCACCTTCGGGTTCGGCGCCTTGGTCTGGGTCTACGCCGGGGAGAGTTTCCCGGCACACCTGCGGTCAATGGGCTCCAGCGCGATGCTCACCGCTAACCTGACGGCCAACGCGCTGATCGAGTCCGTCTTTCTGACGATGCTCAATACGTTGGGCGGCGCGGGGATGTTCACCGTCTTCGCGCTGTTGGCGAGCGCGGGATTCGTCATGGTCTACCGGTTCGCCCCGGAAACCAAAGGACGACAACTCGAAGACATCCGCCACTTCTGGGAGAACAACGGCAGCTGGCCTGACGAAACCACCAGTGCGGCAACGGATGTACCGGTATGCCGCTGATCGCCGCGGGCACCGTCGTACTCGAGCGGGGCGTCTGCGGCCCGGGCTGGGTTGAAACGTCAGGCGACCAGATCGTGGGCTGTGGTGCGGGCGCACCGCCACATCCCGCCGATGTCGACCTGCCCGATGCGGTGATCGTCCCCGGCTTCGTCGACATCCACGTCCACGGCGGCGGCGGCGCGACGTACACCGGTGGCGACGCCGCAGAGATTCAGCGAGCGGCCGGCTTTCACCGCGAGCACGGTACGACCACCACGCTGGCCAGCCTGGTCACCGCGTCGTCGGCCGATCTGCTTGCCGCCGTGCGGGTGCTTGCCGAGTCGACCCGCGAGGGCATCGTCGCTGGTATCCACCTGGAGGGGCCGTGGCTGAGCGCGGCGCACTGCGGAGCGCACGACCACACGCAGCTGCGTGACCCGACGCCGGCGGAGATCGACGCGTTGTTGGCCGCGGGCGATGGCGCAATCCGGATGGTCACTCTGGCACCCGAGCGACCCGGCAGCGACGACGCGATCTCCCGCCTGGTTGACGCCGGAGTGGTTGTGGCCCTTGGGCATACCGATGCCTGCTACGAGCAGACCCGCCACGCTATCGAGCTGGGGGCTACGGTCGGCACACACCTGTTCAACGCGATGCGGTCAGTGCATCACCGCGAACCTGGGCCGGCGCTCGCGCTGCTGCAGGATCCGCGGGTGACCGTCGAACTGATCGCGGACGGTGTTCATGTCCACCCCGCGATGGTGAACGCGACGATCGAGGCGGCCGGGGCCGACCGGGTCGCGTTGGTTACCGACGCGACGGCTGCGGCAGGAGCCGGCGACGGCGAATTTCAGCTCGGCACGGTGGCGGTCGACGTTGTCCAGGGGGTGGCCCGCGTGCGCGGCACCTCGACGATCGCCGGCAGCACCGCCACGATGGATCAGTTCTTCGGTGCGGTCGCCGGCCACGGCTCAGACCGGGACACCGCACTTGCCGCCGCGGTGCGCATGACGTCGACGACCCCGGCTCGGACACTCGGCATCGATGGCGCCGGAAGTCTGCGCGTCGGCGCCGAGGCCAATCTTGTTGCGCTGGAACCGGATTATCGGGTCAGCGCCGTCATGGCACGCGGCAGCTGGGTAACCGGCCGATAGGATTTGCTACCGTCAATCGGGTCAGCAACTGACACCGGACGAGGCGCACCGTACCCGGCCAGCGACAAGACGGCGCGAGGAGAGGTGCGCGATGGCCTGGCTGGTGTTGGTGGCGTCCGGAGTTCTCGAGGCGGTGTGGGCGACCGCGATGGCCAGATCCGACGGCTTTTCCCGGCTGCTTCCGTCGCTGATTTTCGCTGTGTCGCTGCTGTTCTCGATGGCGGGGTTGGCATTCGCGATGCGCAGCCTGCCGACCGGAACCAGCTACGCGGTCTGGGTCGGCGTCGGAGCGGTGCTGACTGTCGGTTACGCGATGCTGACCGGCGACGAGACGGCGTCGCCGGTCAAGGTGTTGCTGATCGCCGGTGTGGTCGGCTGCATCGCGGGCCTGAAGGTCGTGAGCTAGCTGTCCTTGGTGGGCGGGGCCTTGGTGTGCGGGGCCTCGTCGTCCTCGGCCCGGCCGAACAACAATGGATAGGCGATACCGGCGATCGCCCCGCCGACCAGAGGTGCAAGCCAGAACACCCACAGCTGCGCAGGAGCACCATCGCCGTTGAAGAACGCGACAGCGGTCGATCGGGCCGGGTTGACCGACGTGTTGGAGATCGGAATGGCCACCAGGTGGATGATCGTCAGGGTCAAGCCGATAGCCAAGCCCGCGAAGCCTTTCGGCGCCCGCGCGTCGGTCGAGCCGAGGATGACGAACAGGAAGACGGCCGTCAAGACGATCTCGGCCAGGATGACGGCACCCAGTGAGTAACCCGTGGGTGAATGGGTGCCATAACCGTTGGCCGCCATGTGGCCCGTCGCGATGAAGCCGGGCTTGCCGAACGCGATGAAGTACACCACCAGCGCGCCGAGCAGACCGCCGATCACCTGAGCGATCCAATATCCCGGCAGCACTTTCCATTCCACGCGGCGAGCCAACGCCGCACCCAGCGTGACCGCTGGGTTGAAATGCCCGCCGGAGATCGTCCCGAACGCGTACACGCCGGTCAGCACGGTCAGACCGAACGCGAGCGCGACACCGAGATAACCGATACCGAGCGAGAAGAGATCAGACTGGGCCTTCAGCGAAAAGACCGCGCTGCCAACGCCGCCGAGTACCAGCCAAAAGGTGCCGATAGTCTCCGCAGCCAGTTTGTGGAAGAGACTTGGAGCTGACATCGCCTACCCGCCTTTGCGTAGCGCAACATATTCGTGCTCGAAGAGAATGACACGTCTGGAGGCCGACGCGCTCACCTGTGGCCGAATCGTTTCGCGAAAGAAACACCCGCGATGTTTCAGTGCCCGGCTGAGGCTACTCCTTGTTACGCCGAGTCAGCCGGGAAAGGCCCAGTGCCCCAACGGCGCCCACCACGGCTGCGGTGACCAGCTCGCGCGTCCTGAATCCCTCGGTCACCTGCACGCGCGGCGTGATGGTGATGGGCTCGGGCGGCTCCGCCGGCGGCGCGTGCGGGTTGCCCGTCGACGTCGCCGCCCATGCGGTGGCGAAGAGCAATAGCCGTGCCGTCACGTACGCGAACACCATCAGACCCAGCACCGGCCCGAAAGTGGCGCCCGCCGGGCTGTGCAGCACCGACTTCAGATAGATCGTTCCGGCCATCTTGAACAGTTCGAAGCCGATCGCCGCGAGCAGCGCGGCCCGGATTGAACTGACGACAGGGACCGGATCCCTCGGCAACCGGGCGATCATCCAGCCGAACACCAACCACGACAACAGGAATGACACCAACACCGAGACCGCGCGAAAGATCGCGTCCAACCCCGGCAGATCATGAACACCCAGCCACTCCAGCAGTCGGGCCATCGGCGCCGCATCGGCCAGCGCACTGAGCGCGAGCGTGGCGAAAATGGCCACGAACGACGACACCATCGCAGCCAGATCGGAGAACTTGGTGCGGATGTATCCGTGCGAACCGTTGCTCTGCCGCCACATCTCGGTCAGCGCAACCCGAAGATTGCTCATCCAATTCAGGCCGACCCACACCGCCACGCCCAAGCCGATGACGCCGACCGACGCCCGAGCGTCGATCGCCGAATTCATCAGATCGAGCATCTGCTGACCCAGTGCGCCGGGCACCGCGGCCCTGACCTTGTTGTCGATCGCGCTCAGCACGTCGGGCCGCCGCGACAGCAGGAAGCCGGCGACGCTGAAACCGACCATCAGCAAAGGGAACAACGCGAAGATCGTGTAGTACGTCAGCCCGGCCGCATAAAAGTTGCCCTGACGTTCGTCGTACCAGTCGTTGGCCCGCATCGCATGGTCGAACCAGCCGTACCGCGCCCGCAGCCGATCGAGGATTCCTGACTTGGCCGGCTCGCTCACGATAACCCGCTAGGGACGTCTCGGTAGGAACCCGAGCCGGTCATAAACCCGGTCGACCGTTTTCGAGGCCACAGCATCGGCCCGCGCGGCGCCGGTGGCCAGCACTTCCTCCAGTTCTGTTGGATCTGACAGCAATTCGTCGACCCGAGTCTTGATCGGCGTCACGAATTCCACGACAGCCTCGGCGGTGTCCTTCTTCAGATCGCCGTAGCCGCGTCCCGCGTATCCTCCGACCAGCGCGTCGATGTCGACACCGGTGACGGCGGACTGAATGCTCAACAGGTTCGACACGCCGGCTTTGGCGTCCGGATCGAAGCGGATCTCCCGTTCGCTGTCGGTGACCGCCGACCGAATCTTCTTGGCCGACACCGCGGGAGCATCGAGCAGGCTGATCAGGCCGGCGTCGGTGGCTGCCGACTTGCTCATCTTCGACGACGGATCCTGCAAGTCGTAGATCTTCGCGGTGGCCTTGGGAATCAGGACCTCGGGAACCACGAACGTGTCCGGGTAGCGGGCATTAAACCGTTGCGCAACGTCGCGCGCCAACTCCAGATGCTGGCGCTGGTCTTCACCCACTGGCACCAATTCGGCGTCGTAGGCCAGCACGTCGGCGGCCTGCAGCACGGGATAGGTGAACAGACCCACCGTGGTCGCATCACTGCCCTGACGTGACGACTTGTCTTTGAACTGCGTCATCCGCGAGGCCTGGCCGAAACCGGTGAAGCAGCCCAGCACCCAGGCCAGCTGGGTGTGCGCGGGCACATGGCTCTGCACGAATATGGTGCTGCGGCCGGGGTCGATACCCAGCGCCAAGTACTGCGCTGCGGTCACCAGGGTGCGACTGCGCAATACGGCGGGATCCTGCGGGACGGTGATGGCGTGCAGGTCGACGACGCAGAAGAAGGCATCGTGGTCGTCCTGTAACTGAGCCCACTGGGTGACAGCGCCCAACGCATTTCCGAGGTGAAGCGAGTCGGAGGTCGGCTGCACGCCGGAGAAAACCCGGCGGGATCCAGTGGCGGTAGTCATGATGATTTGATCTTTTCACGCGAGCAGCGGCACTCCTTGCGGTACCGGCGGTATCGCCATAATGTCGGCGGCATGACCTCTCGCGCGCCGATCCATCTCGGCTCAGGCGAACCGGTGCTGTTGCTTCACCCCTTCCTGATCTCGCAACTGGTGTGGCAGAAAGTGGCACCGCAGCTGGCCGATACCGGCCGCTACGAGGTGTTTGCCCCGACAATGGCCGGCCACAACGGCGGCCCGCGCGCCGGCACTTGGTTCCTGAGCTCGTCGGTGTTGGCCGACCACGTCGAACGGCAACTTGACGAGCTTGGCTGGGATACTTGCCACATCGTCGGCAACTCCCTGGGCGGATGGGTGGCCTTCGAGCTGGAACGTCGCGGCCGGGCACGGACGGTCACCGGCATCGCGCCGGCCGGCGGCTGGACGCGCTGGGCCCCGACCAAATTCGAGGTGATCGCCAAGTTCGTCAGTGGGCTGCCCTTCTTGGCACTGGCCCGCTTGGCAGGGCCGCGCGCGTTGCGGCTGCCTTTCAGTCGTCGGCTCGCCACGCTGCCGATCAGCGCATCACCGGACGGGGTCAGTGAAAGTGAACTCGAGGCCATCGCCGACGACGCGGCGCACTGCCCTGCCTACTTCCAACTGATGGGCAAGACGCTGCTGCTGCCCGGACTGCTGGAGTTGGCGCATACCGCGGTCCCCGCGCACCTGGTGATCTGCGGAAAGGACCGAGTGTTCCCCGCACCGCGATCTCTCCGGTACTACCAGGCCCAACTTCCCGCTGGAACGCGGGTGACCGAGCTCGACGGCGTCGGACACATCCCGATGTTCGAGGCACCGTCCCGAGTCACGGAAGTGATCACCGGTTTCCTCGACGAGCACAGCACGCCGCTGCGCGCAGTCGAGGACCCGCCCGCCAGCTAGGCCTCAGGCGTACCCCATCGGCTAAGAAGCGTGCACGTCCAGGACGATTCGGAACCTGGCCGCTCCAGACATCATCCGCTCATACGCCGCGGGTGCTTCCTCGAAGGGCATCAATTCGGTCATCGGCGCGACCCCCCGCGCGGCACTGAACTGCAGGTTGTCCTCGTTCTCGATCGCGCTGCCGGTGAGGCTGCCGACGATCGAGCGGGTGCCGAAGACGAGGTCGGTGGTGTTGACCTCGATCGGGTCGTTGGCGGCGCCGACGACAATCAGTTGACCGCGCGGCGCGAGGCCTGCCACCAGCGGCGACATCGACGCGCCGCTGGCCGCCGTGGCGACGATCGCGGCGGCCCCGCCGAGTTCCTGCAGAGCGGCGGCGGGATCGACAGCCGCGCTGTCGATGTAGTAATCGGCGCCGAGCTTTTCCGCCAGCACGGCCTTGTCGGTGCCACGAGCGATCGCGGCCACGCGGTAACCCAGCTTGTCCGCGTATTGCAGCCCCAGATGGCCCAGGCCGCCGATGCCCTGAATCGCGACCAGCGCGTCGGGACCGGCGTTCAACCCCACCAACGCGTTGTAGGTGGTGATGCCGGCGCACAGCAGCGGAGCGGCATCGACCGCACTCATCGCGTCGGGGATGCGGACCAACCCGCTTTCGCGGGCGTACATCACCTCGGCGTACCCGCCGTCCACGGTCGTCCCCGTCTGCGGCTGGTTTGCGCAGTTGACGAAGTCGCCGCGACGGCACCAGGCGCACACGCCACAGTGGCCGCCCAAAAAGCCGACCCCGACGCGGTCGCCGACTTTCCATTCGGTGACGCCGTCGCCGACGGCGTCGATGGCGCCGACGACTTCGTGCCCGGGCACCACCGGCCGGCTGGGATCGGGACGCATGCCCTCGGCGGCGACAAAGTCGCTGTGGCAGACACCGCAGGTCTGGACGCGAAGCCGCACATGACCGGGATCTGGTTCGAGCAACTCGCGTTCCACCAATTCGAACTGGCGTTGACCCGTGACCTGAAAAGCGCGATATGCCGACATGTCCATCCTCCTCAAGCGATTGCTTCGCGGGACCTACGCCCGGACCGTACGACCACGATCAGCGTGGGGGACGTCGTGCGAATTCCATCCATCGGGGCGCCAGCCAGTCCCAATCAATGGTGCTATTGGCAGGGACACCCTGGGCGCCTGGCGCGGGTTTGGATGCAGTGCGGATGCATAAGGTGGGGAGGAGCCTGCGACCGGTCCTCGCGCACTACCTGACGGACCCGGCGCCCTGACGCTGCTCGACGATTGTCAGCGCCCGCTCGGCCCAGCGGGCGTTTTCTTCTTCGTAGGAAATCCCACGCATCAGGGTCAGGTACGGCCCTATTCGCGGCGCCGTGGCCAGGAATTCGTCTTCGCTGCGGCCGTCCAGAATTCGGTTGCGCAGCCGTTCGTAGCGCTGCACTTTCGCCTCGGCCCGGTCGCGGCGTTCGACGATCAGGTCACGAACGGCGGCCGCGTCGCCGACGTCGAAGGCCTGGACTTTGATGAGCAGTTCGTCGCGGATCGCCGAGGCCTTCGGCGGCCGCCGGGTGAACTGCCGAATCTCCTCGTAACCCGCCTCGGTCAGCGAGAACATCCGCTTGTTCGGCCGGCGTTCCTGCTCGACGATCCGCGCCTGGATCAGGCCCTGCTCGGCCAGACGCTCCAGTTCGCGGTAGAGCTGCTGCGGTGTGGCCATCCAGAAGTTCGCTACCGAGGCGTCAAAGTCCTTGGCCAGGTCGTAGCCGGACGACTCCCCCTCGAGCAGCGCGACCAGCACGGCGTCACGTAACGACATTCGGCGATCGTACATCAGGCAATAGTCAAAAAATTGATTATTCGCCTATGGACATACTAAGCCCGACGTTCTACTGTCGAGCTCACCTACTCAACAAAGTGACCATCAGAGGTATCCGATGCATCCCTTCCGCAAAGCAGTCGAAGAAGGCGACCAAACGGCCATCCTGGCCTTGCTCGCCGACGACGTGATATTCACCAGCCCGGTGGCGTTCAAGCCGTACGTCGGCAAGCCGATCACCGCGGCGATCCTGCGTGGCGTGCTGCGCGTCTTCGAAGACTTTCGCTACATCCGCGAGATCCACGACAGCACCGGCGGTAACCACGCGCTTGAGTTCGAGACCGGGATCGCGGGCGCACCCGGCGTGACGGTCAACGGTTGCGACTTCATCCACGTCAACGACGACGGCCTGATCGACGACCTTAAGGTGATGGTGCGACCGCTCTCCGGTGCGACGGCGTTGTCCGAAGCAATGGCCGCACAATTTCCGAGAATCCAGCAGGAGGCCGTCGAGCTGGCCAACCAGTTCGCCAAGGCCTCGACGGCATAGGGAGCCCAGGCATGCGAATCGGACTAGGGATCAACTACGCGGGCGGCTTCAAGGAGGTGGCCGCCGAGGTGGCCGACCTCGAGCGCGCCGGCCTGGACATTGTCTTTGTCCCCGAGGCGTATTCGTACGACGCGGTGAGTGCGCTCGGTTATCTGGCGGCCAGCACCGAACGGGTCGAGCTGGCATCCGGCATCCTCCAGCTCTACACCCGCACACCCACCCTGACCGCGATGACTGCCGCCGGGCTGGACTATGTCTCCGACGGCCGGTTCACCCTGGGCCTGGGCGCGTCGGGCCCTCAGGTGATCGAGGGTTTCCACGGCGTTCGCTACGACGCACCGATCGCGCGCACCCGCGAGGTCATCGAGATCTGCCGCCAGGTGTGGCGGCGCGAGAAGCTGCAATATCAGGGTGAGTACTACGAGATCCCGTTGCCCGCCGGTAAGGGCACCGGCCTGGGAAAGTCCTTGAAGCTCATCAATAAGCCTGTGCGGGAACGCATCCCGATATTAATTGCCGCACTGGGACCCAAGAACGTCGAGCTGGCCGCCGAGCTCGCCGAAGGTTGGCAACCCATCTTCTTCCTGCCGGAGAAGGCGCAGGATGTCTGGGGCGAGGCCCTGGCCGCCGGCAAAGCGAACCGCGACCCGGCCCTGGGCGACCTCGAAGTGTTCGCCGGCCCGACCCTGGCCATCGGTGAAAACATCGAGCCGCTAAGGGAAATCGTGAAGCCCCATCTCGCGCTCTACATCGGTGGCATGGGCGCCAAGGGCAAGAACTTCTATCACACGCTGGCCACCAGCTACGGCTACGGACCGCAGGCCGACCGCATCCAGGAGCTCTATCTGGCCGGCGACAAAGAGGCAGCCGCCAAAGCCGTTCCCGACGAGCTGGTGCGCGACGTCTCGCTGATCGGAACACCCGGGTTCGTCAAGGAACGCGTGGCGGCCTTCCGCGAGGCCGGGGTTACCACCTTGAACGTGGTGCCGGTCGCCGCCACCGCCCACGAGCGGGTCAAGCTGATCGAGACGCTTCGCGGCCTGGTCGACTGACGATCAGTCGCGCGCCTCGGCCAGCGCCGCGTTGAGCGTCTTGCTCGGCCGCATCACCGCGGTGAGCTTCTCGTCGTCCGGTCGGTAATAGCCGCCGATATCGACGGATTCGCCTTGCGCCTCGCCGAGTTCGGCGACGATGGCGTCTTCGTCCTTGCCCAGTTCCTCGGCCAGCGCGGCGAAATGCTTGCGCAATTCCTCGTCGTCGTGCTGCGCCGCGAGTTCCTGCGCCCAGTACAGCGCCAGGTAGAACTGGCTGCCGCGGTTGTCGAGCTCACCGGTCTTGCGCGACGGGCCCTTGTTGTTGTCCAACAGCTTTCCGATCGCATCGTCGAGCGTCTTGCCCAGGATCTTGGCCGGCTCGCTGCCGGTCTTGATCCCGATGTCCTCGAAACACGCGCCCAGCGCCAGGAATTCGCCGAGTGAATCCCACCGCAAGTGGTTCTCCTCGACCAGCTGGTGGACATGCTTGGGCGCCGAACCACCCGCACCCGTCTCATACATTCCCCCACCGGCCATCAGCGGCACGATGGACAACATCTTGGCGCTGGTACCCAGCTCCAGGATCGGGAACAAGTCAGTGAGGTAGTCGCGCAAGATGTTTCCGGTGGCGGCAATGGTGTCCTGGCTGCGAATCGCACGCTCAATCGTGTGCCGCATGGCTCGTTCCTGCGACATGATCTGGATGTCGAGGCCCTCGGTGTCGTAGTCGGCAAGGTAGGTGTTGACCTTCTTGCGCAGCTCGTACTCGTGCGGACGTTCCTGGTCCAGCCAGAACACCACCGGCATGCCCGAGTTCTTCGTCCGGTTGACCGCCAGCTTGACCCAGTCGCGGATCGCCGCGTCGGTCACGATGGGCATCCGCCAAATGTCGCCGGCCTCAACGTTTTGGGTGAGCAGCACTTCCCCGGTCTCGAGGTCGACGATGTCGGCGACACCGTCTTCGGGGATCTCGAACGTCTTGTCGTGCGAGCCGTATTCCTCGGCCTGCTGTGCCATCAGGCCGACGTTGGGCACGGTGCCCATCGTGGTCGGGTCGAACTGTCCGTGCGTCTTGCAGAAGTTGATGATCTCCTGGTAGATGCGGGAGAACGTGGACTCCGGGTTGACGGCCTTGGTGTCTTTCTGCCGACCGTCGGCGCCGTACATCTTGCCGCCCGCCCGGATCATCGCCGGCATCGACGCATCCACGATCACATCGCTGGGTGAGTGAAAGTTACTGATGCCCTTGGCCGAATCGACCATAGCCAGTTCGGGCCGGTGCTCGTGGCAGGCGTGCAGGTCGCGGACGATCTCGTCATGCAGCGACGCGGGCAGGGTCTCGATCTTGTTGTACAAGTCGACCAGTCCATTGTTGACGTTGACACCGAGTTCGTCGAACAACTCCTGGTGTTTGGCGAAGGCGTCCTTGTAGAAGATCTTGACGGCGTGGCCGAAGACGATGGGGTGGCTGACCTTCATCATCGTCGCCTTGACGTGCAGCGAGAACATCACGCCGGTCTCGTAGGCGTCCTCGATCTCAGCCTCGTAGAACTCACGGAGCGCCTTCACGCTCATGAACATGCTGTCGATGACGTCGCCGTCCCGCAGCGACACCTTCGGCTTGAGCACGATCGTCTTGCCGCCCTTGGTTTTCAGCTCCATCTTCACGTCGCGAGCGCGGTCCAATGTCATCGACTTCTCGCCGTGGTAGAAATCCCCGTGGCGCATGGTCGCCACGTGCGTCCGCGACGCCTGCGACCATTTCCCCATGCTGTGCGGGTGCTTACGCGCATACTCTTTGACCGCCTTCGGTGCACGACGATCCGAATTGCCCTCCCGCAGAACGGGGTTCACCGCGCTACCGAGACATTTGGCGTAGCGGTCGCGGATTTCCTTGTCCTCGTCGGTTTTCGGGCTCTGCGGGTAGTCAGGGATCTTGAATCCCTTGCCTTGCAGTTCCTTGACCGCGGACACCAGCTGCGGCACCGACGCACTGATGTTGGGCAGCTTGATGATGTTGGTGTCGGCCAGCTTCGTCAGCCGGCCCAGCTCGCCGAGGTTGTCGGGCACCCGCTGCTCGTCGGTCAGGTAGTCGGAGAACTCGGCCAGGATCCGCGCGGCCAGCGAGATGTCGCTGGTTTGGATTGTGATGCCCGCCGGATCGGCGAACGCCCGCACGATCGGCAGAAAGGCGTAGGTCGCCAACAGCGGCGCCTCATCGGTCAGCGTGTAGATGACGGTCGGCTGGTCGGCGCACACGGTGTTTCTCCCGGTATCGGTTAGATCCTGACGGGGTTCGCGGTGAATCTGGCTGCCACGTTATCAAGCGCGTTTTCGCTGATGCTGTCCTCGATCTGGGCCGCCCTGAACCGGTACCCGGGATTTGCCCGGCGCGATCGCTACCGGTGGGGTGCACCCGGTGGTCGCTGGCACGCGATCGCCTTGATGAGCTAAGCTTCGTTTTGGTCATGAGCGCCAGCGTCAAGCCCCGGCTTGCTGGCCGGCAACCCTCCAACCGCGGTGGGGTGCCCCGGGTGACAACCAGGTTTCGTAGCCAGTAGTGGCTACGCGGCAAGCGCGGGTCCGCCGTGATGGGCCCCCCGGAGTAGACAGGGAAACCTGATGCGCACCCACGTGGGCCGACCCATCGTGCGTCGCTGAAGTGTCTTCCCGGAAAGCATTCGACCGTGAGTTCCGACACCACCCCTGAGACCCAAGCCGATACCGATCCGACCGCGCACTGGTCATTCGAGACGAAGCAGGTCCACGCAGGTCAGCAGCCCTGCCCGGCCACCGGCGCCCGTGCGCTACCGATCTACCAGACCACGTCCTACGTGTTTGACGACACCTCACACGCCGCGGCGCTGTTCGGGTTGGAGGTGCCGGGCAACATCTACACCCGGATCGGCAACCCGACCACCGACGTCGTCGAACAGCGGATCGCCGCCTTGGAGGGTGGGGTGGCCGCGCTGTTTCTGTCCTCGGGTCAGGCCGCCGAGACGTTCGCGATCCTGAACCTGGCCGCCGCGGGCGATCACATCGTGTCCAGTCCCAGGCTGTACGGCGGCACGTACAACCTGTTCCACTACTCCCTGCCGAAGCTCGGTATCGAGGTCAGCTTCGTCGAAGATCCCGACGACCTGGATTCGTGGCGGGCCGCGGTGCGCCCCAACACCAAGGCGTTCTTCGCCGAGACGATCTCCAACCCGCAGATCGACATCCTGGACACCCCCGGGGTCTCGGGGGTAGCCCACGAGCATGGTGTGCCGCTGATCGTCGACAACACCATCGCCACCCCGTACCTGATTCAGCCGATATCGCAGGGCGCCGACATCGTGGTGCACTCGGCGACCAAGTACCTCGGCGGGCACGGCGCCGCGATCGCCGGGGTGATCGTCGACGGCGGCACCTTCGACTGGTCACAGGGGCGCTTCCCCGGCTTCACCACGCCGGACCCCAGCTACCACGGTGTGGTGTACGCCGAGCTGGGGCCGCCCGCGTTTGCACTCAAAGCCCGCGTGCAATTGCTGCGCGATTACGGATCGGCGGCGTCGCCGTTCAACGCGTTCCTGGTCGCCCAGGGCCTGGAGACCCTGAGCCTGCGGGTCGAGCGCCACGTCGCCAACGCGCAGCGTGTCGCCGAATACCTCGCCGGTCACGACGACGTGCTGTCGGTCAACTACGCCGGGCTGCCCAGCTCTCCGTGGTACGAGTTGGGAAAGAAGCTGGCGCCCAAGGGAACCGGAGCCGTGCTGGCCTTCGAATTGGCCGGCGGTGTGCAGGCGGGCAAGGCCTTCGTCGACGCGCTGGAGCTGCACAGCCACGTCGCCAACATCGGAGACGTGCGATCACTGGTGATCCACCCGGCGTCGACCACCCATGCCCAGCTCAGCCCCGCCGAGCAGCTGTCCGCCGGGGTGAGCCCCGGTTTGGTGCGGCTGGCGGTGGGTATTGAGGGCATTGACGACATCCTGGCCGACCTCGAGCTCGGATTCGCCGCCGCTCACACGCACGCCGGCGATCCGCACGCCGTGGCGGCGTTCTGAGGAGCCGAGGTGACAATCTCTGACGTACCGACACAGACGCTGCCTGCCGAGGGTGAGGTCGGCATTGTTGACGTCGGCTCGCTGACGCTGGAAAGCGGCGTGGTGCTCGACGATGTCAGCATCGCCGTGCAGCGGTGGGGCGAGTTGTCGCCGACCCGCGACAACGTCGTCGTGGTCCTGCATGCGCTGACCGGCGACTCGCACATCACCGGGCCTGCCGGGCCCGGGCATCCCCCAGCGGGCTGGTGGGACGGGATCGCGGGTCCGGGCGCGCCGATCGACACCAATCGCTGGGGTGCGGTGGCCACCAACGTGCTGGGCGGGTGTCGCGGCTCCACCGGTCCGAGCTCGTTCGCATCGAACGGAAAGCCCTGGGGCTCAAGGTTTCCGGCGATATCGATCCGGGACCAGGTCGACGCCGACGTGGCGGCGCTGGCGGCGCTGGGTATC
>DATDLZ010000189.1:0-13422 GCA_036519055.1 Mycobacterium sp.
CTGCAGATAGAAGTCGGCGGCCAGCGAATCACCGACATAGGTCTTGACCAACGCCTCCAGCCAGGTGCTCGGCGTGGTCAGCCGGTGGTAGCCGTCGAGCGCGGAGGCGTACTTCGAAATCGCCGGCACCACGTCGACGCCGCGGCTCTCCAGGGTGTCGTGCAGCACCTCGTAGTGCGCCATCTCCGCCGCGGCCATGCTCGCCATCGAGATCCTGCCCCGCAGATCGGGCGCCATCCGTGCCTCTTCGGTGAGCCGGTAGAAGGCCGCGACCTCGCCGTAGGCCAACACCGCGAACAGTTCGTTGACGCCGGGATGGTCCGCCGGCAGGCGTGGCGGAGGCGGGTCGGCCAGCGTGTCGCCCGGCGAAAGCGGAGTCATGCCAACACTCTAGGTGTCAGTTGTGGCGACCCGCTGCGCGCGGCAGCGCCGCGCTGGCGATCACCACGAGGGGTCAGCCATCGCGACTCGCTGCGCGCCACAGAGCCGCCAATCCGGGCTGTGGCGGCCCACCAGCTACAATCAATCCAGGTAACGGCGGTAGATCCGTACCACCGCTGCCCAAGCAATGTGCGTGCACGCAGTTGGCCCGCCTCAGTAAGCGCAGGGCCCGCGAATCGGCAACGTATTCGACCGTCAACTGGTGCGCGCGTGACCGCAACGATTGACAAATCGAATACGAAACCGAAAGGCATACGTGCATCACGCATGACTCCACTCATCACACCCAACCGAGCCGCGGCCGAAACCACTTTTGCCGACCTCGGTGTCCGCGACGAAATCGTGCAGGCACTGAAAGAGGAAGGCGTCGAGCATCCCTTTGCCATCCAGGAGCTGACGCTGCCGCTGGCGCTCACCGGCGACGACCTGATCGGGCAAGCCCGTACCGGAATGGGCAAGACCTTCGCGTTCGGCGTGCCGCTGCTGCAGCGGATCACCACCGCGGGTCCCGATCGGCCCCTGTCCGGCATCCCCCGGGCACTGATCGTGGTGCCCACCCGCGAACTCTGCCTGCAGGTCTACGGTGACCTGTCCACCGCTGCCAAGTATCTGACCACCGAGGACGACCGAAAGCTGTCGGTGGTGTGCATCTACGGCGGCCGGCCCTACGAGCCGCAGATCGAGGCGCTGCGCGCCGGCGCCGACGTCGTGGTCGGCACGCCCGGGCGGTTGCTCGACCTGGCCCAGCAGGGACACCTGCAGCTTGGTGGTCTGTCGGTGCTGGTGCTCGACGAGGCCGACGAGATGCTCGATCTGGGCTTCCTGCCCGATATCGAACGGATTCTGCGCCAGATCCCCGACGAGCGGCAGGCGATGCTGTTCTCGGCGACCATGCCGGACCCGATCATCACGCTGGCCCGCACGTTCATGAACCAGCCCACCCACATCCGGGCCGAGGCGCCGCACTCCTCGGCGGTGCACGACCTCACCAAGCAGTACGTCTACCGTGCGCACGCGATGGACAAGGTCGAGCTGGTCAGCCGCGTGCTGCAGGCGCGCGGACGCGGCGCCACGATGATCTTCACCCGCACCAAGCGCACCGCGCAGAAGGTCGCCGACGAGCTAGCCGAACGCGGTTTCGCCGTCGGGGCTGTGCACGGCGATCTGGGTCAGATCGCCCGCGAGAAGGCACTGAAGCAGTTCCGCGCCGGCGACATCGACGTGCTGGTCGCCACCGATGTGGCGGCCCGCGGGATCGACATCGACGACATCACCCACGTGATCAACTACCAGTGCCCGGACGACGGGGACGCCTATGTGCACCGCATCGGCCGCACCGGCCGGGCCGGCAAGACCGGCATCGCGGTCACGCTGGTCGACTGGGACGAGCTGGCCCGCTGGACGATGATCGACAAGGCACTCGGGCTGGGCTGCCCGGACCCGGCCGAGACGTACTCCAACTCGCCGCACGTCTACGTCGAGATGGACATTCCGACCGACGTCCAGGGCTCCATCGGGGCGGCGAAGAAATCGCCGGTCAAGCGCGCCACGTCCGGTGGCCGCGCCACGTCGGGTGGCCGCAACGGCGACGAGGCCGCGCAGCAGCGCAACGGCAACCGGCAGCGACGACGCACCCGCGGCGGCCAGTCGGCGACGGGCCATGCCGATGCCAACGGCAACGCCGACACGGGTGGGTCGACGCCAGCCGCGGACGCCGCGTCCGGCGACGGCACACGGGCACGGCGTCGTCGTCGCCGCCCCCGCAAGTCGGCGGGCGCGACGGCCGGCGCCAACTAAGCCGGCGCCGCTGCCGCCCGATGGTCAAGCCGGAACGCCGCACCAAAGCTGATCTGTTGGCTGCAACGGCAATCGTCGCCGTGGTCGCCGCGGCCGCGGCGTTGATCTGGTGGACCAGCGACGCCCGGGCCACGATCAGCCGGCCCGCGACGGGGCCCGCCCCCAGCCCGAGGCTGGCCCACGAGGTCCCGGCCTCGCTCAAGCAGCTCTGGACCGCCCCGAACGCGCCAACCGACCAGCCTGTCGTGGTCGCCGGAACCGTCGTCACCGCCGACGGTCGTGCCGTGCAAGGGCGCGATCCGGTCACCGGCCAGGTGCGATGGATCTACTCGCGCGACAGCGATCTGTGCGGGGTCGCCGGGGTCTACCGCTTCGCGGTCGCGGTCTATCGCGACGATCGGGGCTGTGGTCAGGCCAGCACGATCGAAGGATCGAACGGGAGCCGCGGGCCCGCCCGGAGTAGCTATGCCGACAAGCGGGTCACCCTGTCTTCCGACGGCACAACGGTGTTGTCGGCCGGCGATACCCGCCTCGAGCTGTGGCGCTCGGACATGGTCCGGATGCTGTCCTACGGCGAGATCGACGCGCGGGTCAAGCCGTCGTCGAAGGGCTTGCACACCGGATGCCGATTGACGTCGGCGGCGGCCAGCTCGTCGGCGGTATCGGTATTCGAGGCGTGCGGCCGGCAGGCCGATTTACGGCTCAAGCTGCTGCGTCCCGCCAAGGAAGAGGACGAACCCGAACAGCGCGACGTGCCCGAGCCGGGCATCGGTGCGGGTTCCGGCGCCCGGGTGCTGGCGCTGGCCGAGACCAGGACGGCCGTCTACCTGCCGGCGCCGCAGCCCAGGGTCGACGTTATCGACGCATCGGGCACCACGGTGGGAAGCACGTTGCTGCCCAAGCCACCGTCGTCGTCCAGTGTGGTGACCCGGCCCGGCAACCTGATCACCTGGTGGACCGGTGACAGGGTGATGGTCTTCGATTCCGCGAACCTGACCTACCGCTACTCGATCGGGCCCGCCGGCTCGTCTGTCCCGGTGGGTCCGGCGACCTTGATGGCCGGCAAGTTGCTCGTCCCGGTCACCGACGGCATCGCCGTCTGCGATCCGGTCACCGGCGTCGGCGAAGACTTCCTGCCGGTGCAGCGGCAGCCGACGAACTCGGCGGTGATCCCGGCCGTGGCGGGTTCGCAGCTGCTCGAGCAGCGCGGCAACACCCTCGTCGCGCTGGGCTGACTATGCGTCGATGCTGAACGTCGGCAGAGCCTTGCCTGACTTCCAGTGCTTGAGCAGCGCCTGAGCCAACTCCTGGTAGGCGGCCGCGCCCTTGTTCTTGCGTGCGGCGAACACCGACGAGCCCGACGCGCTGGCTTCGGCGAAACGCACCGTGCGCGGGATCGGCGGCGCCAGTACCGGCAGGTCGTAACGATCAGCGACGTCGAGCAGCACGTCGCGGGTATGCGTGGTGCGCGGGTCGTACAACGTCGGCAGCGCACCCAGCAGCCGCAGGCCCGGGTTGGTGATCTGCTGGACGTCGTTGACCGTGCGCAGGAACTGCCCGACGCCGCGGTGCGCCAACGTTTCACACTGCAGCGGCACGATGACTTCGTCGGCGGCGGTCAGCCCGTTCAGGGTGAGCACGCCCAGCGACGGCGGGCAGTCGATCATCACGACGTCGAACTTGTCGCCGAGTTTGTCCAGTGCGCGCTTGAGCGCGTACTCGCGGCCGGCCCGCATCAGCAGCATCGCCTCCGCGCCGGCCAGGTCGATGTTCGCCGGCAGCAGCGTCATTCCCTCGGCAGTGTCCACCAGGGCGGCGTCGGGCTCCACGTCACCGAGCAGCACGTCCTGCACCGACACCGCCAACTTGTCCGGGTCCTGGCCCAGCGAAAACGTCAGACAGCCTTGCGGGTCCAAGTCGACGAGCAGGACTCGCCGTCCCGCTTCTACCATCGCCGCACCCAACGACGCCACCGTCGTCGTCTTGGCCACCCCGCCCTTCTGGTTGGCCACCGCCAGCACTCGGGTCCCCTTCATCAGACGCCGTTCCTCCTATGTGTCTCGCTGGCGGTTAACAACTGCCATCCTGGCACCAACAGCATGGTGCCCGCGGGTGGATGGCTATGTGTGTCAGGCAGAATCGGTCAGCATGGGCGTCGTGAGCCATCGACTGGTGTTGTTACGCCACGGGGAAACGGAGTGGTCGCTGTCCGGCCAGCACACCGGGGCCACCGATCTCGACCTCACCGACAACGGTCGCGCCCAGGCCGTCGCCGCCGGTCCGGTACTGGCCGACCTGCGCCTTGACGATCCGAAGGTGATCAGCAGTCCGCGCCGACGTGCGGTGGAGACCGCCGAACTGGCCGGCCTGGCCGTCGACGAAAAATCCGAGCTGCTCGCCGAGTGGGATTACGGCTCCTACGAGGGCATGACGAGCGCGGAGATTCACAAATCCCATCCCAGTTGGTCGATCTGGACACACGGCGGCCCGAACGGCGAATCCGTGGCACAAGTCAGCGAGCGCGCGGACCGGGCCGTCGCCTTGGCGTTGGAGCTAATGGCGACGCGTGACGTGGTGTTCGTGGGGCATGGCCACTTTTCTCGCGCCGTCATCACCCGCTGGGTGCAGCTGCCACTCGTCGAGGGCAGCCGCTTCGGCATGGGCCCCGCCTCCGTCGCGGTCGGCGGGTTCGAACACGGGATCCGCCAGCTGAGCGCACTGGGGCTTCCCCGTCCTCACGACGACTGAGCCGAATGACGACTGAGCCGCCGTTTGTGCTGTGCGGGCCGGCCGGCGTGCTGATCGCCGACGGCGTGCAGGCCTGCTATCGCGACGTGGCCAGTGCACAGTCGGCGTTGCGATCGGGTTCAGCGTCAATAGTGTTGGGCGCGTTAGCTTTCGACGTCAATGCGCCGGCGGCGTTGATGACGCCACGCTCGGTGCGCCACGCCGATGAACTACCCGACTGGCCGACCGGGCCGCTGCCCGCGGTACACGTCGCCGGGTCGATTCCTGCGCCCGAGGAGCATCGCGACCGGGTTCGGCGGGCGTGCGATGTGCTGACCGCCGCGGGCAGCACGCTGCAGAAGGTGGTGCTGGCCCGCGCGTTGCGGCTGGCCGCCGATGCTCCGCTGGACGCCCGGATGATCCTGCGCCGGTTGGCCGACAACGACGCGGCCGCCTACGGCTACCTGGTCGACCTGTCCGCGGCGGGCGAACCGTATGCGGGCATGGCGCTGGTCGGCGCAAGTCCGGAATTGCTGGTGGCGCGCGACGGCGACCGGGTGATGTGTCAGCCGTTCGCCGGGTCGGCGCCGCGTGCAGCCGACCCCGAAGTCGACGCCGCCGCGGGGGCGGCGCTCGCCGATTCGGCGAAGGATCGCCACGAGCATCAGTTGGTCATCGACACCATGGCCGAGGCCCTGCGCCCGCTGTGCAGCGAGTTGACTTTCCCCCCCGCGCCCACGCTGAGCCGCACCACCGCGCTGTGGCACCTCAGCACGCCGATCACTGGGCGGCTGCGCGACACATCAACCACCGCAATCGATTTAACGCTTGCCTTGCATCCCACACCGGCGGTCGGCGGGGTGCCCGCCGACGCCGCCGCCCAACTCATCAGCACGCTGGAAGGGGACCGCGGGTTCTACGCCGGCGTCGTGGGTTGGTGCGACGCTGCCGGCGACGGACGCTGGGTGGTGACCATCCGTGGCGCGCAACTGGCCGCCGATCGTCGCACTGCGCTGGCCCACGCCGGTGGCGGCATCGTCGCCGAATCCGACCCCGACGGCGAAGTCGCCGAGACCACAACAAAATTCATCACCATCCTGACCGCGCTGGGGGTTCAACCGTGACCGTCCGCATCCGTCGAGCCGCACCACCCGATGCCGCGGCGATCACCGCGATGATCCACGACCTGGCCAGCTTCGAGCACGCCGCCGATCAATGCAGCGTCGTCGAGACACAGATCAGCACAGCACTTTTCGGTGATAACCCGACGCTACGGGCGCACGTCGCCGAGGTCGACGGCGAAGTCGCCGCGATGGCACTGTGGTTCCTCAACTTCTCGACCTGGGACGGCGTCGAGGGCATCTACTTGGAAGACCTCTACGTGCGGAGTCGATTCCGCCGTCTCGGGTTAGCCCGCGGCCTGCTGGCGGCGCTTGCACAAGAATGCATCGACAACAACTACACCCGGCTGGCCTGGGCGGTGCTGAATTGGAACACCGACGCGATTGCGCTTTATCAGGCCGTCGGCGCTGCGCCGCAGACCGAGTGGACCACCTACCGGGTGTCCGGTCCCGAGTTGGCCGAGCTGGCCGAGCGGCGCCTATGACCGGTCGGATAACCAACGCAATGTAGCCGGACTGAACAACAACGCCAACACCATCAGCGCCACTGCAGCGACTGGGACACCGAACAGCGCCCGGTGCGAGCCCACGGTCAGGTACCACGCCACCGGCAGCAGCAACAGCTCGGCGAACACCGCGAGCCCGCGTCCCCAGCGCCTGCCGGTCAGCAGGGCCCAGCCGGCAGCCAGCACAGCACCACCCGCCACGGCGAACCACACCGCGGTCCCGAAGCCGTTGGCCACCCGCTGATCTGCGCCGCCGATCGCCCGAATGAGCAGAACCGCGGCGACCAGCAGACCTGCCGCACCCTGAACTGCAACAATCAATCCCGCGCCGCGGACAGTGGCCGGAGGACGCGTGATCACCGCCTCAGCGTAACCACCCAGACTCACCCCAAAGTCGCGCTCTCCCCCGCAAGCGGGTTGGGGTCCCCCAGCCGCGTAGCGGCGAGGGGGCGTGCCCCCACCCCGGCCCGCGACGCGGCCCGCATCGTCGCCGCTCCCGTAGGCTTTGGCCTCATGCGCGCCGTGCTGATCGTCAACCCGACCGCGACCTCGACCACCACGGCAGGCCGCGATCTGCTGGCGAACGCACTCAAAAGCCGCCTGGATTTGACCGTCGAGCACACCCGGCACCGCGGCCACGGCGGCGAAATCGCCCAGGCCGCGGTTCAGGACGGGGTCGATCTCGTCGTCGTGCACGGCGGCGACGGCACGGTGAGCACTGTGGTCAACGGCCTGCTCGGCAAACCCGGGCAGCTGCCCGCCGGGCATGTGCCGGCATTGGCGATCGTCCCCGGTGGATCGGCGAATGTGACAGCACGCTCGCTGGGCATCCCGCCGGGCCCGATCGACGCCACCAACCAGCTCATCTGGCTGCTCGACAAATACGGCCAGGAAAAGAGGTGGCGCCGGATCGGACTGATCGACTGCGGCGAGCAGTGGGCGGTGCTGAACGCCGGCATGGGGGTCGACGCCGAGGCGGTCGCCAAAGTGGAGGCCCAGCGGGAGAAGGGCAAAAAAGTCACGCCGACGCGCTACATCACCGCAGCGGTGCGCGCGACGATCGCTTACTCCCGCAAGCAGCCGCGGCTGACCGTGGAGCTGCCCGGGCGCAAGCCGATTTCCGGGGTCTACTTCGTCTTCGTGTCCAACTCCAGCCCGTGGACCTATGCCGATGACCGGCCGATGTGCACCAACCCCGGCACCAGCTTCGAAGCCGGAATGGGCGTCTTTGGCGTCACCCGGTTGAAGGTCGTGCCGAGCCTGAGGCTGGTCGCACAGATGTTCTCCAAGCAGCCCAAGATCGAGGGTGACCAGGTCGTTCGCGACGACAACGCGGAGTGCGTGCGGGTGACATGCGCAGATCCACCCATGCCGAGCCAATTCGACGGCGACTACCTCGGCGTGCGCGAACGGATGACTTTCCGGGCCGTTCCCGACGCCCTGGACGTCGTCGCTCCGCCTCTAAAAAGGCTTCCCGATCTGCGGTGATCGGAAAATGTGGCCAAAAGCACTGGTCAGGCCCCGAGGGAGTGTAGTACAAACGATTAAGGGATTAAGTAACAGATCTCTGAAGTGACATTGCCCACGGACCAACGAGCCGCTATTGACATCTGTTGAGCCTGTGAAACGATCGAACATTGCATGCAACGGTACGGAAACATTACTTGTGCCTGCGTTAACAGCCGAAGAAAATCATTCGTGCGCATATTGCTGCGCACACAGCGAGGAGTAACGACTTATGGATTGGCGCCACACTGCGGTCTGTCGCGACGAGGACCCGGAGCTGTTCTTCCCTGTCGGGAACAGTGGTCCGGCTCTCGCACAGATCGCCGACGCGAAACTGGTCTGTAACCGCTGTCCGGTCACCACCGAGTGCCTGTCCTGGGCGCTCAATACCGGGCAAGACTCTGGCGTGTGGGGCGGAATGAGCGAAGACGAGCGACGTGCACTCAAGCGTCGTAACGCTCGAACGAAGGCCCGCACCGGAGTCTGACCAGCCTTCTCAACGGTGCGGCCCCGACCAATTGTCGGGGCCGCACCGTTGTGCATGGGCACTACAGCACAGCGCGCGCACGACGACCGATCGGCACCCGTAACACCACGTCGGTCCCGCCTTCGGGGGAATCCTGCATCTGCAGCGTGGCGTCCAGCTCGGCGGACACCAGGGTCCGGACGATCTGCAGGCCCAGCCGGTCGGACTTCTCGACGCTGAAACCCTCGGGCAGGCCGCGACCGTTGTCGTGGACCACCACGTCGAGCCAGCGAGCCGACCGTTCGGCGCGGATCGTCACCGAACCGCCCGCGGCGGCCTCGCAGGGCGCCGGGTCGAAGGCGTGCTCGATGGCGTTTTGTACGAGCTCGGTGATCACCATGATCAGCGCGGTCGCCCGGTCGGAGTCCAAGACACCGAGCATGCCCGCTCGGTTGATCCGGATCGGCGTGTCCACCGTCGCCACGTCATTCATAATCGGCAGGATCCGGTCGATCACGTCGTCGAGGTTGACTTCCTCGTCCACCGACATCGACAGCGCGTCGTGCACCAGCGCGATCGACGACACCCGTCGTACCGACTCGATGAGCGCCTCCCGGCCCTCGGCGTTGGTCGTCCGGCGGGCCTGCAGACGCAGCAGCGCCGCGACGGTCTGAAGGTTGTTCTTCACCCGGTGATGGATTTCCCGGATCGTGGCGTCCTTGGAAATCAGCGCGCGGTCGCGCCGCTTGATTTCGGTGACGTCGCGAGCCAGCACCGCAGCGCCAGCCGCCGTGCCCTGCACCACCAGCGGCAGCGTGCGCAACAGCACCGTGGCGCCACCGGCATCGACCTCGATGCGCATGCTGGCCCCGCCGGCCAGGGAGTCGAGCACGTGCTCGGCGAGTTCCCGGGCCTCGAACGGATCGGAGATCAGCGGCCGGGTGACCGCGATCAGGTTTTGGCCTTCCAGCTCCGAGGTCAGGCCCATTCGGTGGTACGCCGACAGCGCGTTCGGGCTGGCGTAGGAGACGACTCCGTTGACGTCGAGCCGGATGAAGCCGTCACCGGCGCGCGGGCTGGAACGCGACATCGCCACATCCCCCACGTTGGGAAAGGTGCCCTCGGAGAGCATGTGGACGAGGTCCGCGGCGCAGTCGACGTATGCCGTCTCCAGCGGGCTGGACTTCGGGGTGTCCGCGACGGCGGTCTGATGCGTCAGCACCGCGACCACCGAGTCGTCGTATCGCACCGGCACAGCTTCGATGTTCACCCCGGTCTGCTGCCACGAATATTGTTGGCCCGCATCGCGTGCCAAGCCAATGTCGCCCGATTCAAAGGCCGCCGCGATCAGCGGCATGCGATCGGCGTCGACCACGGTTCCCACCGCGTCGCGCAGCAGAACAGTGGGCGCGGTATTGGGCCGGCACTGCGCGACGCAAACCAGCGAGCCGTCGTCGCGGCGAACCCACATCAAGTAGTCGGCGAACGAGAGATCGGCCAGCAGCTGCCACTCGCCCACCACGGCATGCAGGTGATCGACGGCGCTGCCCGGCAGAACGGTGTGTTCGGCGAGCAGGTCACCGAGGGTGGACATCGGCGACTCCCGCTATCAAGCTCAGACGACTAGCTGATCACGGCGATGAGATCGCCGGCTTGGATGACGTCTCCCACCGACACGCTCACCTTGGTCACCGTGCCGGCAACCTCGGCCAGGACCGGGATCTCCATCTTCATCGATTCCAGCAGCACCAGGGTGTCGCCCTCGCTGATCTGGTCGCCCTCGCGGACCACGACTTCGAGCACGCTGGCCACGATTTCTGCCCGGACGTCCTCGGCCATAGTCACCCCGTTCGTCAGCCAGTCGGTTTGCGCAATTGCGTCGCTTCATCGAACCACAATCGATTTCCCCAGTCGCACTCAGAGCTTGGCGCAACGGTGGGCCGTGTCGGCGTTAGCGGCGGCCTCCCGCGGCCCATTTGTGCAGCTGAAAGGTCACGATTGATGTCGCGGAGATATCGATAAGCAAACTCCAAGATCACTAAGAGAACCTATAGAGCTTCTTCCGTGATCGTGTCGTGTTCGAAATGTGACATTTGGCAAGCAGAGTGTCCAAAGTGACTCGAGTGCCTGAAGGTCATCGAGTGAAACAGCCAAATTTGAGGAGTATTCCGTTGTCCGACAACACGTTTGCGCATTCGACAACTCGCCGACCACTCACCCGAGTGGCAACCGGAATCGGGGTGACGCTGGCAGCAATCGCCACAATCGGGCTTGGCGCCGGTGCCGCCGCGGCGGCTCCCCAGCAACCTTTTGCCGCCGATGACCCCATCCCGGGCATGCCGGGTGCGGGCAGCGCGGTGAACATCGCCAACTCGCTCTTCGGCTCGCTGAGCGGGCTGATGAACAACGTCATCCCGGGCGCCGGCGACCTGCTGATGCCTGCCACCAGCGCGCTCGGCGGCGGCGGGGGCCTCCCGGGCGGCCTGCCCGGCGGGCTCGGCGGACTGCCCGGCGGTGTCCCGGGTGGGCGTCCTGGCGGAATGCCGGGAGGGTTGCCTGGTGGAATCCCGGGTCAAACCCCCGGGCTCGGCGGTTACCCGGGCGGCCTTCCGGGGCAAACCCCGGGCGGGTTCCCCGGCCAGATGCCTGGCGGGCTTCCCGGCCAGAGCCCCGGTTACCCCGGCGGGCTTCCAGGTCAGTTCCCGGGTCAGGCGCCCGGCGGACTACCCGGGCAGCTCCCAGGACAGGCGCCCGGCGCCCTCGGCCCGGTAGCGTCGGCGCAGGCCCCGCTGGCCGGCCAACAGGGTCCTGTCTCGTCGGCGAGCTCCAACGGCGGCACCCTGGTGCACGTGCCGGTGGTGTAGCAGTTGGCTTACATCGCCGACGGCATGAAAGACTGATCGACAAGCAGAACTGCAAGGAGGATCAGTCATGGCCAAGCGAGGCCGGAAAAAGCGCGATCGCAAGCACAGCAAGGCCAATCACGGCAAGCGGCCCAACGCTTAACCAACCGCTCAATTCAACAAAGACGCGGACCGTCCGACAGGCGGCCCGCGCCTTTGTTTTTGGGTTCTTCAGTGTTTTTGGCTTGTGAAGTGGCCGGACTTACCGGCCGCGGATGATCGTGGTCCGGCTGATTTCCACCCGTAGCCGCTCACGCAGACCCTCCGGAGCCCGCTCACCGCGGCACTTGGAGCCAATCAAGCCTTTGATCCGCTCCTCCAGCCCATAGAACTGGAAGCAGGGTGGGCAGTCCTCGAGATGCTGCCGGAGCTTGTCCTGGGTCTCCGGGGTGCACTCCCCGTCGAGCAAGCTCCATACCTCGGCGATCACCTCGGCACACTCGGCCTTGATCTGCATTGGTTCCGCGCCGGAGTCAGGCTCGGGCGTCGACGAGAAATCGCTCACGACGACACCTCCTCTGGCGTCTGGCCACCGCGAATGAATCCCCGCTCTTTGGCCACGTCGGTCAACAGCTCGCGCAGCTGGCGACGGCCGCGGTGCAGTCGCGACATCACCGTCCCGATCGGTGTGTCCATGATCTCGGCGATTTCCTTGTAGGGAAAACCTTCGACGTCGGCGTAGTAGACCGCCATCCGGAATTCCTCGGGCAACGCCTGCAGCGCCTCCTTGATTTCGGTGTCAGGCAACGCCTCTAGCGCTTCGACCTCCGCGGACCGCAACCCGGTCGAGGAGTGCTCGGCGGTGGCGGCCAGCTGCCAGTCGGTGATCTCATCAGTCGGATATTGGGCCGGCTGCCGCTGCTTTTTGCGGTAGCTGTTGATGTAGGTGTTGGTCAGGATCCGGTAGAGCCACGCTTTGAGGTTGGTGCCCTCTTTGAAGGACCGGAAGCCCGCGTAGGCCTTCACCATCGTTTCTTGCAGCAGGTCCTCGGCGTCGGCCGGGTTGCGGGTCATCCGCAACGCGCCACCGTAGAGCTGATCCAGCAGCGGAATCGCGTCACGCTCGAAGCGCGCGGTCAGCGCCGCGTCGGTCTCGTTCGAGCGACGGCGCGCGGATCCGTCAGAGACGTCACCGACGTCCGCGGTCTCCGGCTCGGTCGCACTATCTATGTCGGCCATAGTGGATAACGCAGTCCCTTCTGTCGCGATGCCGGTGAACAGGTCCATTAACACCGGACCCGTCTGGCACCCGGCCAACTGCTCTTCGCCGATGAGGCTTATCGCCGTTGACACAGAGATCCCCTTTCCCAATCTAAAGGCTGCGACTGACACTGTCTGCTCCGCATGGGTCAACAGCAGCGATCACCCCGCTATTTCCGGCTGGGCGCTGGACACATCCGGGCCGCTGATTCGGGGTCACTGTGAGCAGCGTTACTGTGACGCTCATGTCACTCAAGGGCAAGACCATGTTTATCTCCGGTGCCAGCCGTGGAATCGGCCTGGCCATCGCCAAGCGGGCCGCGCAGGACGGCGCCAACATCGCGTTGGTGGCCAAGACCGCCGAACCGCACCCCAAGTTGCCGGGCACGGTCTACACCGCCGCCAAGGAACTCGAAGAGGCCGGCGGCCAGGCGCTGCCGATCGTCGGCGACGTCCGCGACCCGGATTCGGTCGAGTCGGCGGTGGCCAAGGCCGTCGAGCAGTTCGGCGGCATCGACATCTGCGTGAACAACGCGTCGGCGATCAACCTGGGGTCCATCTCCGAGGTGCCGATGAAGCGATTCGACCTGATGAACGGCATCCAGGTGCGCGGTACCTACGCGGTGTCCCAGGCGTGTATCCCGCATATGAAGGGCCGGGAGAACCCGCACATCCTGACGCTGTCCCCGCCGGTCCTGCTCGGGAAGGAATGGCTGAAGCCGACGGCATACATGATGGCCAAGTTCGGTATGACG
>DATDLZ010000190.1:0-14422 GCA_036519055.1 Mycobacterium sp.
CTACCGCGGCATGGACATCGGCACCGCAAAACTGCCCGTCGCACAACGCCACGGCATCCCGCATCACCAGCTCGATGTCCTCGACGTCACCGAGACCGCGACCGTCGCGCGTTACCAACAGGCTGCCGCTGCCGACATCGAGGCGATCGCGGGCCGGGGGAGGGTTCCGGTGCTGGTGGGCGGGTCGATGCTGTACCTCCAATCGCTACTCGACGCATGGTCGTTCCCGGCGACCGATCCCGCGGTACGCGCGAAATGGGAGCAGCGACTTGCCGAGGTCGGCAGCAGCGGCCTGCACGCAGAACTGGCCGATCGCGACCCGGCGGCCGCGGCATCGATCCTGCCGACCGACGGGCGGCGCATCGTGCGGGCGCTGGAGGTGGTGGAGCTCACCGGCCAGCCTTTCGCGGCGTCGGCACCCGTTATCGGCGCACCCCGCTGGGACACAGTGATCATCGGATTAGATTGCGACACAGAGCGTCTCGATCAGCGTCTGGCGCAGCGCACCGACACAATGTTCACCGAAGGCCTGGTCGGCGAGGTGACCACACTGCTCGGCCGTGGCCTGCGCGACGGCGTCACCGCGTCCCGGGCGCTGGGCTACGCGCAGGTACTCGCCGACCTCGATGCGGGCGGAGACGGCGACGCGGCCCGCGAGCCGACGTTCATCGGCACGCGCCGCTACGTGCGACGGCAGCGGTCGTGGTTTCGCCGCGATCACCGGATCCACTGGCTGGATGCGACCGCGGTCGGTAACGCCGACGCGGCGCTGCGGGCGTGGCGGCACGTATCCTGAGCAGGTGATCCGCTTCGCCAAAGGGCATGGCACCCAGAACGACTTCGTCGTGCTGGATGACCTGGATGCCGCGTTGACGCTGACGCCCGCGGTGGTGTCGGCGTTGTGCGATCGGCGCCGCGGTCTTGGCGCCGACGGCGTGCTGCGGGTCACCACGGCGGGGGCGGCGCTGGCCGCGGGCGTGCTCGACCGGGTGCCTGACGGTGTCCGCGCCGACGACTGGTACATGGACTACCGCAACGCCGACGGCTCGATCGCGCAGATGTGCGGCAACGGCGTGCGGGTGTTCTCGCATTACCTGCGGGCCAGCGGCCTGGAAACCCGCGACGAATTCGTCGTCGGATCGCTGGCCGGCCCGCGTCCGGTCGTCTTGCACCACATCGATACGACCAACGCCGACGTCAGCGTCGACATGGGCAAGGCCAACCTGCTCGGGCCCGGGCAGGCTGTCGTCGGCGGCCAGACGTTCAGCGGGTTGGCGGTCGACGTCGGCAACCCGCACCTGGCCTGCGTCGACGCTGAGCTCACACCGCAGGCGCTGGCGGCGCTGGACGTGGCGGCGCCGGTGAGCTTCGACCACGCGCAGTTCCCGGACGGGGTCAATGTCGAGGTGTTGACCGCCCCGGCCGACGGCGCGGTGAGCATGCGGGTGCATGAGCGGGGAGTGGGCGAAACCCGTTCCTGCGGAACCGGAACGGTCGCGGCTGCCGTCGCCGCGCTGTCGCATGCCGTTGCGAGCACTGGCACACTGACCGTGCGGGTTCCCGGCGGCGACGTGGTCGTCACCGTCACCGAAGCGACCAGTTATCTGCGTGGGCCGTCAGTGCTGGTGGCCCGCGGCGAACTCAGCGAGCAATGGTGGCAGGAGGCGTCACGTTAAATCGGATGCGTGTCGGCGCTTCGCCGTGCACGATGAGTAACTGCCTATGACCTATCCGGACTTTCCACATCAGGACGCGCCCAGTACGGGCGAACTCGCGCTCGATGACCGCGCTGCGCTGCGCCGCGTCGCCGGGCTGTCTACCGAACTCGCCGACGTCTCCGAGGTCGAGTACCGCCAACTGCGCCTCGAGCGGGTGGTGCTGGTCGGCGTATGGACCGACGGCAGCGCCGCCGACGCCGATGCCAGCCTCGCCGAGTTGGCCGCGCTGGCCGAGACCGCGGGTTCGGAGGTGCTTGAAGGGATGGTCCAGCGCCGTAGCAAGCCGGATCCCTCGACCTACATCGGCTCGGGCAAGGCGCAGGAGTTGCGTGAGGTGGTGCTCGCCACCGGCGCCGACACCGTCATCTGCGACGGCGAACTGTCGCCGGCGCAGCTGAACGCGCTGGAGAGGGCCGTCAAGGTCAAAGTCATCGACCGCACCGCGCTGATCCTGGACATCTTCGCCCAGCACGCCACCAGCCGAGAAGGCAAGGCGCAGGTTTCGCTGGCCCAGATGGAGTACATGCTGCCGCGGCTGCGCGGCTGGGGTGAGTCGATGTCGCGGCAGGCCGGTGGTCGTGCCGGTGGCAGCGGCGGCGGGGTGGGTCTGCGTGGGCCAGGTGAGACCAAGATCGAGACCGACCGACGCCGCATCCGCGAGCGCATGTCCAAGCTGCGCCGCGAGATCCGGGACATGAAAACGATCCGCGACACCCAGCGCAGCCGCAGACTGCACAGCGACATGCCATCGATCGCGATCGTCGGCTACACCAACGCCGGCAAGTCCAGCGTGCTCAACGCGCTGACCGGGGCCGGGGTGCTGGTGCAGGATGCGTTGTTCGCGACCCTGGAACCCACCACTCGCCGTGGACAATTCGACGACGGGCGGGCGTTCACGGTCAGCGACACGGTCGGTTTTGTGCGACACCTGCCGACCCAGTTGGTGGAGGCGTTCCGCTCGACCCTGGAAGAGGTGGTCGACGCCGATCTGCTGGTGCATATCGTGGACGGCTCCGACGTCAACCCGCTGGCCCAGATCAGCGCGGTGCGCCAAGTGATCTCCGAGGTTTTCGCCGACCACGACAGCGGCCCGGCGCCGGAGTTGATCGTCGTCAACAAGACCGATGCCGCAGGCGATTTGGCGCTGGCCAAGCTGCGGCGTGCGCTGCCCGGGGCTTTGTTCGTTTCGGCCCGCACCGGCGACGGGATCGACGCGCTACGCCGGCGGATGGCCGAGCTGGCCGCCCCCACCGACACCGCCGTGGACGTCGTGATTCCTTACGACCGTGGCGATCTGGTCGCCCGGATGCACGCCGATGGCCGGGTTCAGCAGACCGAGCACAGCAGCGACGGCACCCGGATCAAAGCGCGGGTCCCAATCGCGCTGGCCGCAAGCCTGCGGCAATTCTCGGCGACCTGAAACGGCGCGAGGTAGTAGAAAGCGCCGGAGCCCCCGCCCCGGCTCTTCTGCTTGTCACACCGTTACAGCGCTGCGCCAAGAAGCGAAGTAACGTCGCTTGACACGGTATTGAAGTCGGTGGCGAGGAGCGTCGCGTCGGATGCGTCGACCAGTGCGACGTCGTGGTGCTGGGTGGGCAAGCCTTGGGCCTGCGACGACCCGTGGTAGGGCAGCGATCCGAAGAGTGCTGCCGCCGTGAGGCCGGCTCCCGCGATGAGTATTCGTTTGGTTGCGGAGCGCATGGTTTACCTTCCCCCGTTAAATGATTTGGGCTGGCGGCGTGATTGCCACCGGAGTCATTCCAAATGCGCCACCGCAGCTTCTTATGAACCCCAGGCTGCGTCGCCGACCGGCCATGGCCCCGTCCTCCCCATCGGACACCTGAACAGTCTCAGGTGTAATTAAGCTATCGCTGAGAGTTTGGGCGAGTGTGGAAACGGCCGAAATATTCAAATCTTTTTTGCGCGTAGAAGTGCTGTTCAAAGAATTCTTTGAGGCTGAGAAATAAATCGATCTTGAATTGCTGATCGGCGAACAAGAATTAATCAAGCTTGCCAGGCCGCACCACGCGTACGGGTCTGCGTGCTGTCGGTGATAACAGAAAGCGCCGGAGCCCCCAACTCCGGCGCTTCTGTTTGGTGCGGTTTAGAAGAGGGCGCTGCCCAGGTCGGCGAGCAACGTGCCCAGGTCACCGGTGAGGAGGGACAGGCCGTCGCCGGCGGTGCCGCCGGTCAGATCGCCGAGCAGACCTGTCAGCAGGTCGGTGCTCCCCAAGTCGAGGCTGCCCAGGTTGGTGGTCAGGTCGGCCAGGTAACCCTGGAAATCACCCATCGCGAAGGCGTAGTCCGCGTTGGCGATGGACGTCAGATCCGTGTCAAAGGCCGATGTACCCACGGCGCCTTCCAGGCCGGCCAGCGTGACGCCGGAGTCCACGGGGATCGAAGGCCCGGGGTTGTCAACCAGGTCGGCCAGAATCGCTGTCTGCGAAGCGGACTCGCTTACACCCAATAGTTGGTTCAGTTGGTCTTCCGAGGCCAGGCCGTCGATGAACAGCCCCTCGGAGAGCCTGCTCTCTGCGCCGTTGAAAACGCCGCTGAACACGGGCATCGCGCCGTCGGTGTCAAGTAGAAGATTGGCGTCAGCGGTGCCGACCGCCGTTTGCACCGAGGTGTACAGCTGATCTTCGACTCCGTTGGCCCCCAACAACTCATTGAAAAATGTTGTGTCGAAGGTGGTTTCCGGGCCCAGGATGTCGCTTGCGTCCACCAGCGCGACGTCGTGGTGCTGGACCGGAACGCCCTGCGCCTGAATGGTTCCGTGGTACGGCAGCGACCCGAAGAGTCCTGCCGCCGCCAGCGCGGCTGCGGCGACGAGTGCTCGCTTGGTAGCGGTGTGCATGTGGTTCCTTTCCCCGGAACTGATTTGGGCATTCTGCGCGATTGCCACGGGAGTCATTCCGAACGCCAACCCATCGCCGCGGGCGAGGATGAATGCCTCGCCGCTGCGCCGACTGGCCACGGTCCCGTCCTCCCCTTGGGACACCTGAGAGTCCTCAGGTGGGTTTAAGTTACCGCTGATGGTTTGGGTGGGTAAAGGAAATACTTGACAAACTTTTGGACTTTTTTCAATAGGCTATTGATGCTGGTGGAAGGGATTTCCACGGGCGTGTGGGGATCGGTTTCTGCGTAACTTAACGCTACTAAGTAATGCTCAGCAGTCACTTACAGACAATTAATCCAGAATTTCGGATGATTACACCAATTCGTAGACGTCCTCGGCAGGTGTCTCGAGTATTCGCTGTGCCAGTTGGGCTTTCAGTTGGTCGAGCTGAGCCTCCTCGGCATGATCGCGTTCGGCCTTGCCGGCCAGCTCGAAGAATTCGGCGGTGATGAAGCCGGGCCGCAGCATCAGCGTTGCCGTGCGGCCGCCGATGATGACCTGGAAGACGAAGCTTTGCAGTAGCCGACCGCGATCGGGCCGCGCCAGGGCCGGATCGACGGTGTAACGACCGTCGGTCACCGCACGAGTGACGGCTTCGAAGCCGTCGCGGGCCCCGGGTCCCTCAAAGGCGGTCCGGATGACGATTGACCGCCGTTGCGGCGGTTGGTTTCCGGATAGCGCCGCGAAGGCGCGCTGCATCACCTTGAATGCACTGGCAACGCCCGCCGGGGAGTGCGGCCCTGCGTAACACAGCATGTCGGTATAGGAGAACTCGAGCAGCTGTCCGAGTTCCTGCACCAGGATCGTCTCGTCCATTCGCTGACTCTAGGCCGCGACGAGACACCATGGACCTACCAACCATCCGGTTGGTATATCTTGGGCGGCAGTGTTCCCAACCCGCCGGAGGTCATCTCATGGGTAGCGCCGTCAAATACCAGCGCACGCTGTTCGAGCCCGAACACGACTTGTTCCGCGAGTCCTACCGGTCATTCCTGGAACGCCACGTCGCGCCGTACCACGACGAGTGGGAGAAGGCGAAGATCGTCGACCGCGGCGTGTGGCTGGAGGCCGGCAAGCAGGGCTTCCTGGGAATGTCGATCCCCGAGGAGTACGGCGGCGGTGGAAACTCCGACTTCCGCTACAACACAATCATCACTGAAGAGACCACCTACGGCCGGTTCAGCGGCATCGGGTTCGGCCTGCACAACGACATCGTGGCGCCCTACCTGCTGAGCCTGGCCAATGAGGAGCAGAAGCAGCGCTGGCTGCCCAAGTTCTGCACGGGCGAGATGATCACCGCGATCGCGATGACCGAGCCGGGTACCGGCAGCGACCTGCAGGGCATCAAGACCCGAGCGGTCAAGCAGGGTGACCACTACATCCTCAATGGTTCAAAGACGTTCATCACCAACGGAATCAACGCCGACCTGGTGATCGTGGTGGCTCAGACCGACCCCGACAAAGGTGCACAAGGCTTTTCGCTGTTGGCCGTCGAACGCGGCATGAAGGGATTCGAGCGGGGCCGGCACTTGGACAAGATCGGCCTGGACGCGCAGGACACCGCCGAACTGTCTTTCACCGACGTCGAGGTGCCCGCCGAGAACCTGCTCGGCGAAGAGGGCAAGGGCTTCATCTACCTGATGCAGAATCTGCCGCAGGAGCGAATCTCGATCGCGATCATGGCCGCTGCTGCCATGGAGCAGGTGTTGGAGCAGACGATTCAATACACCAAGGAGCGCAAAGCCTTTGGCAAGCCTATCGGCAGTTTCCAGAACAGCCGATTCTTACTCGCCGAATTGGCCACTGAGGCCACGGTGGTGCGGATCATGGTCGATGAGTTCCTCGCGCTGCACCTCGAGGAGAAACTCACCGTCGAACAGGCCGCGATGGCTAAGTGGTATGCCACCGAGAAGCAGGTGTACTTGATCGACCGCTGCCTCCAGCTCCACGGCGGTTACGGGTACATGCGCGAATACCCGGTCGCACGTGCATATCTCGACGCGCGGGTGCAGACGATCTACGGCGGCACCACCGAGATCATGAAGGAAATCATCGGCCGCAGCCTCGGCGTCTAGCCTCGGTGTTGCGTCGGGAGCAAAGTCGTTTCCGTTCTCGGACATCGCTACGGCGGTAGTAATTGCTTGACGGCATCCGTGTTTCGGATCTCGGGTCGTCGAAAAGAAGCCGAACTCGTGACGAACGCAGCCGCGATTCAAACGAATCCGATGCGCAACATTGCTGCCGCCGCCCCGCAGAGCGGCAAACTGACCGCCGGTCGAAAAAGTCTTCTTTCTCCACGCGGCACACGAAAGATCGCTTCCCAGCACGACGTCAGATTGCATGTGCGGCGGTAATCGAGCGTCGCGAGTTCGACTCAAATCCGGGTACGGAAACCTAAAACCGAACGAGCAGAATGCGACACCATCTACCCTGTGGTGAATAATTCGGCGTCGACGGATATCTATTCCGTAGTGTCTTCGTATGACTTCGCACGCGTCGTCGCCCACAGCAGAGTTGCGGCGGCCCGCCGGGCGGTTGAAACTGGCGCTCCAGGCTTGGTACTGGGCGGCCGCTGGGAGGGCGGGATGACAAGGCAGCAAGCACGATCGGGCGCCGCCGCGCGCGCCGCGCGTGGTCTGGCGGCGCTGGTCGCAGGGTTGACGTGGATGGCGCTGCTGACGCCCGTCGCGGCGGCATCCCCAATCGGCGACGCCGACAATTCGATCACCGCGGCCTGGAAGGATGCCGGCGGCGACACTTCGGATCTGGGCGCCAAGCAAGGTGAGTGCTACGTCGCTGGTCAGGGATTTGCTCAGGACTTCGTGCACGGCAAGATGTTCTTTACTCCGGCCACCGGCCCCAGGTCGATGATGGGCGCCATTCTGGACAAATACGAAGCCCTGGGTGGTCCGGTGGCCTCGGATCTTGGCTTCCCGACCGCTAACGAAGTCCGCGGTCTGGCCGGCCCCGACAGCCGGGTCAGCACCTTCTCGGCCAGCGACAAGCCGTTGATCTACTGGACCGCCGACCACGGCGCGTTCGTGGTGCGCGGTGCGATCAACGCGGCATGGGACAAACTGGGCAGCTCTGGTGGAGCCCTGGGCGTGCCGACCGGCGACGAAACCTTCGACGGCGAACTCGCCACTCAGGCGTTCAGCGGCGGCAAGGTGTCCTGGAACAGGCTGACCAAGGCCTTCACCACCGTCCCGCCCGATCTGGCGGGCAAGCTCACCGACCTGCAGGTACCCGTCGATCCGACGGCGGACATCAACATGGCTTGGCGGGCGGCCGGCGGGCCATCTGGGCCACTCGGCGCCAAACAGGGTGATCAGTATCCGGTGGGCGACGGCGGACTCGCCCAGAACTTCGCCGGCGGCAAGATCTTCTTCAGCCCCGCCAGCAGCGCCAACGCCATCGAGGCCGACATTCTGACCAAATACGAGTCGCTCGGTGGCCCGGGCGGTGACCTCGGTTTCCCGATCGCCAACGAGGCCGATGGCGGCCTCAAAACGGCTAGCAAGATCAGCACGTTTTCCGCCGTCGACAAGCCGGCGATCTTCTGGACAGCCGACCACGGCGCATTCGTGGTCCGCGGGGCCATCAAAGCCGCGTGGGACAAGCTTCTCGGAGCGACCGGCAAGCTGGGCGCGCCGCTGGGCGACCAGACAGTCAACAAGGACGTCGTCACGCAGAAGTTCGCCGGCGGCCAGATCGCCTGGAACAAGACGAAGAACACCTTCACTACTCAACCGGCGAACTTGGCATCGGCGCTGTCCGGTTTGGAAGTGCCGGGTCAGAAGACGCCGGCCGGCGCAGCGTCGCCCGGGGCTAAGGCTAATTGGCTGACCGCGCATTGGTGGTGGTTGCTGGCCGGTATCGGCGCGCTTTTGCTGATCGGCTTGGTGCCGCTATTTGCGCGATGGTGGCGTCGACGCCGTGCCGTTAAACGCGACCGCAAGGCCGAAGCCGGCGACTCGGACGACACCAGTTATGAGCCTGCCACCGAATCTGTCTCGCGGTGGTCGCCGGATGCCGACGCCGATCTGGCGTCGTCGACCTTGTCCGAGGACCGCCCGCAACGTCGGACCGTGCGCCTGCCCAGTCAGCCAAGCAGTGAATGGATGCCACCTGCGCGCAAGAGCTTGGTGGACGAGCTGCTCGAGGACGAAACCGAAAGTCTCGATGAGGTTTCCGGTCTCGCCGATTTCGGCCGCGATGTCCACGAGGAACGCGGCCATGACGTGCACGAGGACTTTGACCATGTCGTCCATGAGGACTTCGACCGTGATGTCCACGGCGACATCGACGAGGATCCGGACAACGTAGACACGGATCCGACCGGGATTCCGTTACTGGACGATGGCCGAAGCGGCCGGCACGCTGCGTCCGACGCCGACGCCGACGCCGACGCCGACGACGACGACGCTCAAGTCACCGAGGCCGTGCCGATACCGCGAATTGCGTCCGGGCAGTTGGCAATTCATCTTCCGATGGACGACCCGTACCAGGTGCCGGACGGATATCCGGTCAAGGCCAACGCGAGCTTCGGTCTGTACTACATGCCCGACAGTGCCCTATACGAAGACACAATGGCCGAAATCTGGTTCGCCAGCGAGGAAATCGCGCAGGCCAACGGATTCCACAGGGCTGGGTAGCCGACCGGGCGTAGCGCCGTTAGATCTTGCGGATCACCGTGACGACCTTGCCGAGCACGGCAGCGTCGTTGCCCGGGATGGGGTCGAAGGCCGGGTTGTGTGGCATCAGCCAGACCTGGCCGCCGGTGCGCTTGAACGTCTTGACGGTGGCCTCCCCGTCGATCATCGCCGCCACGATATCGCCGTTGTCGGCGACATTCTGCTGACGGACCACCACCCAGTCGCCATCGCAAATCGCGGCGTCGACCATGGATTCACCGACCACCTTGAGCAAGAACAGCGCACCCTCGCCGACGAGTTCGCGCGGCAACGGGAAGACATCTTCGACGGCCTCCTCGGCCAGGATCGGCCCACCGGCCGCGATGCGTCCCAACACGGGGACGTACGTGGGTTCCGGCAGTGCGTCCGACCCGGCGACGTCGGTGAGCACCGGCGGCTTCGAGGCGTCGTCGGATGATCGGACATCGACGGCGCGCGGGCGGTTCGGGTCGCGGCGGAGGTAACCCTTTTTCTCCAGTGTCCGCAGTTGATGAGCCACCGAGGACGTCGACGTCAGGCCGACGGCATCGCCGATCTCACGGATGCTCGGCGGGTATCCGCGACTGGAGACCGACGCTCGAATCACGTCGAGGATGGTGCGTTGGCGCGGTGTCAGTGTTGATTCCGTAGATCGCGAAGGGCGGTCGGAGTCGGCGTCCCGGGTATCGCTATCGCTCATACGGCCGAATGTAGCCGCATTTCGGCAAGATATCAAACATGTGTTCGAGGTATGTCGCGTGTTGCTGGTCCGAAGGCCGTCGGAAGCTGTCGGTGCCGCGTTCTATCGTTCTTGGCGTGTGCAACAGTTCGATCACATGTTCGATATTCGAACACATTATCGATTATGCTTCGAACAAGTGATCGACTACAGCCGACTGGAGGAACGCACATGATGCCCATCGAGACGATCTCGCCAAGCGCGCCGGTACGAGTTCGGCCGATTCAGGTCCGCCCGCCCGCCCGGCGCGGCGGACACCGGGGTCCTCAGCCGTGCAGGCCGGTCGCGGCGCCCCCGCGTTACCGCGGCACCGGAGTCCTGATGTCGACGGCGTCGCATCGGCCTCGCCCGATCACCCCGGCGACGACCGTCGCGCTGGCTTTGGTGGCGGCTGGGATCACGGTGTGGCTGGGGTTCGTGGCGCACTTCGGCGGCATGTTGCATGCCGGCCCCGAGAAGGCGGCAGTTCAGATGCCCGACCGGCTCGCCGTGGTGCGGGTCGAGCCGGGGGAGACATTGCAGCGCCTGGCCGCTCGGGTGGCACCGGATGCGCCGACCGGTCAGGTCGCGGCCCGCATCCGCGAACTCAACGAGCTCGACTCGTCGGCGGTCACCGCGGGCCAGACGCTGATCGCTCCGGTGGGCTGAGCCGTTTACCAGGCGCGACATCCGGCGGTGCTAGGCCTGCAGCCGTGCACGCAGGTACGCTCGTGGTGGCTTGGGACACCCCGAAGTCAGCGCGGCGAAGGAGCGGCCATGCATTGTCCGTTCTGTCGGCATCCTGATTCCCGAGTCGTCGACTCTCGCGAGACGGACGAGGGGCAGGCCATCCGGCGCCGCCGCTCGTGCCCGGAGTGTGGTCGCCGATTCACCACCGTCGAAACCGCGGTACTGGCCGTCGTCAAGCGCAGCGGTGTGACCGAACCATTCAGCCGCGAGAAGGTGATCAGCGGCGTGCGCCGGGCATGTCAGGGCCGTCAGGTCGACGACGACGCGCTGAACCTGCTGGCTCAGCAGGTCGAAGATGCGGTACGAGCCGGGGGATCACCGGAAATCCCCAGTAACGAAGTCGGCCTTGCGATCCTCGGGCCGCTACGCGAACTCGATGAAGTCGCCTATCTGCGATTCGCCTCGGTGTACCGGTCTTTCGAGTCTGCAGAGGATTTCGAGCGCGAGATCAAGACGCTGCGTGCCCACCGGAAGGTGCCCGCTTCCGGTTGACGGGCGCGTCGTAGGGTCGGGGCATGACGCAAGTTCGGCAAACCCAGGTTTGTGTCGCCGGCGGTGGCCCCGCGGGCATGGTGCACGCTCTGTTGCTGGCTCGCGCCGGGATCAACGTCACCGTGCTGGAAAAGCACAATGACTTTCTGCGCGACTTCCGCGGCGACACCGTCCATCCCAGCACGCTCCGGGTCATGGACGAACTGGGGTTGATCGACGAGTTTCTGCGTCTCCCGCACACCAAAGTCACGCGCCTCGCTTTCAACACCGACGGGACACTACGAACGTTCGGGAACTTCAGCGCACTCTCGCGGCTTGGTTTCAAACAGCCCTACATCGCGCTGATGCCGCAATGGGACTTCCTGGACTTCCTCGCCGAAAAAGCCAGTGCTTACCCGGAATTCACCTTGGTCCGCAATGCCGAGGTGACGGATCTGGTGTTCGACGGCGACCGCGTCGTCGGGGTGCGCACCCCAGAACTCGAGGTGCGTTCCGATCTTGTGATCGGCGCCGACGGACGCAAATCTGCGGTGCGCGCCGCGGCGGGTTTGCGGGTCGGGAGCGCGAATTCGCCGATAGACGTCTTGTGGTTCCGGCTGAACTGGCGCCCGGGCGACCCTCAAGAACTCGTCGGGGTGGTCCGTAAGGGTCTGATGATGGCCATGATCTACCGGGGCGACTATTGGCAAATCGCCTATGTCATGCCCAAGGGTGCAAACCCGCAAGACGGATCGCTGGAGGCGTTCAAAGAGCGGCTGGTTTCCGTGCAGCCTAACTTGGCTGAACACGTCAAGGACTTGCACTCGTGGGACGACACCAGCCAGCTCGATGTGCGGGTGGATCGGCTGGAAACCTGGTGGCGCAAAGGTGTGCTGTGTATCGGCGATGCCGCGCATGCAATGTCACCGGTCGGTGGGGTAGGCATCAACCTCGCGGTCGCCGACGCAGTGGCCGCGGCGAACATCCTCTGCGGCCCATTACGTGAAAACCGGCTGACCGAAGCCGATCTCGCCAAGGTGCAGCGCCGTCGTGAGCTTCCGGCCAGAATCATTCAGGCCGGTCAAGTGTTCGTGCAAAACAACGCGATCGAACCGAACCTGGCCGGTGACCTGTCGCCGATCCGAGTTCCGAAGATCGTCGGCCGGGGACCGTTGCAGTTCATCCCGCCGATCATCGTCGGCCGGGGCTTTCGTCCCGAGCACGTCCGCACGCCCGACGTACACGCCGCATAGGCCGCATCGTTGCCGCCGGTGTCGGGGGCCGGACTAGGCTGACCGAATGCCACCCGAGCTGCACCCCAACCTGCAAGCGCTGGCGCCGTTACTCGGGGTATGGCAGGGGAGTGGATCCGGTGAATACCCCACGATCGAGCCATTCGACTACCTCGAAGAAGTCACGTTTTCCCATGTGGGCAAACCGTTTCTGGTCTACGGACAGAAAACCAAAGCCGCAGCCGACGGGGCGCCCCTGCACGCCGAGACGGGTTATCTTCGCGTACCGCGACCCGGTCAGGTCGAGCTCGTGCTGGCGCACCCGAGCGGCGTCACCGAAATCGAAGTCGGCACCTACACGGCCGACGGCGCCACGATCGAACTCGAGATGACCACGACGCAGGTCGGTCTGACACCGACCGCCAAAGAGGTGACCTCGCTTGGCCGGCGCTTCCGGCTCGACGGCGACGAGCTGTCGTATTCGTTGCAGATGGGCGCAGTCGGACAACCGATGCAGCATCACCTTGGCGCGGTGTTGCGCCGTAAAGACTGAGTGTCTGCGCTTCGCTCGACAACCCGAGGAGGGTCACACCGTGGATGTCGAAAACCATATCTACCCAACGCGTTCCCGCGTCGAAGAGCTGATGGCGGATGCCTCTGAGACTCCCGTCGTGATGCTCAACCTGCTCAAATTCCGCGCGAAGGCAGTCTATTCGGACGGACGCGCGAGCGATCTGACCGGTCGTCAAGCGTATGACCTCTACGGCGCCGCGATGCAGAACGTCATCGAACGCAGCGGCGGGCGAGTGGTGTTCGGCGGCGATATCGCGTCCCTGGTGATCGGCGAGGTCGACGACGTCTGGGACACCTGCGTGCTGGTCGAATATCCCTCCGCCGCATCGTTTGCCACGATCGTGACATCACCGGAAGTGACGGAGATCGGCGTCCACCGCGCCGCCGGGCTCGAGGGTCAGTTGCTGATCCGCGTCACGCCGTCGTTGACGACGCGACCGCCGACCTGAACCCAGCCTTGCGGGCTCCAGGTCGTTTCGATCACCGATCCCTTGCCCTGGGTGATGCTCAAGTCACGGCTGAGGTAGTCGGTCATCCGCACGGCCGCCGATCCCGTCGCTTCGTCTTCTGGCACACCCAGATTGGCGGCGAAAAACCGGGATCGCAGCGATCCGGCGGACTCGTCGATCCACGCCCACAGGTAGTGCGCCACATCGTCGGGAAAGTCAGCCGGATCGGCGGCGGCAAGCTCGTCGAGGCTTTGCAGATCGTGGATGGCGAACTCTGGCGCCCAGTCGCAGCGAGCACTGATGGCGGTGATGTCGTCGTCGTAGTGCACCTGCACCACTCCGGCCGGCACCTGCAGGGTGTGAATCGGCGTACCGATGGATCGCAACCACCACGACGCCCCGACCGTCGGGTGCCCGGCGAACGGCAGTTCGACGAGCGGGGTGTAGATGCGTGCATCGGCGGTGGTGGAACCCGCGGCGGGCATACCGATGAAAACTGTTTCGCTGTAGCCTAATTCAGCTGCGATGTGTTGATGTTGATCCGGCTCGACTGTCGCGGCGTCGACGACACCGAGTGGGTTACCGAAATTGCCCGCGGAGTCGGTGAAAACCCGCAACACCGTGACGTCCACGCTCATGAAGCCGACTGTACTGCGTCACCTCGACGCGGCGATCAGGTGGCGCTGCGCTCGTCGGAGCCCATCGCCTCCAACACCGCGGCACGGGTATCGACCGGCCCGGAGACGGTCTGCGCGCCGCCGCCGGTGCGGAGCAGTTCGCGAAGAGCGGTTTGGTCGTACTCGGACGGCTCGGTGGTGTCGATGAAGCGCTCGACGACTTCGATGAATCGCTCGGGGTCATAGTGGAACGGGAAATGCCCGGAGCCCTCGAAGATTTCCAATTGGGAGCCCGGCATCGCTGCGTGTGCCATGTAGGCGT
>DATDLZ010000191.1:0-8032 GCA_036519055.1 Mycobacterium sp.
GCCGTACCGCCGGGTGGTGCGCGCACATCCTCGAGCAGAAGAGGCTGGGCAAGCTGGTTCGTCCGGCGGCGATCTACGTCGGCCCGGGGCCGCGCAGCCCGGAATCCGTCGAGGGCTGGAACGAGGTCGTCACGGCCTGACGGCCGCAAGCGCCTTCCTTGTCGGTGGGCAGTGATGAGATTGCATCGCCAATCGAGTCATACCCATTAGGCCCACCCCGGGCCACACACCGACACCAAGGAGGTCCTGATGGCAATCGCCGTCGAACCCGCACTGTCCCCGCATCTCGTCGTCGACGACGCCGCCGCGGCGATCGACTTCTACGTCAAGGCTTTTGGCGCGGTCGAGATCGGCCGTGTACCCCGCCCCGATGGCAAGTTGGTGCACGCCGCGGTGCGCATCAACGGCTTCTTGGTGATGCTCAACGACGACTTCCCGGAGATGTCCGGCGGAAAGTCGATGACCCCGACGTCGCTGGGCGGCACTCCAGTCACGATCCATCTGACCGTGACCGATGTCGACACCAAGTTCCAACGGGCTCTCGACGCCGGCGCCACCGTGGTCATGCCGCTCGACGACCAGTTCTGGGGCGACCGCTACGGCATGGTCCGCGACCCGTTCGGCCACCACTGGTCGCTGGGTCAGCCCGTCCGTGAGGTCAGCATGGACGAGATCGCGGCCGCGATGGGCAGCGGCTAGAGGTCGGCCAGCTCACGCAGCCGATCGGCCAGCCTGCGGTGCAGCGGGGGCGTAGGCGCGGTGGCCGCGACGTCGAGCATCTCGGTAACCGAGGTGAACTTGTTGCGCGGCCGATCGCCGCTTTCGCCGCGGGCCACCTCGGCGGCGTCGATCGCCCGCCAGCCGGCGGCATCGACGACGTCGGACTGGCGCTCCCGGACGAGCTTGTCCAGCGCCGACGGCTTGCCGATTGGGTTGCGTAACGTGCCGGCGTTGTAATCGTCGACCAGTCGCTGAACCGTTTGCAGCGCACACGATTTGTTGGTGCCGATGAACCCCGTCGGCCCGCGCTTGATCCAGCCCGCCACGTAGGCGCCGTCGACAGGCTGGTCCGAGTCCGAATGGGTGACGCGGCCGCCGTCGTTGGGGACCACGCCCGCCTTGTCGTCGAACGGCAGATCTTTGATCGCCTTGCCGTGGTAGCCGATCGAGGTCAACACCAGCCCGGCCTCGATCGTCTGCACCTCGTCGGTGCCGGTGACGACGAATTCCATCCCGGTGGCTCGCTGTTGCCCCGAAATACGCTGGGGCGTCAGGTTATAGGCCAGCCGGATCCGCGGCCGCGCCGTCGGGCCCGCCGTCGTCGACGCGTCCCCGAGCGTGCTCAGGATCTCCAGCTTCTGCCTCGTCAACGGGTCGGTGACGGTGGCAAGGTCGCGCAGCACCGCTTCGCGGTCCACGCCGGAAAGAACGACCTCGGCGGTGGTCGTCAGCCCGATCAACTCGGGCAGGGTGAACGCCGAATGCTCGGGTCCTCGGCGGGCCACGATGACGACCTCCTGCACCCGTGACGCGCGCAGCGCGCTCAACGCGTGATCGGAGATGTCGGTGTGGGCCAGCTCGTCCGGGTCGGCAGTGAGCACGCGGGCCACGTCGAATGCGACGTTGCCGTTGCCGACGACGATGACCCGCTCATGGCTGAGATCGACTGGTAAATCAGCGAAATCGGGGTGGCCGTTGATCCAGGCCACCAGCTCGGTGGCGGTGCCGGTGCCGGGCAGATCCATCCCGTCGATGTCCAGCCGGCGGTCGTTGGGCGCGCCCGAGGCGTAGATGACCGCGTGGTGATGGGCCAGCAAGTCGGCGTGGCTTAGATGCTTGCCGATCTCGACATTGAGAAAGAATCGGAATTCGCGACGACGCGCGATCCGATCGAAAAGCTGCGTCACCCGTTTGGTGGTCTGGTGATCGGGGGCGACCCCGGCGCGCACCAATCCGTAAGGGGCGGGCAGCTTTTCGAAGACGTTGACCCGGACGCCGTGCTGGGTGAGCAGTTCGTCAGCGGCGTACATCGCGGCCGGACCGGATCCCACGATGGCCACCGTCAGCGGACCGTCATGGTTGCCGCGAACCTCCGGTGCCGGAATCACCGGCGCCAGTTTGGATGTCGGCGGCAGCTTCTCGCCGGCCGGGCGGTCCGGATAGAACGACGCGTTGAGCGCGATGAACGGCAGCTGTTCGGACGTCAGCCGAGCGTCGGGTGCGATAGCGCCCACCGGGCAGGCGCTCACGCAGGCGCCGCAGTCCACACACGCCACCGGATCGATGTACAGCATCTCGGCGGTGGCGAAGCCCGGCTCATCCGGCGACGGGTGAATACAGTTCACCGGACAGGCGTAGACACATGACCCGTCGCTACAGCATGACTGGGTAATAACGTGCGGCATATGAACCGAATCTTCTAGGCAGCCGGTGCGACCACGAGGTGCTGGCGCTGCGGCTCGCTGCGGTAGCGGGACGGCTTACCGTCGATCTTGCAGATCCGCCAGATCAGCTTGGCCAACGGGTTCATCAAACCTGTGTCGCGGCACAGCATCCGGACGTCACCGAACATGTCCCGCAGCATCTGACGCGACTCCGGCGAGGAGAAGAACACCTCTTTGCGGACCGAACGCGGAATGTCGAACTCCCGCCAGAAAGCCTTGGGCGGCACGACAATCGCCGAACACAGGATCCGCATGGTCAGCGGCACGTAGAGCGAGAGCCAGAAACGCTTGCGGCGCGCCAGGTTCGGAACCCGCTTACGCAGATACTCGTGCGCGAACGAGATGTGGCGAGCCTCCTCGGCCACGTGGATCGCCATCACCCGCTCCATGATCGGGTGCAGTTCCTTGCCCTCACGCAGCACGTTCTTCTGGGTGTGGTCGATGGGCTCTTCGCCGGCCAAGATGCCGAACCAGAACGGGATCGGCAGCGGACCTGCCGCCAACGGGATGTACGGCTGGATCCACTTCAGCAGTCGCGGCATACCGGGCACGTCGGCGCCGATGTGGTTCACCATCTCCTGGAACATCATGGTGTGGTTGCACTCTTCGACCGCTTCGTGCAAGCAGTACCGATATTCCGGTGAGCCGTTGGGCACCCAGAACGCGTACTCCATCAGGCCGCGAATGAGGATCGACTCGAAGTGCAGACCGACCTTGGCCACATTGGCCTGACGCCACATGCCGATCTCGATCTGACGCTCGTGCGGCTGGGACTGGTACCAGGAGTGCCGGCCCAGCGGGTCGGTCTTCGGGAGAATCCAGCGCGGGTCGTTGTCGATGACCGCGAACTCCGGCGACTTCCAGTCGATGTCGGTGTACGGGCTGAAGTTGCGCCGCACTGACCCCTCCGACAGCGTGTTCAGCATCTCCACGTACTTGGCGTCGTCCTGAACCTCCATGTTGCTGCGCCAGCGGCGCACCAACTTGGTCCGTGCCCGCTTTTGGGCGGTTCCCGTCTGTGCCATGCCTGGCCTCCCCAATGAGGTTTACATTTGGACGTGCTATGTCCAACACAGTACCGAAGGTATCGGGAACTTACTAGACCCCAAACGGGCAATGTGGCCCATCCGTGAACATATGTGCACTGTGACCCATTTCACATCGGTGTCGAGGACCCTACCGCCTGAATGCCGGCCTCAGCCGAGTCACTAACCTGGTGAGCATGGCTGACCAGCTCACGATCCCCGACAACATCAAACCCGGCGACGGACGCTTTGGATCCGGCCCGTCGAAGGTCCGACCCGAGCAACTGCAGGCTCTTTCCACCAGCGCCGCAGCGCTTTTTGGCACGTCGCACCGGCAGGCGCCGGTCAAGGATCTGGTCGGCCGGGTGCGCAGTGGTCTGCGCGAGTTCTTCTCGGTGCCCGACGGCTACGAGGTGGTGCTGGGCAACGGCGGGGCGACGGCGTTCTGGGACGCCGCGGCGTTCGGGCTGATCGACAAGCGGTCCCTGCACCTGAGCTACGGCGAATTCAGCGCGAAATTCGCGTCGTCGGTGGCCAAGAACCCGTTCATCGGCGACCCGATCATCGTCAAGGCCGATCCCGGCAGTGCACCCGAGCCGCACGGCGATCCCTCCGTCGACGTGATCGCCTGGGCGCACAACGAGACGTCGACGGGTGTCGCGGTGCCCGTCGCGCGGCCGCGGGACGCCGGCGATGCGCTGGTCGTCATTGACGCCACGTCCGGTGCCGGCGGTCTGCCGGTCGACATCTCCGAGACCGACGCCTACTACTTCGCGCCGCAGAAGAACTTCGCCAGCGACGGCGGCCTGTGGCTGGCGATCCTGAGCCCGGCGGCGCTGAGCCGGATCGAGGCCATCGCCGAGTCGAACCGTTGGGTGCCCGACTTCCTCTCGCTGCCGATCGCGGTGGACAACAGCCTCAAGAACCAGACGTACAACACCCCGGCGATCGCGACGCTGGTGCTGCTGGCCGAGCAGCTCGACTGGCTGTTGGCCAACGGCGGACTGGACTGGGCCGTCAAGCGCACCGCCGACTCCTCGGGGCGGCTGTACACCTGGGCGCACGACCGCCCGTACACGACGCCGTTCGTCGCCGACCCCAAGCTGCGCTCCCAAGTAGTGGGCACCATCGACTTCAACGATGACGTCGACGCTGCGGCGGTGGCGAAGGTGCTGCGGGCCAACGGCATCGTCGATGTGGAGCCGTACCGCAAACTCGGACGCAACCAGCTGCGGGTCGCGATGTTCCCCGCCGTCGAGCCTGACGACGTCAGCGCGCTCATCGAATGCATCGACTGGGTCGTCGAGCGGCTCTAGCAAGCACATCGAAAAACCCCCAGGTATTACGGCGTGTCCAGCCGGTTTGCGGCGCGCGCCTGAGTAGAGTGCGGCCTTGACAGGCCTGACGCGCTGGTCTGCGAGGAGCCTGCGAGGAGACACCATGCGGGAACTCAGGATCGTCGGACTCGATCTCGACGGCAAACACATCATCTGCGAGGGTGACAACCCCGCAGACAAGTACAAGATCCGCGTCGACGACCGATTGCGCGCGGCGGTGCGCGGCGACGGGGCTCGGGTGAATCAAACCCATATCGACATCGAGGTCAACAACATGCTGAGCCCCAAGGAGATTCAAGCCCGCATCCGGGCGGGTGCGTCGGTCGAGCAGCTTGCCGAGTCTGCCGGGGCGGATATCGCACGGGTTGAGCGGTTCGCGCACCCGGTGCTGCTCGAGCGTTCCCGTGCTGCCGAGCTGGCAACCGCCGCCCATCCGGTGCTCGGCGACGGCCCTTCGGTGCTGACGTTGTTGGAGACGGTCACCTCGTCGCTGATGGCGCGTGGCCTGAACCCGGACAGCACAACCTGGGACGCCTGGCGCAACGAGGACGGCCGCTGGACTGTCCAGCTGGGTTGGAAGGCGGGTCGCTCGGACAACATCGCGCATTTCCGGTTCTGCCCGGGCTCGCACGGCGGGACCGTCACCGCGGTGGACGATCCGGCCAGAGAGTTGATCGATCCGGACTTCGACCGTCCGCTGCTGCGGCCGGTGGCGCCGGTCGCCCAACTCGACTTCGACGAGCCCGAACCTGCGCCCGTCGAGACTCCGGCGGCGGAGCCCAAGGCCGAGCCGACGCGCAACCGCCGCACCAAGCCGGCGGTACCGGCGTGGGAAGACGTGCTGCTGGGCGTTCGCTCCAGCGGGCAGCGTTAAAGGGCCATCGCGACCAGCGCCAGCCACGCACCCGTCACGCCCACTCCTGCCCCCAGCACCAGCCAGCGCAGCACCGGCGTGTGCCGCCATCCCCACAGCGTCGGCGCCAGGCCGCCGGCCGCAACGACATTCAGTCCGACGGCCAGCATCGGGTGCACCCGGATCAAGCCCAGGCTCAGCACCACGACAGCTACCGCAGTGGCCGCAGCGACGAAGCCGGCAACGGTCAAACCCGTTGCCCAGGGCGTGGATTCGTCGGTCATCAGCCGAGCCTAGCCCGCTCGTAGAACGCCAGCGCCGCCGCAGTGGCGACGTTGAGCGAGTCGGTGCCGCGTGACATCGGGATGCGCACCCGCAGATCGCTCGCCCTCATTGCGGCGTAACTCAGGCCGGGCCCTTCGGCGCCGACCAGGATCGCGACCCGCTCGTCACGCACCGTCGCCATCGCCTCCGGCAGTGTGGTGGAGCCGGAATCCGGGGTCATCGCCAGCAGCCTAAACCCGTTCTGCTGCAGTGCCTTCAAGTCGTTCGGCCAGTCCGTCGCGCGGGCAAACGGCACCAGCAGGGCGTGCCCCATCGAAACGCGCACCGCACGCCGGTACAGCGGATCGGCGCAGCCACTGCCGAACACGACGGCGTCGACGTCGAGCCCGGCCGCGTTGCGGAAGATCGAGCCAAGGTTTTCGTGATCGTTGACTCCCTCGAGCACGGCCACTGTCCGAGCGCCGTCGATTACGTCCGCGACACTGCGCTCGGGGGCCCGACGTGCCGCGGCAAGCACCCCGCGGTTGAGGTGGAAGCCGACCGCCTGCGCCATCACCTCCGCCGAGACGCGGTAGTAGGGCGCGGCGTTGCCGGCCAGATCCGCCTTGAGTTCGGCGAGTCGACGATCGGTGCCGAGAAAAGCCAACGGCACAAACGGCGATGCCAACATGCGCTGCACGACCAGCACACCCTCGGCGATCACCAGTCCCCTGCCGCTGGGCAGGTCCGGCCTTCGGTCGATGCTGTTCAGATCCCGGAAGTTGTCCAGCCGCGCATCGTCGGGATCGTCGATATCACAGACCACCACACCGTCACATTCAGGGGTGCAGTCAAACTCTTTGTCGGTCAAGGGCTTTCGTCGACCAGTGCCAAGATCAGGTCGGCCGCCACGCGCAGGGTGTCGCGTTCGCCGACTCCTAAGGTCTCCAGTCGCTGCGTGAGCCACTCTTGACTGGCTCGACGCTCGGCCTCCATCAGTTCGGCACCGGCTTCGGATACCGACACCAGCACCTGGCGGCCGTCGTCGGGGTGTGCGACGCGGTCCACGAAACCCAATTCGGCCAACGAGGCGATCACCCGCGTCATGGACGGCGGGCGAACCCGTTCCCGGATCGCCAGCGCACCCGGCGTCATCGGGCCAAAGTTGGCCAACGTCGCCAGCGCCGACAGCTGCGACAGCGACACCGGGGACTGCGGACGGCGAAACCGCAGCTGCCGGGAAAGCCGCATCACCGCCAACGACAAGTCGCTGGCCAACCGGCTATCGCTATCGATCACAGCGCGAACGTTACGACAGAACGCCGGAACGTTAACCACGAATCACCGAGACAGGACGCCACAAGCTATCTTGATCTCGATGTCCGTCGAGCCTGGCAAGAGCATTGAGCCGCCGCCGCTACCTGCTGTGCTGTTGGACCCGTGGCCGATCATCTTCGTCGGCGCCCTGGCCTGGCTGGTGGCCGCGGTGGTCGTCTTCCTCACACCCACCCTGGCCGCCTGGCGACCGCTGAGCGTGGCCGGACTCGGGGTCGGGGTCCTGGGCACCTCAATTTTCTTGTGGCAGCGGGCTGCTGCCCGCCGGGGTGCGCGTGGCGCCCAAACCGGACTGACAACACCGCGCACGAAGTAGGAGGTTTGGTCATGGTGGCGCCGCTCTTGCAAGCCCAAGTCGATATCAAGGCACCCGTCTCGACGGTCTGGGCGCTGGTCAGTGATTTCCGCCGAATGCCGCAGTGGAGTCCGCAGTGCCGCTTGATGCGGGCATTAGGCCCAGTGCGTCCCGGTACCCGCACCGTCAATCTCAATCGCCGCAACCTGTTGTTCTGGCCGACGACAGCCACGGTCATCGAGGTGATTCCCGACCAGAAGCTGGCGTTCCGGGTCAACACCAACAACACGGTCTGGAGCTACGAACTGCGGTCGATCCCGGAAGGCACCAGGGTGATCGAGAGCCGGCACGCCGAGAACGGCGTCAAGCCGGTGTCCGGCATGGCCGTCAACAGGTTCATGGGCGGGACGGCGAGCTTCGAGCGGGAACTCGTCGACGGTATGAACGCCTCGCTGGCCAAGATCAAAGCCGCGGCCGAG
>DATDLZ010000192.1:0-10641 GCA_036519055.1 Mycobacterium sp.
ACCGGTCAGGTTGGTGTGGGTCAGCACCGCACCCTTGGGCCGGCCCGTGGTGCCGGAGGTGTACATGATCAGCGCCGGCGATTCATTGGACACATCGGCTGCCCGGGCCGGGTCGCCCGACTCGTTCACCAGATCTTCGTAGGCCAGCAGGCCGTCCTCACCGGAGTCACCGGCGACCACGATGCTGCTCAACACCGGCGTCAGGTTTCGCACGCCGGCGGCCACCGGAGCCAGAACCGATTCGGTGATCATCACCCGTGCCTCGCAGTCGTCGACCAGGAAGGCGATCTCGGGCGGGGTCAGCCGGAAGTTGATCGGAACCGCGATGGCCCCGATCATGTTCGCCGCCAGCACCGACTCGACGAACTCGGTGCGGTTCAGCATCAAGACCATCACCCGGTCGCCCGGGCCGACCCCTCGGCGGCCCAGAGCTCCGGCCAGTGCCGCGACCCGGTCGCGAAGGTCGGCCCAGATGACGGTGTTGCCCAAAAATCTCAGCGCAGTGGCGCGCGGCTGCATGTATGCGTGCCGTTCGAGTTGATTGACCCAGTTCTGTCGGCGCGCCAAATACGGCTGCTCTAAAAAGGCTCCGTCGGCGTCCGTCCCGTGAGCTCCGTGGCCGGTCAACTGCGCGGTCAACTGGTCGCTCCCCTTCTCGTTGCTAAGCCATGTGCTTAAGTTGATATTTGATAAAACTTGGTGTTGTCTGGGTCACACTATGGTCTTGGCGTCACGAAGACAACCCCGGTGACCGCCCTCAGCGAACCGGCGGCACGGCGGCCTTCCGCGCAGCGGGAGGCTCGTCTTCCGCTGCGCCGAGCGCAGTTGTCCGACGAGGTCGCAGGCCACCTGCGGGCCGCGATCATGTCGGGCGCATTGCGGCCCGGGACATTCATCCGGCTCGACGAGACCGCGGCCAAACTCGGCGTCAGCGCGACTCCGGTGCGCGAAGCGCTGTTGAAGCTGCGCGGCGAGGGGATGGTGCAGCTCGAGCCACACCGCGGCCACGTCGTGTTGCCGCTGAGCCGCCAGGACATCGACGACATCTTCTGGATGCAGGCGACCATCGCCAGGGAACTCGCCGCGTCTGCGGCCCAGCACATCACCGACGCCGAGATCGACGATCTCGAACACCTCACCGATTTGCTGACCACCGCTGTCGCCGCTGCCGATATCGAAGCGATCGCGACGACGGAGTTCGCGTTTCACCGAGCCTTCAACCACGCCACCGGGCGGATCAAGCTGGCGTGGTTCCTGCTGCACGTGGCTCGGTACATGCCGTTGATGGTGTACGCCGCGGACCCGGAATGGGGTGCCTCGGCCGTGCAGAACCACCGGGAGGTGGTTGCGGCGTTGCGCCGCCGGGACGCTGCCGCGGTCGTCGACCACACCGCGAGGCAATTCACCGACGGCGCGCGCCGGCTCACGGAACGGTTGCAAAGCAGCGGAATCTGGGACCAGTTAGCTTGACGACGCCAGATCCTCCGCGCGCTTCTTGAGGTTCTCGGCGAGGTAGTCCAACACGTTGCCGGCCAGCTGCTTCACCATCGGTGCGGGTATCGGCAACGACGGCTCGACGTCCAAGTCCACGGTCAGCAGCGCTGACGAGCCGGTGTCCACCACGCTGAACAACTGCTCCTGCTTTTTGAAAAGGTTGCCCTGCTGCAGCACGGTCTGAATCTGAGTCGGGCTCGGGTAGTAGACCGCCTGGATCAAACTGTCCTCGATGGCCTCGTATTTGGCATCGAGACGCAGCTGGCTTGGGCGCCCGTCGTCATAACGGGCCAGCACCCATAGGCCCTGAACTCCGTCGTTCCACTCCGGGTAAGACTCGAAGTCGGCGACGATGGCCAGGATCGTTTCGGCGTTGGCGGCGACCTCAACGGTCTTGCTGACAAAAGGCATTGGCCGAGCATAACGAGAACGCTTCGACCGCTAACTCACGCAGGCCGTCGACAGCAGCGCGCGGATGTCGTCGGGGATGGGCGTCGGCCGGCGGGTGGCCTTGTCGATGTATACGTGCACCCAGTGGCCGACCGCTGCGATGGCCTGCGGCTCGGCACCTTCTTTAGCAGCCGGACCCTCAAGACCCCGGAAGTCGCCGAGCCGATACGTCACGCTGCTGTTGCCGAGCCGGGTCACGGCCACCCCTACGACAAGGCGTTCCGGGAAGTGCAGTTCGGAAAAGTAGCGGCACCCCGATTCGGCGACGATCCCCTGCGCCGACGCCATCACCGGGTCGAGCGTGACGTTGGTCTGGATCCAGCCGTTGATCGCGGTGTCGAAAAGCTGGTAGTACACAGCGTTGTTCAGGTGGCCGAACATGTCGTTGTCGGCCCATCGGGTCAGCACCGGCCAATGCACCGGGAAGTCTCGACTGGTGAGCCCGTCGGAGTGCGGCGGCACCGCAGAAAACGAAGGCATGGTTGTATTCGACCATGCTTGAAATCCGGGGCGCCGTACTGGAGCAGATCGGATCGCCTCGGCCGTTCGCGACATCGCGGCCCATCACCATCGCCGACATCGAGCTGGCTCCGCCCGGCGCCGACGAACTGCTGGTGCGCATCGAGGCCGCAGGCGTCTGCCATTCCGATCTGTCGGTGGTGGACGGCAACCGGGTGCGGCCGACACCGATGCTGCTCGGTCACGAGGCGGCCGGAATCATCGAGAAGGTCGGCGACGGCGTCAACGACGTGGAAGTCGGACAGCGAGTGGTGATGACCTTCCTGCCACGTTGCGGTCACTGCGCGGCGTGCGTCACCGACGGGCTGATGCCCTGCAAGCCGGGCAGCGCGGCCAACAACGCCGGCACGTTGCTCGGGGGCGGGATGCGGCTGAATCGCGGCGACGACAAGGTCTTTCACCACTTGGGGGTGTCCGGCTTCGCGACACACGCCGTGGTCAACCGGGCCAGCGTCGTACCGGTCGATCGTGACGTTCCCCCACCGGTCGCCGCGCTGTTGGGTTGCGCGATGCTGACCGGCGGCGGCGCGGTGCTCAACGTCGGCAAGCCGCAGCCCGGGCAGACAGTGGCCGTCGTCGGCCTCGGCGGCGTCGGGATGGCCGCGGTGATGACCGCCCTCTCCTACGCCGGTGTCCATGTGGTCGCCGTCGACCAGTTGCCCGAAAAGCTCACCGGCGCGCGCACTCTCGGAGCGCACGAGGCCTACACCCCGCAAGAGGCCATCGACGGCGGCGTCAAGGCCGCCGTCGTCGTCGAGGCCGCCGGCCACCCCGCCGCGCTGGAGACGGCCATCGCGCTGACCGCCGCCGGGGGCCGCACCATCACCGTCGGCCTGCCGCGGCCGGACGCCCGGATCAGCGTGTCCCCGTTGGGCTTTGTCGCCGAAGGGCGTTCGCTGATCGGCAGCTACCTCGGGTCGGCGGTGCCCGACCGCGACATCCCGCAGTTCGTCGAGCTGTGGCGCTCGGGCCGGCTGCCGGTGGAGTCGCTGGTCTCCTCGAGGATCACCCTCGACGACATCAACACCGCGATGGACAACCTGGCCGACGGCACCGCGGTCCGTCAGCTGATCTCATTCGAGAATGTCTGAGCTGCGGCACTTGTCACAGCAGTCGCACTGATCCACATTGGACCGCGGTTTGGTCACCGATGTGCCCCTCGCCGAACGTGAGGCTGTTGCGAAAAAACCCGAGAAATCCTCGCAACAGTTTCACACTCGCCGCTAGGTCGGGCAATTAAGCTGGCTTGAGGTGGCAGATGTGTTTGATCCGCAGCGCTCACGCCCCGTAGAACGCTCGCCGCAGCGCGCGACCCTGCAAGGCGAACAACTGCTCGGCAACTTCCCAATCGGGCAACAGCGAGTCGAATCCGTGACAGGTGCCGGCGAACACGTGCAACTCGGTGGCGATTCCGGCCCGCAGCAATCGCAGCGCATAGTCGAGCGCCTCGTCGCGCAGCGGATCGATGTCCGAGCAGGTGATGAATGCCGTTGGCAAGTCATGTAATTGATCACGTCGAGCCGGCACGGAACCCGCGGACGGCGCTGTCGACCCCAGGTAGTGTCGCCACATCAGCTCCGCGGCCGGACCGTCGAACGCCGGCGTCGCCTCGAACTCCGTCTTCGATCCGGTGACCCGGTCGTCGAGCACCGGCTGGTGCAGCATCTGAAACATCACCGCAGGCAGCGACCCGTCGGCGGACCGTTGTGCAAGGCACGCCGCCAGCGCGCCGCCGGCGCTGCTCCCCGCCACCGCAATGCGCGATACGTCGACGCCGAGTTCGTCGGCGTTGACGCTCACCCAGTTCAGCACTGCGGCGGCGTCGTCAACCGCGGCCGGGTAAGGATTTTCGGGCGCCAACCGGTAGTCCGCCGACACGACCGAACATTGCCCGCGGCGGGCCAGTTCGACACACTGTCGGTGGTCGGTATCCAGATTGCCGAGCACGAATGCGCCTGCGTGGCAATAGACAGCGACGGGTGATGGCGGCGGGGCGCCGCGATAGATGCGCACCCGCACACCGGACACGACCTCGTCGTCGATCAAAACGCCGCTCGCGTCGATGTCCGCGATTCCGTCGCGACGACGTTCATCGAGCCCCTCCCGGAGCAACCCGACCTTCGACATATCAGACAGGTCGGTGCGGGTCGTCGCGACCGCACGCAGCACGGGGTCGAGCCGTCCGTCCATCACGCGGGCACCGGTCCGGCGCCGATGATGCCGACCCTCATTGGATTTTGAGGCACTGGCCGCCGTCGATGACGAGCTCCGAACCGGTGATGAACGACGCCTGGCCGGAGACCAGGAAGGCGATCGCATCGGCCACCTCGGACGGCTGCCCGATCCGGCCTGACACCGACGTGGCGGCCAGCCGCGCCTGGGTCTCCGCATCGAGCATCGGCGTCGCGATCGGTCCGGGAAACACCGCGTTGACCCGAATCCCCGCCGGGGCGAGTTCGGCTGCGGCGGCCTGGGTCAGCCCCCGCAGCGCCCACTTCGCCGAGCCGTAGGCGATGTGGTTCGGGAACGGCCGGATCGCCCCGGTGCTGCAGGTGTTGACGATGGCGGCGCCGTCGGCGTCCCGCAGCTGCTCCAGCGCGGAGCGGATGCCCAGAAACGCGCCCAAACAGTTTACCCGCCAAGATCTTTCGAATCCGTCGATGGACTCGTCGGAAATGGACGCGCGGTGCAGCAGGCCCGCATTGTTGATCAGCGTGGTCACCGATCCGAACCGGTCGACGGTCTTCGCCACCGCCTGCTGCCACTCCCACTCCAATGTCACATCCAGCGGGATCCCGATCACCGCGTCATCGCCCAAGCTGTCGACCGCGGCGCGCAGTTCGGTCGCGTTGACGTCGCAGGCCGCCACGAAAAACCCGTCGGCGCGCAGTCGTTGGGTGATGGCCCAACCCTGCCCCCGGGCGGCCCCGGTGACCAGCGCGACACGTTGAGTCACCGGTCGCCCCTCGCTTCCCTGAGGCTCGCTGCGGCGCCGCGCCGCAGTGCCTGAGCTTCCGACTCCAAGGTGAGCATCTGAAAACCCAGTCCCGCCATGACATGTCCGGCCTTGGCATTTCCGGCGTGGATCGCGGCCACCAGCCCGGCGGCCGATGCGGCGCTGTGGACGCCGGCGATGGCCTGGCGTACCGCGGGGTCGGTGGTGGCCTTGGTGACATCGACACCCATCGAGATCGCCAGGTCCGCCGGCCCGACGTACACGCCGGCAAGCCCAGAGACGGCACATATTTCGTCGACGTCGACAAGGGCTGCGGCGGTTTCGATCATCGCGAACACGCTCACCCGTGATTCCAGCTTCGTGGTATCGGCACCCAGGCTGGCCCGCAACGGCCCGAAGCTTCGCGAGCCGGCCGGCGGGTAGCGGGTGGCCGCGACGGCCGCGGCCGCCTGGTCGGCCGATTCGATCATCGCGACGATGATGGCGTCGGCGCCGGCGTCGAGAACCCGCCCGATCGGTGCCGCGTCGGCGTTGGGCAGCCGCACCGCCGTGGCGATCGGTACGTGTTCGAGTCGGCGCAGCATGCTCGCGATATCGGCGTCGTCGATGTAGCCGTGCTGGGCGTCGAAGCCGACGTAGTCGTAGCCTGCTCTGGCGAATTCCTCGGGCCCGATCGCGGTGGGCCCGGTGATCCAGCCACCCCAGATCGGTTCGCCCCGGCTAAGTGCCTGCTGCAGTTGGCTTTCCGTCACGGTGCTCCGCTATCGGTGATCGCGATTTTCCCGCGATCGGGAACGGGGCGGGCGGCCAATTCGAAGGCGGCCTGCACGTCGTCGATGCCGAACGTGTGGGTGAGATACTTGGCCAGCAGACCTGGATGCTCGGCGGCGAATTTGTTGGCGAGTTCCAGCACGCGTGGACGATCAAGTGCCACACCTGATTTCAGGGTCAGATTATGCCGCAGCATGGTGCGCATGCTGATCGGATAGCTGTCGTCGTCGGGGACGCCGAAGTAGAACACGGTGCCACCGGGGGCCGCGGCTTCGATCGCATGGCTGAGCGTCGCCACCTGATGACCCACGGCTTCGATCACGACGTTCGGCCGGTCGGCGGGATCGAGGTGGCTGACCCAACGGTCGCTAGTAGCCCGCACATAGATGTCGGTGCCGAATTGCTCGGCGATCTGGGCTCGGTCGACCGGGTCGACGCCGGTGACCCGCCCAGCGCCCCTCGCTTTGGCCACACAGGAGAACAGCAGCCCGATTGAGCCCTGGCCGATCACGCCGACGTGAAGTCCGTTGAGGTCTGGCAATTGCTCGACGGCGTAAAGCACGCAGGCCAGCGGCTGCAATCCGATGGCCTGTGCCGGGCTGAGCGTTGGGTCGTAGGCCGTCACCTGATCGCCGTCGGTGACGACCCGTTCCATCAAGCCGTCGAAGCCGGACGCCCAGCCCACCACCCGGTCCCCGGGCCGATGCCGGTCGTGTCGGCTGGCGAGCACTTCCCCGGCGATTTCGTGCACCGAGAAGCCGTCTTTCTCGGGGCCGCTGCGGCCGTCGTCGTCCAGCAGCACACCACGAACGCCGCGGAAGGCCGGCATGTCGCTGCCGCAGACGCCGGCGGCCAAGAACCGCAGCAGCACCTGGCCGTCGGCAAGGGAGTCAGGGGTCTTCTCGGCTATCGAGGTCCGCTCGAATTGGTAGGGCGCGATGACTCGGTAGGACCACATCTCACACCTCCACCGGCAGCCTGCTCCAGCCCCACTGAAAGCTGGACGGCGGGCGGAATGCCGCCTCTTCGATGATGCGGTAATCCGGCACGCGCCGCAGCCATTCGGACACCAGGACAGCGACTTCGAGGCGGGCCAGGTGGTAACCGAGGCAGAAATGCTGTCCCCGGCCGAACGCCAATGAGCGGGCGATGGGCCGGTTCCAGACGAACTCGTCCGGCTGTGCGTATTCGCGCTCATCCCGATTGGCCGACGCGAGCAGGGTGATGATCCGCTGCCCCGGTTCGATCGTGGTGTCATGAATCGTGAACGGCTTGCGGGCCGTTCGGGCGAACCACTGCGCGGGGGCGCAGTAGCGGATCATCTCCTCGCGCGCGACGGGCACATTGCCGGCCGGGTCCGCGCGCACCGCCGCCAGTTGGTCGGGGTGCCGTAGCAGCTCCCAGAGCCCGTGCGCTACCACCTTGGGCACGGTCTCGGTTCCACCGATGAACACGCAGAGCATCTGGGTGGCCACCTCGACGTCGCCGAGCGCGCGGTCGTCGGGCAGCCGATAGCCGAGCAACCCGTCGACCACCGGCAACTGACCGTCGTCAGCGTCGGCGCGTCGCCGTCTGACCGCCGGGATCAGGTACTCCAGGTAATTCGGCCGGGCCTCGGCAGTGTCGACGCCGCTACCGGGTTCGGCGAGGCTGCCGGCATTCACCGAAGCCAACACGTCGGCGGCGAATTCGACTGGAATTCCGAGTAATTCGCAGACCACCGAGGCGACGACGATCCCGCCGTAATCCTGGGTGAGGTCGAACGTGCCACGCGGCAACAGCTCGTCGAGCCGGTCGTTGGCCAGCTCGCGGATCCTGGCTTCCCACCCCGCGGCCGATTTCGGCCGGAACGGTTGACTGTGCGCGCGCCGCACCCCGTCGTAGATCGGAGCGTCGAACACCGCATGAAACGGCAGCGGATCCCACGGCGGGTCGGCCACCGGACCCTGATTGTGACGAGCCAACACCGCGGCGGGCGGCAGCGTGCCTTCCGACGCGACGAACGTTCCGTCGTTGATAGCCAGCACATCCCAGATGTCGGCGAACCGCGACAACGCGAAGGTGTCCCACTGCGGCAGATAGTAGACCGGGTGGTGTTCGCGCAGGACGCGGTAGTACGGCAGCGGGTCAGCCATCACCGCCGGGTCGAACGGGTCGTACGCAAGGTCATTCATTGCAGCGGCGACGGCGGAAGTGCTTGCAGGATCGAGTCTTCCCAGCCGTCACGCAGCGCCGGGGCGACGCTCATCCAGGTGACGATCTCAGCCGGCGGGCTGTCCTTCCACGACGGATAATGCTCGGCGAAGCAATCCCATCCGCCTTCGAGCGCCCAGTAGTGGATCACCTCATCGAAGCGAAAGGTGGTGGTGAACGAGCCCAGCCAATGTTTACCGGTGCGCTCCGACCATGGCACGTAGAGTCGCTCCAATTCGCGGATGTAGTCGTCCTGGCGTCCGGGCTTGGTTTGCATGATCTCTTGAATCACCACGGACGCACTGAAATTGGCCTCGCGCAGCTGGGCGAGCGTCTTGTTGCTCGGGCCCGGATACATGATCCGGCCCTCCCCCGACGCTCCGATAGCGGCGAGAAATGCCGACCATTTCCTAGCGGCCGACTGGTGGCTGCCGCCGCGTGCCTGCGCCGACCCGATGCGCGCATAGTCGGCGAACGCGTCGATCTCCCAGATGATCGTCACCTGAGGCCAATGCCCGTTGTAGGGTGCGGTCTCCCACAGGGCGAACAGCCGCGCACCCAAGTCGTGCATCATCGGTTGATAGGTGCCGGTGAATTCCTCGGTGAAGCGGTCGCTCGAGCCAGAACCCAGCGCAATCGTCTCGTGCAGGTAAAGCAGGGTGTGGCCGTGGTACTTGCGCATCAGCCAACCGGGATCAGTTCGGAATCGACCGGCAAGGACGCTTTCATGTCGGAGCGCAGTGTCTCGGTCGGGCCGACCCTGCCCGGGATACCGGCCGCGGCGAGCGCGTGACGCTTGAACGCGCGCGCGGCACCGCTGAGCACATGCTGCACCGTGGCTGTTCGGTGCCCGACGGTGAGTGGCCAATCGTCATGCCAGAGAGTCACTTCCGTCATCCAGCGGTCCAGCGCGGTGAACACCTCCTGCCGAATGCGCGCATCGGAGGCGAACATGTCGGCACTGACCGCCAAGCCGCGGGCCGCGTGTTCCGTGCTCGCGGAGAGGATCTGCCAGTCAAGGTCGGCCACCTGGATGCCGAGGATCTGCAGCGGACGGCAGTCGGAGCGCTGCGGCAACAGCACGTTGACGTCCCAGCCGGCCCGCACCCGGTCATACAGCCAGCCGCCGACGCAGCCCACCACATCGGCGGGGCTGGAAGCGACGACGTCGAGTCGATATTTGATCGAGCCGCCGTCGCAATGCGGAGCCTGCGGCCGCCGATTCTCGAAGCCCACCTCGAAGGTCCCCATCGCATCCCTTCAGCAGTCGAACGCCACATCGCGTTCGATGACCCGGTCGACTCAGCGTGACACTTCTACCTCAATCTGTAAAGTTTCGATTGGATCAAGACTGGCGCCGCGCCTCGAGCTCGGCGAGGACTTCGTCGGTGTGCTGGCCGAGCTGCGGCGCGCACGCCCGCGGCGCCCACGGCGTGCCGTGGAAATCCGCCGGTGTCGCGACCATCGGCACCGTGCCTTCCTCGGCGGGACCACCCAGTGGCACGTCGACCATGCCGCCGGCGGCATGAAACTGCTCGTCAGCGATGACATCTTCGATGGTGTTGACCGGTGACCAGAAGAAATCCGGTTCACCGGCGAAGATCTCGGCCCACTCGTCGAGAGTCTTGGTGGCAAAGATCTGATCCAGCTCGCCGATCAGCTCGACGGCGTTGACCGCGCGTGACCGCGCGTCGGCGAACCGCGGATCATCCAGCCACTCGGCTCTGCCGACGGCGCGGCACAGCGGGGGCCAGTGCCGGTCGACTTCCAGCCCGACGATCCAGAACCGCCGACCGTCGCCGGTGGCGTAGTTGTTCATGCACGGGTTGAACATTTTTTCGCGTTGCCCGATCGCGATCGGCTGACCCGACATCAGGTAGGTGTTCAAGTCGAAGCTGACGGTGTAGGCGCCTTGGCGGTAGAGCGACGTGCTGACCAGCTGACCGGTTCCGGTGCGGTCACGAGACACCAGCGCCGCGCAGACGGCCGCGGCCAGCGTCATGCCGGCGGAGTGGTCGCCCATCCCGCCCCGCTGGAACGGCGGCGTCTCACCGGGCCGGGTCAGCAGATGGGCCAGCCCGCCTCGCGCCCAGAACGCGCCGACGTCGTAGGCCGCACGATCGGCGTCGGGCCCGGTCTCGCCGTAGCCGGTGATCAGCCCGTACACCAGCCGCGGGTGGTCGGGGGCAAGCGACTGGTAGTCGAGGCCGAGGCGCCGCAACGCACCCGGCCGGACATTGGTGATGAAAACATCCGCG
>DATDLZ010000193.1:0-5849 GCA_036519055.1 Mycobacterium sp.
ACCGACTCGGCCATCCCACGCATCGTCTGCGTCGCCGGATCCGCGCCAACGGCCCGGTAGTCCTCGACCCGGCCGCCGATGCCAAGACCTACGGTCAACCGCCCACCGGACAACATGTCGCCGGTCGCCAACGCCTTGGCCAGCATCACCGGGTCGTGCAGCTGGGGCACCATCACCGTCGTCACCAGCCGTACCCGGTCGGTCCACGCGGCCAGCGCGCCCATCAACGTCAACGTTTCCGGATTGTCGAAGGCCATCCGCTCGCCCCAACACAACGACGAGAACGGTCCGTCGTCGATCGCCTGCGCCCAGTCCCGCAGCACCTCGGCGTCCAAGTCCGGCTCCATGACCGGCATGGTCATCGCTACCTGCACAATCGCGATTCTGGCATGCGGACCGTTCTATGCCCGCACCTCGCCGACGTGGCAGCATCACCGGGATGGTCATCACCGCCAACTCGATCGCGCATGTGCGGCTCACCGTCACCGACATCGAGCGCTCTCGACGGTTCTACGAGAGCGTCTTCGGGTGGCCCGTCCTGCTCGAGGTCCCCGACAACGCCGACGAGGCGACGCGCAAGCAGCTCGGGTTCCTGTTCGGTGGCGTCATCTACGATCTGGGCGGTGCGCTGATCGCGCTGCGGCCGGTGGCCAGCGATCGTTTCCACGAGGACCGCGCCGGCCTGGACCACATCGCGTTCAGGACGGCCGACAAGGCCGAATTAGACTCCGCGGCGGAGTATCTCGACGAACTCGGCATCGACCACGAGCCGGTCAAAGACATCGGGCCGTCGTACATTCTGGAGTTTCGCGATCCGGACAACATCGCCCTGGAGTTGACCGCGCCGAAGTAGCGCCGGCGTTGTGGCGGCGTTTGTGGCAGCGGGCCGGCCAGACTGGTTGACTGGAAAGCACGATGCCTATCGAGTTCAACCACACCATCGTTGCCGCCCACGATCAGCGGAAGTCCGCCGAGTTCGTCAGCGAACTGTTCGGGCTGCCGAGTCCAAAGCCGTTCGGTCACTTTCTGGCCGTCGCCCTCGAACACGGCGCAACCCTCGACTACGCCGAGGTCGCCGCTGGCGAGGAGATCCGACCGCAGCATTACGCGTTTCTGGTTTCCGAGGACGACTTCGACGCGATCTACGGCAAGATCACGTCACGCGGGCTGCCGCATTGGGCCGATCCGGCCAGACGGCGGCCCGGCGAGTTCAACACCAACGACGGCGGGCGCGGCGTCTACTTCCAGGACCCGGGCGGCCATTACCTGGAGATCCTCACCCGGCCCTACGGGTCGGGCAGCTAGCCCGCGCCACGCCGAGCGTGCCGATGACTCTCCTGGTCGCGGTAGTCGTCGGCCAACCGAGCGACGTGGCCGGGTAGGGCTCCGGCCGCGACGTCAGCCAGGCTGGTCTGTTCCAGCACCGAGCGCATGCGGGCCCGCAGCGCCCGCCAGACGTCGGTCAGCGCCGCGGTCGGGCCGGAGTAGGGCAGATCGCCCAGGCCGATGTCGCGGACGCTGGCCAGCGGACCGTCGATGCAGCGCAATACGTCGGCGATGCTGATTTCTGTTCCCGGACGGGCTAATTCGTAACCCCCGTCGCGACCGCGGTGGCTGCGCACCAGCCGATCGTTGCGCAGCGTGGACAAGATGTCGACGAGAAACTGCGGCGGGATTCCCTGCGCATTCGCCAGATCATCGGTGGTGACCCGCACGCCGTCACCGAGGGTGGCCAGCTCGACCATCGCTCGCACCGCGTACTCCGCCTTCGCCGACATCCGCATGGAATGGGATTGTCCCACCGTTCGCGACTCAGCCCGTGACCGCGAGCACCGCGTCGGCGTATTCGGGGCGGCACACCACCAGGTCCGGCAACAGCGGGTCGGCCCGGTTGTACTCCAGCGGCGACCCGTCGATGCGAGAGGTGTGCAACCCGGCGGCGCGGGCCACCGCTACCGGAGCCGCCGAATCCCACTCGTACTGTCCGCCGGCGTGGACGTAGACGTCGGCCAACCCTTGGATGACGGCGGCTACCTTGGCTCCGGCCGAACCCATCTCGACCAGGGTGCCGTTCAACTGGTCGCGGACTTGCAACGCGACCGCCGGTGGGCGGGTGCGCGAAACCACGATCCGGGGTTCTCCGGAATGTGCCGGTGGGGGTGCCGGATCGGGCGTGGCCAACGTAACGCCCTGCGCCGGAAGGGCAACCGCGCCGGCGACGAGGGCACCGCTTTGCCACAGCGCGACGTGCACGGCCCAGTCCGCGCGGCCGAGTTCGGAGAACTCTCTGGTGCCGTCCAGCGGGTCGACGATCCACACCCGCTGCGCGCTCAACCGCACCGGGTCGTCGACGCCCTCTTCGGAGAGCACCGCGTCGTCCGGACGTTCACGCGCCAGCGCTTCCATCAGATAGTCGTGGGACCGCTTGTCTCCCGCGGCTTTTCGTTCGGCTGCCGTGGCATCGGCGAGTTCCTCACGCACCGCGAGCAACAGCTGGCCGGCTTCGGTGGCCAGCCGGGCCGCCACCTCGTGATCGTTGTGGCCGCTCAACTGCGGGCCTCGATCAGATCGACGACCTGCTGCGCCAACTCGTCGCAACTGCGATCCGGCGTGAGTCGCAAATCCGGATTCTTCGGCCGCTGATACGGGCTGTCGATTCCGGTGAAGTGGGTGATCTCACCGGCCCGCGCCTTGGCGTAGAGGCCCTTGGGGTCCCGCCGCTCGCAATCCTCCAGCGGGGTGTCGCAGAACACCTCGACGAAATCGAGGCCGGCGTCGGCGTGCACCCCACGGGCCAGGTCGCGATGCTCTTCCAGTGGGCTGATCGCCGGCACCAGAACGGTGTGGCCGGAGTCGGCGATCAGCGCCGCGACGTGCGCCAGCCGGCGCAGGTTCTCGGCGCGGTCGGCCATGGAAAAGCCCAGGTCCGCGTTCAGGCCGTGGCGGAGGTTGTCGCCGTCGAGAACATAAGCGGGAATGCCTTTTTCGAGTAGTTTCTGCTCGACGAGCATCGCCACCGATGACTTGCCTGAACCCGACAGGCCGGTGAACCACAGGGTGCGGCCCCGCGACGTCCGGTCCTCGGCGGTCACCAGTGACTTGTGCACCACTGTGTTGGGGCTCGACGAGAGAGTCGAGACCTCCCGCAGCACCATGCCCGCGGCAACGGTCCCGTTGGTGTTCGGGTCGATCAGGATGAACGACCCGGTGCTGGCGTTGCGGGTGTACTCGTCGAGCAGCAGCGGCACCTGGGAGCGCAGCGAGACACGGCCAAGCTCGTTGAGCTGCAACGCGGTTGCGTCCTTGTCGCGACGCAGCGTGTTGACATCGAGTCGGTAGTCCAGCGCGGTGATCCTGACCCGCGTGGTCTGGGTGGTGTGCTTGATCAGATAGTCGCGCCCGGCTTCCAGCGCCGTGTCGTCGGCCATCCAGCACACCGTCGCATCGAATTCCTGGGTGACCCGCGGCGCATTCGCGGGCCGGGCGATCATGTCGCCGCGGGAGATGTCGATGTCGTCGGCAAGGCTGATCGAAACGGCCATCGGCGGAAACGCCTCTGCCACTGGCCCGGTCGGCCCGTCAATCGCGGTGATGCGGGTGGGCTTTCCGGCCGGCAGCACGACGACGTCGTCGCCGGGACGCATCACACCGCTGGCGACCGTGCCCGCGTAGCTGCGGTGGTCTTGATGATCGCGAGTCTGCGGCCGGATGACGTACTGCACTGGGAACCGGACGTCGACCAGGTTACGGTCGGCAGCGACGTAGACCTCTTCGAGGTGCGACAGCAGCGTCGGGCCCTCGTACCACGGGGTGTGGTCGGACTTGGTGACCACGTTGTCGCCGTGCAACGCCGACATCGGGATGGTGATCACATCTTGGACGTCGAGGCGGGTGGCGAAGGCGTAGAACTCGTCGCGAATCGCCTCGAAAGCTTCTTTGTCCCAATCGATCAGGTCCATCTTGTTGACCGCGAGCACGATGTGCTCGATGCCCAGCAGCGACGCCAGGAACGTGTGCCGGCGGGACTGCTCCAGCAGACCGTGCCGGGCGTCGACGAGCACGATGGCCAGCTGTGCGGTGGACGCCCCGGTCACCATGTTGCGGGTGTACTGGATGTGCCCCGGGGTGTCGGCGATGATGAATTTCCGCTTGGGAGTGGCGAAGTAGCGGTAGGCGACATCGATCGTGATGCCTTGTTCCCGCTCGGCGCGCAGCCCGTCGGTGACCAGTGACAGGTCGGTGTATTCGTGGCCGCGGTCCTTGGAGGTGCGCTCCACCGAGGCCCACTGGTCGTCCATGACGGCCTTGGAGTCGTAGAGCAGCCGACCGATCAGCGTCGACTTTCCGTCGTCGACCGAGCCGGCGGTTGCGATGCGCAGCAACGTGGTTGCACTCATCAGAAATACCCCTGCCTCTTGCGGTCTTCCATGCCGGCTTCGGAGATCCGGTCGTCAGCTCTGGTGGCGCCTCGCTCGGTCAGCCGAGACACCGCCGTTTCGGCGACGACTTCCGCGACGGTGGCGGCCTCGGATTCCACACAGCCGGTGCAGGTTACGTCGCCGACGGTGCGGAATCGGACTGTCTTCTCGAGCACCTTCTCGTCGGGGCGCGGCTGCAGGTGGCGGTCGACGGCCAGCAGCATTCCGTCGCGCTCGAACACCTGCCGCTGGTGTGCGTAGTAGATCGACGGCAACTTGATCTTCTCGGCGCCGATGTAGGACCAGATGTCGAATTCGGTCCAGTTCGACAGCGGGAACACCCGGATGTGCTCGCCCTTGTGGTGCCGGCCGTTGTAGATGTTCCACAGCTCGGGCCGCTGGGCCTTGGGGTCCCACTGGCCGAACTCGTCACGGAAGCTGAACACCCGCTCCTTGGCGCGCGCCTTCTCCTCGTCGCGGCGGGCGCCGCCGAATGCGGCGTCGAACTTGTTCTCCCGGATCGCGCGCAGCAGCGTCACCGTCTGCATTGGGTTGCGCGACGGGATGGTTTCGACCACCCGCCCCGCGTCGATGTCGTCCTGGACCTTGGCGATCACCAACCGCACGCCGGTCTCGGCCACCAACTCGTCGCGGGTGACGATCACCTCGTCGAAGTTGTGACCGGTGTCGACGTGCATCACCGGGAACGGCAGGCGGCCGGGACGGAAAGCCTTCAGCGCCAGGTGCAACATCACGATCGAGTCCTTGCCGCCGGAGAACAGCAGCACCGGACGCTCGAACTCGGCGGCCACCTCGCGGATGATGTGAATCGCCTCGGCCTCCAGCGAGCGCAGATGGCTTAGTTCGTACTGCCCCGCTGCCGGGGCGGCCGTCGCCTCTTGGGTCGTCATCATCCCCCTCGATTCTCGGTAAAGTTGGTAGTTTTGGTCAGGATTATGAGCATTACCGAGTATGAAACCAGTTGGGACTGGCGCTGTCAATGGATTGGGTGGCTGACGTGCCCACGCGAGTTGGGCGGCATGCAGGTGGCGCCGACCTCAATCACATCTACCCCAGCAGTCTCTCGGCCTCCGGGTGACCGATCTGCCCGCCTCCGAGCGAAAAATCGGTCCGAGGCGCGCAGATTCCTGGGCAGTGATATCGCCCGTGGCGTCATAACGAGGGAGGCAGTAATCCTTCACTCAGCGACGGAAGAGACTCTTGAGTCGCGTGAGGCTAGCGCAATGCCTAACCGGTGACCTCGGTGAGCTTGCCGGTGGCCACGTCGAAGATGAACCCCCGCGCCGACGTGTGCTTGGTGACGAACGGGCTGTTCTTGATGCGGTGCAACGACTGGCGGACGTCCTCGGCGAGGTCGGGGAAGGCTTCAGCCGACCACGGCGGTTTGACGCCGGTCTCGTCCTGGATCGC
>DATDLZ010000194.1:0-3961 GCA_036519055.1 Mycobacterium sp.
TCGGCGATGCTGGCGACCGCACCGGTCTGCACGTTGGAGCTCGGACACATCTCGAGCGGAACCCGCTTGTCCCGCAGGATCGATGCGAGCAAGCCGAGTCGTACTTCGCCATCCTCGGCGACGTCGATGTCGTCGGTGATCCGGACTCCGTGACCCAGCCGGTCGGCGCCGCAGAATGAAATGGCCTCCTGAATGGACGGCAGCCCGAATGCCTCACCCGCATGAATCGTGAAGCGGGCGTTGTTGTTTCGCATGTACTCGAAAGCATCCAGGTGCCGGGTCGGGGGGTAGCCGGCCTCCGCGCCGGCGATGTCGAAGCCGACCACGCCCTTGTCGCGGAACCGGATTGCCAGCTCGGCGATCTCGCGGGACACCGCGGCGTGCCGCATCGCAGTGACCAGGCACCGCACCACGATCGGATGCCCTGCCGCGGCGGCCGCCTTCTCGCCGTCGACAAAACCGGCAAGCACCGCGTCGGTCACGGCGTCGAACGACAACCCGCGGTTGATGTGCAACTCGGGGGCGAACCGCACCTCGGCGTAGACCACCGAGTCGGCGGCCAGATCTTCCACGCATTCGAAGGCCACCCGGTGCAACGCCTCCGGGGTCTGCATCACCGCAACAGTGTGCGAGAACGGTTCGAGGTAGCGCTCCAACGAACCACTGTGTGACGCGGTGCGAAACCACTGCGCGAGTTCATCGGCGTCGGTGGCAGGCAGGCCGTCGTAGCCGGTCTGGCCGGCGATGTCGATGACAGTGGCCGGGCGCAGGCCGCCGTCGAGATGGTCGTGCAGCAACGCCTTCGGCGCCCGCTTGATCGTCTCCACATTCAGCGGCGTCGTCATCAGGTGATCCGATCGATGATCAGTGGCCGTGCGACCGGCGACGTATCGGTGACTGTGAAACCCGCGTCCAGTTCGGCCATCGCCTGCGCGAAGCGCTGCGGGGTGTCGGTGTAGAGCGTGAACAGCGGCTCGCCGGCCGCCACCGGACTTCCGGGGCGCCGGTGGATCTGAATCCCCGCCCCGGGCTGGACTTTCTCACCCGGACGGGACCTGCCCGCTCCGAGCCGCCACACCGCCAGCCCCACTGCCATTGCGTCGATATCGTCCATTGTGCCGCTTCGGGCGGCGGTAACGGTTTCGGAGTACTTACCAACCGGCAACGGTACGGACAAGTCCCCGCCCTGTGCGGCGATCAGTGCGCGGAATCGGTCCATCGCGGTCCCGTCGCGCAATGTCTGCTCCGGGTCCCGCTGGTCGATCCCGGCGATCTCCAGCATCTCGCGGGCCAGGCCCACGGTCAGCTCGACCACGTCGGGCGGGCCACCGCCGGCCAGTACCTCCAGCGCTTCGGCGACCTCGAGCGCGTTGCCGATCGCCGCGCCGAGCGGGAGACTCATGTCGGTCAGCACCGCGCAGGTCGGCAGCCCGTGTTCTGCGCCGAGCGCCACCATCGTTTCGGCCAGCTCCCGACACCGTGACTCCGACTGCACCAGCGCACCGGAGCCGACCTTGACGTCAAGCACCAACGCGCCGGCCCCCTCGGCGATCTTTTTACTCATCACCGAACTCGCGATCAGCGGCAGGGATTCGACGGTGGCGGTGATATCGCGCAGCGCATAGAGTTTCGCGTCGGCCGGCGCCAGCTGACCGGCCGCGAAGATTGCCGCGCCGATATCGCACAGCTGTTGTCGCACTTGCGCATTGGTCAACACTCCGGTGAAACCGGCGATCGACTCCAGCTTGTCCAGGGTGCCGCCGGTGTGGCCGAGTCCGCGGCCGGAGGCCTGTGGCACCGCGCCTCCGCACGCTGCGATCACCGACACCAGCGGCAGCGTGATCTTGTCCCCCACCCCGCCGGTGGAATGTTTGTCGACGGTCTTCAGTGGACTACCGTCGCGGCGCAAGTCGGTGAAGTCCAGCTGCTCACCGGACGCCACCATGGCCGCCGTCCAGCGCGCGGTCTCGCCGTAGTCCATGCCGCGCAGGAACACCGCCATCAGCAGCGCCGACATCTGTTCGTCGGCGACCTGCCCATCGGTGTAAGCGCCAATGACCCAGTCGATCGCGGCGTCCGACAGCCTGCCCCCGTCGCGTTTGGTTCTGATCACCGTCGGCGCATCGAAGTGATTCACGTGCGGCCCGGTTGGTAAGCGGCGATGTCGTCCGGACCGAAGGCGTCAGGCAGCAAGACCCCAAGCCGTCGCGGCCCCTCGGGGTGGTCGATGAGCAGGTCCGGCCCGCCGTGCTCCAACAACACCTGACGGCACCGGCCGCAGGGCATCAGCAGTGCGCCCCCACCGTCAACGCAGACCAGTGCGCGCAGCCTGCCGCCGCCCGTCGAATGCAGGGCGCACACCACCGCGCACTCGGCGCAGAGACCTAGCCCATATGAGACATTCTCCACATTGCAGCCGCTGATGATCCGGCCATCGTCGACCAACGCGGCTGCGCCCACCGGGAACCCCGAGTACGGCGCATACGCCCCGCGTGCTGCGTGGATTGCTTTGTCCCGCAGCGATTTCCAGTCAATCGCGTCGGCCACGATCCCCGTACCACGCATAGCTGCAATGCATCCGACTACCCCACTCACTGTTGGCTAGTTCACAAGGCCAGCCTAGATTCTGCGCGTGCAAAAGCGGCGGCGGACACGAAGTGCTTGATTCGGCCGCAAGAATGGGGCTAATCGGCAAGGAGAATGGGGCTAAATTAAGTAGCCCACTGAAGTGACGGAAGTGCGTAGCTTATCGCCACCAGAAGAGGAGACGCTGATGACGACGACGACATCTGCGAATCCGGCTACGCCGGAGGGATCATCGCCCCTACGGCGACTACGCCGCACGCTCTACCGGGGCGATCCGGGAATGTGGTCGTGGGTGCTGCACCGCATCACCGGAGCGACCGTCTTCTTCTTCCTGTTCATCCACGTGCTGGACACCGCGCTGGTCCGGATCAGCCCGCAGGCCTACGACGAAGTCATCTCGACGTACAAGACACCGATCGTGGGCTTGATGGAGCTCGGACTGGTGGCCGCGGTGCTTTACCACGCACTCAACGGCATCCGCGTCATTCTGATCGACTTCTGGGCACAGGGCCCGCGCTACCAGCGGCTGATGCTGTGGACGATCGGCATCGTCTGGCTGTTGGTGATGGTCCCGGCGGGAGTCGTCGTGGCGATGCACATGATCGGGCACTTCCGATGAGCTCACCCGATCTTCAACTCGGCCGCGGGCAGATCGCCCCGGTGCGGCAGCGCAGCCACGACCGTCCGGCCAGTCTGGACAACCCGCGATCCCCACGCCGACGCGCCGGCATGCCCAACTTCGAGAAGTATGCCTGGCTGTTCATGCGGTTCTCCGGCATCGTGCTGGTGTTCCTGGCACTGGGGCATCTCTTTGTGATGCTGATGTGGCAGGACGGCGTCTATCGCATCGACTTCAACTACGTTGCGCAGCGCTGGCACTCGCCGTTCTGGCAGACCTGGGATCTGCTGCTGCTCTGGCTGGCACAGCTGCACGGCGGCAACGGCCTTCGCACCATCATCGACGACTACAGCCGCAAGGATTCCACCCGCTTCTGGCTGAACACCCTGCTGGCGTTGTCGATGGCCTTCACGTTGGTGCTGGGCACGTATGTGCTGCTGACGTTCGACCCGAACATTTCCTGAAAGGCGAGCCGTGATCTCCCAACACCGTTACGACGTGGTGATCGTCGGTGCCGGCGGCGCCGGGATGCGGGCGGCCGTGGAGGCCGGGCCCCGGGTGCGCACAGCGGTTCTGACGAAGCTCTACCCGACTCGCAGCCACACCGGCGCGGCCCAGGGCGGCATGTGCGCGGCGCTGGCCAACGTCGAGGACGACAACTGGGAGTGGCACACCTTCGACACCGTCAAGGGCGGCGACTATCTGGCCGACCAGGACGCCGTCGAGGTCATGTGCAAGGAAGCCATCGACGCGGTG
>DATDLZ010000195.1:0-8503 GCA_036519055.1 Mycobacterium sp.
GCCTTGTCCGGCGGCGACGCCTCGGGTCCCGGCAGCTACGACGGCGCCTACGTCGAGGGCAACGATCTCGGGACGGCCCAGGCGCAGGGCGGCGACTACCTCGTTGACATCCTGAAGTTCTACGGCGATGGGCCGACCAGCACCACCGCTGCCGCCGCTGAGAGCGGCGGGCATCTGACTGACCTGCTGTCGGGGAGTTCGGGTGCCGCTGCGGACGCCAGCAACTTCTGGACTGAACTGCTGTCGGCGTTCGACGGTGGGAGTGCGGCCGCGGACGCCAGCAACCTGTGGACTGAGCTCGCGTCGCTGTTCTAAAGAACCCGCCTGCCGGGTCGGCGGCCGCCGTCAGGGAGGACGGTGGCCGCTGACCTGGGCACGCGCTGATCAGCATCGGCCAGGCAAGCGATGCCGCAAGCGTTGCGGTACCGCGTCAAAGGGGCCAGGTAGTCTGGCTGGACGGCATTTCAGCCGTTCTGAGTCTGCGAGGACAAGTCGACCGATGCGCAACATCATGTCGGCCGCGCTAATAGCGGCCGGAGCCCTGCTGGGCTGGTCCGGCGTCGCGGTCGCTGGCGCGGACTCGGCGTGCGCCAGCTTGGGCGGCGCGCTTCGAGATGACCAGACGTGCAACGTCCGCATCTCGACGTCGACTTACACGCTGGCCATGACTTTTCCGGTGGATTACCCAGACCAGGCGCTGACTGACTTCCTCACCCAGAATCGAGATGGCTTCGTCAACGTCGCGCAGACGTCGTCACAGACTTCCGGCCCGCGAGAAGTGCCGTACCAAATGGACGTCACCTCCGAGCAGTACCACTCCGGCCAGTCGACCACCGGCACCCGAAGCGTGGTGCTCAAGGTCTTCGAAGACCTCGGCGGCCCGCGCCCGTCGACCTTCTACAAAGGCTTCAACTACGACCTCGGTGAACAAAAAGCGATCACCTTCGACACGCTTTTCGCGCCGAACACCAAACCGCTGGACGCGATCTACCCGATCGTGCAGCGCGAGATGGGAAAGAAGACCGGGCTCGGTGCCGCAATCCTGCCCGGATCCGGCCTGGACGCCTCGCATTATCAGAACTTCGCCATCACCGATGACGAGCTGATCTTCTACTTCGCGCCCGGTGAACTGCTGCCGTCGCTGGCCGGCGCCAGCCAGGTCCACGTCCCCCGCAACGCCATCCCGCCGCTGGCCGTCAAGGGCTAGACGGGTCCGGCCGTTCAGCTCGGGGCGAAGCTGTACACCTGACCATCGCTGGTCGCGGCGACGATCCGGCGATCACGGCCGATCGAGACGCCGACGGGATAACCGGTCGCCTCCGGCAACCGGTAGCTGTTGAGGGTGCGGCCGCTCCCGGGATCGAAAACCAGCAGCGTCATGCCTCGCGCGCCCTCGCCCGGCCCGCCGGTCACGACGGCGTAGCCGACGCCGCTCCCGGCCAGGCTCGACGTCGACAGCGGGCTGACGTCATTCCGACGCCACACTTCTTGGGCGTGGTCACCGGCGTCCTTGACGGCGACGAGACGGGTATCTGGACCGCCACCCGACACGACCAACCCGCCCGGCGTCACCGATGGCGGCGTCTGCGCCATGAACTTGAGCGGAATCGACCATTTCGGCTTGCCGTCGGCGGCGTGCAGTGCCCACAGCCGCTCGTCACGCCCATTGACGTAGATGGTGGATCCGTCGCTGGACGCCACCGGGCTGGCCAGTACGCCGGCGGCGACCGCGTTGCTGGTCCACTCCCGGGTCAGCAGTGGATTTTGGCCCGGGTGGTACTTCAGCCCGACCAGCACTGACGCGGGGGCTTCCGGTTCCCACAGGCCCACCACGATCATCCCGTTCGCTTGTGCGAATGCGGGTGCGGCGGCGATAGGGCAGCCCGCCAAGGCCGGCCCGCAATCGGAGAGCCCACGGCTGAAGTCGCTCGGGTCAACGTTGTCCACCAGGTCGACCGAATTGCCGACGACGGTGCCCCGATGGCTGTCGAATACCTGCACCTGTCCCAGGTGCGTGACCACGAGCAGTTGTCCGTGATCGAGAATCCTTGGCGTGGAAGGCATTCCCATCACCGGGCGCCGCCAGCGGATCCACTGGGTGGGGGGAAATGACACGATCGCCCCGGGCTGGCCGACGTAGAGGTTGTCGAAGCCGTCGAACAATGGGCTGGCCAGCCCGCCACCCTGGAACAGCCGTGTGCACCACCGCTGCCGGCCGTTCTCGTCGTTCTCCCACTCCATCAGCGAGCAGCCCCCGGGCGTCTGCGCGTTCGCCGCGAGCCAGTTGCGCGAGCTGAGCACCACCGCTGACGCCAGGGACCCCTTCACCGAGCGGGTCCAGCGCAGGGCCAGCCGGTCCGCGCCCGGCGTTGGGCTGTAGCTGCTGTTTGCCGCGTCGCCGTACTGGGCGGGCCAGCCCTCGGCCGGCGTGGTCTCGACCCAGGAGTCGGTGTTGCCGCAACCCGACACAGCGGCCGTCAGAAGGACCGCCGACGCCACGGATGACCAATGCCGCACAGTGCGACGGGGAATCGGCCAGGGCACGGTGCGAGGGTAACCTGCGCCGGCTCGCTTCCGGCTGATTGCCCGCTTCGCCATGCTTCACGCCACGGCGATAGGCTCTTCGGCCATGACGAGCATGTGGGGTGCCCCGATCCATCGCCGCTGGCGGGGGTCGAATCTGCGGGACCCACGCCAGGCCAAGTTCCTCACGCTGGCCTCGCTGAGGTGGGTGCTGCGCAACCGCGCGTACACGCCCTGGTATCTGGTGCGCTACTACCGGCTGCTGAAGTTCAAGCTGGCCAACCCGCACATCATCACTCGCGGCATGGTTTTCATCGGCAAAGGCGTCGAGATCCACGCAACACCGGAGCTGGCGCAGCTGGAAATCGGGCGCTGGGTGCACATCGGCGACAAGAACACGATCCGCGCGCACGAGGGCTCGCTGCGCTTCGGCGACAAGGTGGTGTTGGGCCGCGACAACGTCATCAACTGCTACCTCGACATCGAACTCGGCGACTCGGTCCTGATGGCCGACTGGTGCTATGTCTGCGACTTCGACCATCGGATGGACGACATCACGCTGCCGATCAAAGATCAGGGGATCGTTAAATCCCCGATCCGCATCGGCCCGGACACCTGGGTCGGGGTCAAGGTGACCGTGCTGCGCGGCACCACCATCGGCCGGGGCTGCGTGCTCGGATCACACGCCGTGGTCCGGGGCGACGTGCCGGACTTCTCCATCGCGGTCGGGGCGCCCGCCAAGGTGGTCAAAAATCGTCAGCTGGCCTGGGAGACTTCGGCCGCTCAGCGCGCCGAGCTTGCCGCGGCGCTGGCCGACATCGAACGCAAGAAAGCCGCCCGCTAACTCAGTTCATGCTTTGGTAGCGGCGCAGCGCTTCGCTTCGTTCCGCGCTGTGGTCGACGATCGGTTCGGGATAACCGGCCGGCCGATTGCCCTTGGTCAGAGTGACGTCGTCGGCATCAGCGAGCTCGGTGACCCAGCGGCGCACGTAGTCGCCGGCGGGATCGAACTTTTCGGCCTGCCTTGTCGGGCTGAACACCCGGAAATACGGTGCGGCATCGGTGCCGCATCCCGCGGACCACTGCCAGCCGTGTTGGTTGCTGGCCATATCGCCATCGACCAGCTGGTCGAGGAACCACCGGGCACCCCATTGCCACGGCAGGTGCAAGTCCTTGACCAGAAACGACGCAACGATCATCCGCACTCGGTTGTGCATGAAACCGGTTTCACGAAGCTGACGCATGCCGGCGTCGACGATCGGAAATCCTGTCTCGCCGGCTTTCCAGGATTCGAAGTGCCGCTTGGCGTCGGCGCCGGTATCGATTTCGATGGCGTCGAAATCGCGGTTCCAATTCCACCAGACGCTGTCGGGCCAATGATGCAGCACCGCGGCGTAGAAGTCGCGAAAAGCCAACTCTCGCAAATACGCTCGTGCACCGGCGCGCCGCTGGTCCAAGTCGGCGACCATGGTCCGGGGGTGGATGGTGCCGAACTTCAGATGGGCGGACATCCGACTCGTGCCGTCGCGGTCGGGACGATTCCGGTCGTCGCCGTAGTTCTCGAGTCCGTTGTCGACGAACTTTTTCCACTGCCGTCGCGCGGCAGCCTCGCCCGCGGGCAGGTCGAGTTCGGCGCCGGGGTCGGGTATGTCGACCGCTTTGGCGCGTTTGCCCAGCTTGGTGGGATCGATCCAGTTCGCGGACTTGGCTCCGGATCGGGCAGCTGACCGCCATCCCATGTCGTGCCATCGACCGAAGAACGGGGTGAATACCTTGTACGGCTCGCCGTCGTCCTTGGTCACGCGCCCCGGTGAGACCAGATACGGCGACCCCGTCGCCACCAGCGGCACGTCGCCCAACGCCGAGCGCACGCGGTCGTCGCGTTGCCGGCCGTAGGGTGCGAAGTCTTCGGAGACATGCACCGACGGCGCCCCAATCTCCTTGACGAGCGCAGGAATGCGCTCTTCAGGCCGGCCCCGCGTCACCAAAAGCCGTCCATCCAGATCGTCGCGCAACTGGCGCAACGAGTCGCACAGAAACTGCATCCGGCGACTGCCCGAGGACGCCTCCAAACGGGGATCGAGGACAAAGCACGCCAACACCTCGTCACTGTCGGCGGCCGCTCTGAGCAGCGGAGGGAGGTCGCGCAGTCTGAGGTCTCGGCGGAACCACAACAACGCGGGCATCAGCGGGTCAGGAGTTTCATCGGCGATTGAGTATCCAAATGTGGCCCGACATCACGGTGGCAAAGGCACACCACAGCGGATACGGCGCCAGCGCGGCCCCCGCCCGCGGATCGGCCGCGACGGTACGCCGGGCCAGATCGGCGCTGCTGGCGGCCAGCACTGCTGCGCCGATCGCCGAGGCGCCCAGCTTCTGATACTTGAAGAACAGCCAACTCCATCCGGCGTTGAGAATCAGGTTGGCGGCCAGCGCGACAACGTAATTGCGGGCTTCTTTGTCACGCCCTGCCGCGCGCAATCGGTCGATCGCGGTGGCGGAGGTGACCGCGATGTCGGCGTACAACGTGGTCCAGGCAACCGGAAACACCCCGTTGGGCGGCACATAGCTTGGTTTACGTAAACGGGAGTACCACCGGGTGATCCCCGGCTGGCTAGCGATGCTTCCGATTCCTGAGGTCGCGCCGACGGAAAGGGTCGTCGCGGCCAGTATCTGCTTATTCACCTGCTGTCCCTTCGACTTCGACAAGTCTTTCAGTATATTAAGTATTAATCAACTGAAGTAATACCCGAATGCGGGATAAGCTGAACAACGTCATGGGCCCCGATGAGACGGCGGGCGGCCGAGCCGCACTCGAACAGCAGATTTCCGCTTATCTGCGGGTGATGACGGCCGAGTCCGAACAGATCGGCCGGTCCTTCGCCGTCGTGCATGACGTGCGGCCTGCCGACTTTCGCGCTCTGCTGCATGTCATGGTTGCCGAAACCGCCGGGGCGCCAATCACGTCGGGTGAGCTCCGGCAACGCATGGGGCTGTCGGGCGCGGCCATCACCTATCTGGTGGACCGAATGATGGCGTCGGGTCACATCACCCGCGAGTCCGACCCCGGCGACCGACGCAAGGTGATCCTGCGTTATTCGGATTCTGGCCTGGCTACCGCGCGAGCGTTCTTCGCCCCGCTGGGAGCCCATTCCCATGAAGCCATGCAAGGCTTGTCCGACGAAGACCTCTGTGCGGCCAGCAGGGTTTTCACCGCGCTGATCGCGGCGATGCGGCGATACCAGGATGAGCTGTCGTCGTGGAAGCCGCCCGTGCGGTCGACCGATTGAGCCACGGGAACGAGGACGGAGGTGCTGTGCCAACTGATTCGAACGGGATGACGACCCGCAAACGACGCCACATCGACGTGTGCCTTGACGACCGGGTGACGTATTCCGGTGTTACGACGGGGCTGGAACGCTACCGGCTGCCGTACAACGCGCTGACGCAGACCAGCCTCGCCCACGTCGATCTGTCGACCAGCTTCCTCGGTGTGCCCTTACGGGCACCGATCCTGGTCGGCGCGATGACCGGCGGCGCCGAGCTGTCCGGGACGATCAACAAGAATCTGGCCGAAGCCGCGCAACGGCTCGGCATTGGAATGATGCTCGGCTCGCAGCGGATCATGCTGGACAGTGCATTGGGGGAGCAGGCAGCGTCAAGCTTCACGGTCCGCGATGTCGCGCCGGATGTGTTGTTGTTCGGCAATATTGGGCTTGCGCAGCTGACCGCTGCTGCGGTCGAGGATATCTCGAATGCGCTGAAGCGAGTTGGCGCCGATGCGCTTGCGGTGCACACCAATCCGCTGCAAGAGGCCGTCCAGCGAAATGGCGACGGCGACTTCTCCGGGTCGCTCGACCGGCTGCGCCAGGTGGCCCGCGCATTGGAATATCCAGTGCTGCTCAAGGAAGTGGGCCACGGCATCGGCACCTCGGCGATCGCCGAGTTGACGGGTCCGTCCGGCGAGTTGCCGGTGGCCGCGATCGACGTCGCCGGCGCCGGCGGTACCTCGTGGTCGCGCGTGGAGCAGCTTGTTCGCTATGGCGAGGTGCGTTTCCCCGACTTGGCCGACTGGGGGATACCGACGGCGCAAGCCATCGTGGAGGTGCGCGAGGCCCTGCCCGTTGTCCCGCTGGTCGCTTCTGGTGGTATTCGCACCGGCATGGACGCGGCGAAAGCATTGGCTTTGGGCGCAGACGCCGTGGCCATCGCTCGGCCATTGCTGGCTGCGGCGATCGAATCCAGTGAGGCCGTGGTGGATTGGCTCCAGAGCTTCATCGACGAGCTGCGGATCTGCTTGCATGGTGCCGGTGCTGCGGACTTACTGGCCCTGCGCCACATCGGCGTCACCCAAATCCAGTAAAGCCTTGACCCGCAACATTTTGCGGTGAATTGCGGAAGGCCTGCTCAGCTGAGTTCGCTGGATGCGGTGGCCTGAGCCGTCGACGGCTTTGCTTGGTGAATAGCGATTTCGGCTTCAAATGTCGACATCGCAGCCATCATCGCGCCGAAAACACGGTGAGCGGCAAGCAGATCCCGGTCGGGTAAGCCGGCGAGTGCGGCGCGCAGGTGCGCGCCGAGCGGCCGAAAAAATCCGTGTGCCAGGTCCATGCCGCTTGCTTCGTATCGGAGACGGGCCTTGCGTCGATCCGAGGGGTCCGATTCGCGACGGAGATGGCCGGCATCGATCATGCGATCGACGAGGTAGGTGATCGCGGCCGGCGAGACGTCCATCCGCTGCCGTAGCTGAGCCATGGTCAGCGGAGTCCCGGCCGTCTCGGCGACCATGACGTGCAACAGCGCGTGGAAATCGTTGCCACTCACGTCGTTTTGGCGCGCGAAATGGCGACCTATTCGGTCGGACTGTGCCGTAACCGCCCGCATGTCGGCCGACATCAGCTGTTCCAGCTCTGGCCTGCTGGGAGGTGAACCGTTTGTACCCCGTTTAGTCACCCGATCGCATCCTTCTCAGCGATAATTCCGTTCAGAATATCGGACACCCGCTGGATCAGTGAGAATTCGCCAGCAACAGCGAAAATATCTCTTGGCAGCGCAAACGGTGTCGCTGCACCGCGTTTCGTTATAGCGTAATGGCCTGCTTTCGGAAGCCATCGGGACCCGAGCCTGTACGAGTCAGAACTTGTGAGTAGTCAATTAGGGCAAAGATATTGGCCGTCGCAGGGTTACTTCAAAAGTGAGCTGTCGCCGCCCGTGACCCGCTGTGCCACTTGCGCAATGGGCATATTGGCGTCTTGGGACATCTGCTTGAGCCTTTCGAAGGCTTCAGCAGCGTCAATATCGAAACGTTCCATCAGCCTGCCTTTGGCCTGGCCGATGATGTCCCGCGAGACCAGCGCAACGCGGAACTGCTGGTCACGCCGCATCATGTTCCATACCAGTGCCGCATGGGTTGCGAAAATCAGCCCCAAATTGACTGACTCGTCATCGAAGACGTCCGGCGATTCGGCGTAGAAGTTGAGCGCCGCAGCGGAGACGCCTTCTTTGAACATTCCGAACGACAGTATCGATCGAATGGGCGTCTGCTTGAGCGCCGCGCCACGGTAGAGCGGCCATCGATCGTCACGGACGAGATCATCGACGCGGACGCTTCCCTGCAAGGCGGCGGCAGTCAGGCATGGTCCCTGTTGATAGCGACCCTGGATTTCGTCGAGCATCACTGGGTAGCGATGGGTCGCGGCCGCGGTATCGATGCCGCGACGTCTCTGCGTCACCGTGATGCCTGCGTATTGGGCTCCCGGGACCGATTCCGCGGCGCCTGCGATGAGCCCACTCAGCAGCGCGGATGTGTCGAATGACGCGCGTTGGTGCAGGTCGGAGACAAATCGGGTTGCCTGCAAGTACATCGCCGTTCCCGAATCCAGCGACAGCTCTTCCGATTTGGGTGTGTTCACTATGCGGACGTCCCGCTCGTCAGTTGTCGGGTCGCAGCGCATCTATGTCGGCTCCGGTCTGGTCGCTC
>DATDLZ010000196.1:0-20720 GCA_036519055.1 Mycobacterium sp.
GCCGGGGTGTTGATGTCCCAGCCGTTGTAGTCGTCCTGGGCGCGCAGGCCATCCAGCAAGTACACGGCCGGCGCGTTGGTCCCACCGGGCTGGAACTGGACCTTGATGCTGCGGCCCATCGAAGCCGACGGCACCTGCAGATACTCAACGGGAAGGCCGGGCCGGGAGAACGCTCCCGCCGTCGGCGCCTCGCCGACGAGGCCGATCAGGCCCGGTAGTGCGGCGGCTGCGATCGTGGCGACAGTCAGTCGCCGCAGCCAGCCACTCAATTTCTCGCTTACGTATGCCATATAAAGGCCCCTTGTCGACGGCGTCACGCACTATCGGAAAACTTACCGTGCGGTCGTCCATATGTCGATCAAGACGCAAACGTGTCTGGTTACGCTGCGGACCGCTGCCACCTGCGGCTACCTGGCATAATGCGGGCCAACCGCCGATTCCTGGCAACATTTTGCGGCCTCACGCGATTGCTCACGCGTCGATCCCCGGTCGCTTTTCGGCGCCGCGACCGCGTAGGCTCACCCGGGGTAGACCGACGAGACCACGCCGTCCCGGTCCTTCCGCCGCTCGCGAACCAGCGCTGTAGAACTCGTCTGGTCGCCTACTGCGGCGCTCGGGCATTGGGCCGCGATTGAGGTGCAGATTTGGATACGGTACTTGGGCTGTCGCTGACCTCAACGTCAGTCGGCTGGGTCCTGGTGGAAGGCCGTGACGCCGACGGAACCACGCTCGATCACGATGACTTCGACGTGCCGCCCGCCAATGGAGTCCAGGCGGTCCACACTTCGGAACAGGCCAGCGCCGCCGTGCTGGACGCGCAGTCCGCGGCCGCTGGCTACGACCAACGACTTCACGTCGTCGGCGTCACGTGGAGCGACGAAGCGGCAGCGGAATCTGCGCTGCTTCTGGAGTCGCTGACCGACGCAGGTTTCGACAACGTCGTCCCGATTCGTTTCCACGAGGCGTGCGAAATGCTTGCCCGCGCGATCGCTCCGGTCGTCGGCTACGACCAGGCCGCCGTGTGCGTCCTGGACGGCGAGTCGACGATCGTCGTGATGGTCGACAATGACGGCGACGAGGCGCAGACGGCCATCAAGCAGTTGCCCGGCGGGCCGGATCATCTGGTCCACTGGTTGACCACGCTGTGCGACCGCAGCTCCTGGCAGCCAAACGGCATCGTGATCGTCGGCGCCGGACACGAACTCGGCGTGCTGTCAACGCGTCTCGAGGCGGCGGTGCCGGTCCCGGTCATCACCCAGCCGGGTGCAGATTTGGCTCTGGCGCGTGGAGCCGCACTCGCGTCAGCTCAGAGCACCGAATTCACCGACGCCGAGATGCTCGAGACCGTGAACAGCTGGCGGCAGGATCACGAAGCCTCCCAACAACGTTCGTATGCCGGAGCGTTGACGATGCTGGGCGCCGGAGCGGTCACCTTCGTCGCATCGCTGTCGCTCGCGTTGGGTCAGCACCTGGTGCCCCACCATGCACCCGATCCGGTCCGGCCGGTGGCTCACTCGGCCGCCCCGGTCGCCGAGGCCCCGGCTCCGCGACGGGCCGCGGTCGAAACTCCGGCTGCCCGCCCGGCCTCCAAGCCTGCGCCGGAGCAAGCGCCGGCCGTTCAGCAGCAGCCGGTGGTCGCTCAGGCGCCGGTCAACGTGCCCGCAGCCGCGCCGGTTCCGCCGCCCGTGGCGCCACCTCCGGTGGCACCTCCGCCGCCGGAAGAGCCGCCCAACCCGCACCCGCGGCTGACGAAGTTGCTCGAACGGCTGCACGGGCAGGCGCCCGACCAGCAGCAGCCGCCGCAACCTCCGTCGCCCGGAGCGCCATCGCCGTAGCGTCGGCGGGCAGGCGCAGCGTTAACCCGTGATATTGCCGGCGATTTCGGCGGCGGTGGTCAATGCGGCGAGGTGTTGATCGACTGATGCCAGCCCGGCGTTCATGGTGTTGATCGACACGTGCGATGCGCCCGCGTCCGCCCAGATTCGCAAGCCCTCGGCCAGGTCCTCGGCGCTGCCGTTCCAGGACACCTGGCCTTGCATGCCGATCTGCGCGGGGTCTCGGCCGGCCTCCGTCGCGGCCTGCGCCACCTGCTGACGCGCCTGCTCGAGTTTGGGTCCAGGGCCGACCATTGGGAACCAGCCGTCACCCAGCCGGCCGGCGCGGCGCAACGCCCGGGGGGATGACGCCCCGAACCACACCGGAATCGGCCGCTGTACTGGCAGCGGCGCCAGCCCGGCGCCCGTCACGTGGTGATAGCTACCGCTGAAGGTGACGCTCGGCTCGGTCCAGAGCTTGCGCATCAACTCGACCTGTTCGTCGCAGCGTTTGCCCCGCGTCGAAAAGTCTTCTCCGAGAGCCTCATACTCGACCGCGTTCCAGCCGAGTCCGACTCCCAGGCGCAGCCGTCCGCCGCTGAGTAGGTCTACTTCGGCGGCCTGCTTGGCGACCAGAACGGTCTGACGCTGCGGCAAGATGACGACGCCGGTGACCAACTCCAAAGAGGTGGTGATCGCTGCCAGGTAGCCGAAGGTCACCAGCGGCTCGTGGAACGTGTTGTGCATGTCGTAGGGGCCGTTCCAGCCGGCGTGGACATCCCGGTCGGCTCCCACGATGTGGTCGTAGGCGAGCAGGTGGGCAAACCCGAGCGCCTCGACATGCTCGGCGTAGGACCGGACGGCACCCGCGTCGGCGCCAATCTCAGTCTGCGGAAACACCACTCCGATCCGCATCGCGACTCCCTTCGTCAGAATTCTTTGGCGCACTCCGCCGTAAACGACACGATGACATCGTCAGCGACTTTCAAGGAGCCCAACAGTTGCGAGTACGGCTTGATTCCGAACGCGGATTGCCGGACCGTGGTTTCGCTGGACAGCCACCAGCTGCCATCCAGGTCATCGGTGCGCACATCCACAGTCTGTGCCCGGGTCTTACCGTGGATGGTCAACGCCCCGGTCAACCGGTAGCCGTCGTCCGTCTTCTCAATAGTCTTGGCTACGAAGGTGATTCGCGGGAACTGACGAACGCCCAGCGAACGTAAAGCGTTGGTGCGCACCAGGATCTTCTCCGGGCCGGACAATGGGGTCAGGCCACCCTCGCCGCGCACCACCTCGAGCGAACCGACGTCGACGGTCAATTCCGCGCTCACCGGTTCGTCGCAATCCCACTCGGTGGTCGCCTGCCAGCTGCGCATCGCGATCGTCAGCCGATGCCCTAGCTGCGCGGCGCGACCGGCGACGCCGGTGCGGATCAGCAGCTCGCCGTGGGAGCCGTCAAGGCCCCACACCGCGCTGTCGTCGTCGGTCAAATCGTCAAAACGGTGCGGTAATGCGCCCGGCCCTGCTCCAGTGCCGCATAGCCTTCCGCGGCCTTCGCCAGCGGCAGCTCTTCGATCCAGGCCCGCACGCCGGTCTGCACCGCGAAATTCATGGTGTCTTCGGTCTCGCTGGCAGTCCCGGACGGATGACCGATGATGCTGCGCCCCGGTATGATCAGTTGCTGCGGGCTGATGGGCAGCGGCTCAGGAGTGACCCCGATGGTGATGAGCTCACCCCGGGGTTGCAAGCCGTCGACCGTCGCCGCCATGGCCTTCGATGCTCCTGCGGTGCCCAGCACCACAGCGACCCCGCCGAGGTCGTTCAACGCTTCGGCGACGTCGCCGTCGGTGGAGTCGACATAGTGATGTGCGCCCAGCTTGATCGCATCGTCCTTTTTGGCAGTGCCGCGGTTGATCGCGATGGTCTCGAAACCCATTGCTCGGGCGAACTGGATCCCGAGGTGGCCGAGGCCGCCGACGCCGAGGATCGCCACTCGATCACCCGGCAACGCGTTGGTGTGGCGCAACGCGTTGTAGGTCGTCACACCGGCGCAACCCATCGGAGCGGCCTCCGCGTCGGAGAGTTCCGCGGGGATGCGGGCCAGGGCGGTGAACGGCACGGTCACCGATTCGGCGTAGCCACCGGGGTAGTGCCAACTCGGCACCTTGCCGTTCACACAGTGGATGAACAGGCCCTTGCGACACTGCGCGCAGTGGTCGCAGCACCCGCCGAACCAGCCGACGGCGACGCGATCACCGACCGCGAAATCCTGGACACCCGGACCGATTTCGGCGATCTTGCCGGCGATTTCGTGGCCCAGAGTCAGCGGCCAGGACAGGCCGGGGAAGTCACCGGAAACAAAGTGAGCGTCGGTGCCACAGATGCCGCAGGCGCCGACGCTGATCCGCACTTCGCCGCGCGCCGGCGACGTGGTCTCGACCTCGGCGAGCTCCAGCGGCGCACCCGCGGACTTTACGTGAACTGCTTTATGTGACGGCATAGCCGTAGCCTAATGCGCGACAGGGCATTTCGCCGAGGCATCGCTGTGGTAATCGACCTGCCAGTGTTTGATGCCGTTCAGCCAGCCTGAGCGCAGGCGTTCGGGCGTGCCGATCGACTCCAGATCGGGCATGGCGTCCGCGATCGCATTGAACATCAGGTCGATCGTCATTCGGGCCAGGTTGGCCCCGATGCAGTAGTGCGCGCCCGTGCCGCCGAAGCCCACGTGCGGATTCGGGTCACGCAGGATGTTGAAGGCGAACGGGTCGTCGAACACCTCCTCGTCGAAATTGGCTGAACGATAGACCATTACGACGCGCTGGCCCTTCTTGATCTGCACGCCGGACAGCTCGTAGTCCTCGAGCGCGGTCCGCTGGAACGACGTGACCGGCGTGGCCCACCGAACGATCTCGTCCGCGGCGGTGGCCGGACGTTCCTTCTTGTACAGCTCCCACTGATCGGGGAAGTCGGTGAAGGCCATCATGCCCTGGGTGATCGAGTTGCGAGTGGTCTCATTGCCGGCGACGGAAAGCAGGATGACGAAGAAACCGAACTCATCGTCGGAGAGCTTGTGACCGTCGACGTCGGCCTCGATCAGCTTGGTGACGATGTCTTCACCGGGGTTCGCGGCCCGGTCGGCGGCCATTTGCATGGCGTACATGATCAATTGGATCGAGGCATCTATTGCGTCGTTGTTCTCGAACTCGGGGTCCTGGTCGCCGACCATCTGGTTGGACCAGTGGAACAGCTTCATCCGGTCTTCCTGCGGCACTCCCAGCAGACCGGCGATGGCTTGCAGCGGAAGCTCGCACGACACCTGTTCGACGAAGTCGCCGGATCCCTGGGCCGCCGCGCTTTCCACGATCTGCCGGGCCCGTTCGCGGAGGTCGTCGCGAAGCCGCTCGACGGCCCGGGGCGTGAAGCCACGCGAGATGATCTTGCGCAGATGGGTGTGCTGCGGCGCGTCCATGTTGAGCAGGACGAACTTGCCCCGTTCGACCTGCTCGCCGACCGTGCCGTCTTTGTAGCGCGGCAGCGCCGTCTTCTCCAGGCTGGAGAAGACGTCGCTGCGCCGCGAAATCTCCTTGACGTCTTTGTGTTTGGACACCACCCAAAAGCCGCCGTCGTCGAATCCGCCGGCCCCCACTGGCTGCTCGTTCCACCAGATCGGGGCGGTCCGTCGCAGCTCGGCCAGTTCTTCAACCGGCAGTCGCTCGGCGTGGACGTCGGGGTCGGTGAAATCGAATCCGGAAGGAAGATTCGGAGTCGGCATCAGTGGCACTCCTATGAGTGAATACGACTTGGATATGACGAGTTCTGGCCCAGTAAAGCACCGCCGCAGCCCAGATGGAACGGCTTCTCGACGGATTCGCCGATGATGGATTGGAACGTGTTCTCGCCCTCGGCTCCGATGAGTTTCGGCCGGGTCCATGGTCTGGATCTAGCCACGCAGAGGGACCAGGAAAGGGATCGACAATGCGCATCGTTGTCAGCGACTTCATCAGCCTCGACGGTGTCGTGCAGGCGCCGGGCGGTCCGAAGGAGGACATCGACGGCGGCTACCGGTGTCCTGATCTGCACTTACCGGCCCGCTGAGCGCTGACCGAGCTCTGCAGGCCGTCGCGCGAAACGGCCTTGTGGCGCCGGTGGCACTGACTATGCTTGCCTCCAGGTCACGGGGCCCGTTTGATGGCCCTGATTACGAAACACCGAAGGTGGGTCATGATTCGCGAACTGCTCATCGCCACAGCGATCACCGGTGCGGCCGTCGGCTTGGCCCCGGCCGCCGTTGCCGATCCCGGGAATTACGACGGCGATGTGCCCGGCATAAACTACGACGCGTCGCTGGGCGCGCCGTGCGACAACTACGAGCGGTTCATCTTCGGGCGCGGCCCCGGCGGTCAGGCCGAGGCCTGCCACTTCATCATCAACCAGTTTCCGGCAGCGCAGTCGGGGTTCTGGGTGATCACCTATCCGCTGTACGGGGTGCAGCAGGTCGGCGCCAAGTGTGACAATCCGCGGGGATCATCGGCCCAGTCGCCCGATGGGCAGCCGATGCTCTGCACCGAACACGGCTGGCAGATCGGTCAGTTGACCGGCGGCGGGGCCCCGAACGGCGCCGGCGGAGGCTTCCCGTCCGACACGGGTGTCACCCACTAACCACACGACTTAGGAGACAGCCATGGCCTTCAAGGCCAAAGACGCAATCGATGCCGCCCGCGACATCATGCAGAACGCCGTCGAGCGGTCATCGGACATCGTCGAGAACGCCGGCCACATCATCAAAGGCGACATCGCCGGCGGCACCGGCGACATCGTGCACAACTCGCTGGACATCGCCACCTACGCCGTCGAGCGAACCAAAGAGGTCTTCACCGGCCCGCCGGACGACGACGAGTAAGCCGAACGGGCTCAGACGGAAGCCGCGGCGTTCAACTCGTCGAGCCGGTTCGTCGCTTCCAGGTACTCCTGCACCCAGCGTTCGATGACGGTCGACGTCTTCTCCACCTTGGAGAACTGCCCGACGACCTGACCGACCGGGTTGAACGCCACGTCAACGGATTCGTTGGGGAATCTGTTGGTCGCCCGCACCGCCATGCCGGAAACCATGTACTGCAACGGCATTCCGAGCGGCTTCGGGTTGTCCGGCGCCTCCCAGGCCTCGGTCCAGTCGTTGCGCAGCATCCGGGCCGGCTTGCCGGTGAACGAGCGGCTGCGCACGGTGTCGCGGCTGCCGGCCTTGACGTACGCGGCCTGCTGAACCGGGGTGTTCGAGGACTCCTCGACCATCAACCACTGCGAGCCGGTCCACGCGCCCTGGCAGCCCAACGCCAGGGCCGCGGCGATCTGCTGGCCGCTGCCGATGCCACCCGCCCCAAGGACGGGGACCGGGGCCACCTCCTTGACGACCTGGGGCCACAGCACAATTGAACCCACCTCGCCGCAGTGCCCGCCGGCCTCGCCACCCTGGGCGATGATGATGTCGACGCCCGCGTCGGCGTGCTTTCGTGCCTGCGATGGGGAGCCGCACAGCGCGGCGACTTTGAGTCCGGCGTCGTGGATGTGCTTGATCATCTCCGCCGGCGGGGTGCCGAGCGCATTCGCGATCATCTTCACCTTCGGGTGCTTCAGCGCCACCTCGACCTGAGGAGTGGCCGTCGCCTCGGTCCAGCCGAGCAATTGCAGGCTATCGCCGTCGCTGTCCTCGACAGGCACTCCGTGGTCGGCGAGGATTTTCTTTCCGAAGTCCAAGTGCTCCTGGGGCACCATCTTGCGCAGTGTCTCGGCAAGGTCTTCGGCGGACAGGTGCGAATCCATGCCCTCGTATTTATTGGGGATCACGATGTCGACGCCATACGGGTGGTCGCCGATGTTCTCATCGATCCACTTGAGCTCGATCTCGAGCTGCTCGGGAGTGAAGCCGACCGCACCCAGCACGCCGAATCCGCCGGCCTTGCTCACCGCGACGACGACATCGCGGCAGTGCGTGAACGCGAAGATCGGAAACTCGATGCCGAGTTCGTCGCAGATGGGAGTGTGCATGCCTGATCCTTACCTGGTTGCTTACAGCGGCGTAGGCGAACTGGAACGTGTTCTAGTTTAGTACGGATCCGGACGACTGTGACCACCTGGGCAATAGCACTTCGCGCGGACCGTTCAGAACACGGCGTCGTGGACTACCCACAGCACCAGAAACGCCAGCATGCAGACCGCACAAGCCAGATGATCACGCCAGATGGACCGCGCCAGGGCGGTTTGGGCGCTTGGGCTGCCAGAACGGCCGCCGAGTCGGACGGCATTGGGCACCGTATGCGTCGCGGCCAGCAGAATCGGCGCGCCCGCCAGCAGAGTCGACACCGCCATCAGCCAGCCCGGGTCGTGCCCTCGAACCGCCCGGAACCCCAACGTGCCCAGTAAGACCACCATGACCACGGCGATGAGGTGGCTCATCGGTCGGGATTCGGTGACCGCACGCCGGTAGTAGCGCGCGATGGAATCCAGCACCGCCTCAGGCAGTTCACCGCCGGGATGCCGGTCCACGCGGACCTGAGCATCGAACATGAGGTCCATCCACAGCACCGCGAAGAGGAACCCGCTGCACGCGGTCAGAAGGGGGGTCATAGCGCTCATCGTGTGATTGTTTCCCACTTCACGGTCGCCGTCGGGCCGGTGGAACAAGTTCTAATTTCATGACCCGCTGCGGTAGCGTGACGCGGCATGGGACGCGTGGACGGAAAAGTTGCTCTAATCAGCGGCGGCGCTCGGGGGATGGGCGCTGCCCACGCTCGCGCACTGGTCGGCGAGGGCGCCAAGGTCGTGATCGGCGACATCCTCGACGATGACGGCAAGAAACTTGCCGACGAGCTGGGCGACGCGGCGCGCTACGTCCACCTCGACGTCACCCAGCCCGAAGAGTGGGACGCCGCGGTGTCCACCGCGGTCAACGACTTCGGCAAGCTGAACGTGCTCGTCAACAACGCCGGCATCGTGGCACTCGGCCAGCTCGGGCAGTTCAATGTGGACAAGTGGAACAAAGTCATCGACGTCAACCTGAACGGGACGTTCCACGGCATCCAAGCCGTCGTCGAGCCGATGAAGGCCGCAGGTGGCGGCTCCATCATCAATGTGTCGTCGATCGAGGGTCTGCGCGGCGCCGTCATGGTGCACCCGTACGTAGCTTCCAAGTGGGCGGTGCGCGGCCTGACCAAATCCGCCGCGCTCGAACTCGCCTCGCAGAACATCCGGGTCAATTCCATCCACCCGGGCTTCATCCGCACCCCGATGACCAAGCACTTCCCCGACGACATGGTCACCGTTCCGCTCGGACGGCCCGGCGTCTCCGAGGAGGTCGCCACCTTCGTATTGTTCCTGGCCAGCGACGAATCGTCGTACGCGACCGGCGCTGAGTTCGTCATGGACGGCGGACTGGTCAACGACGTCCCGCACAAGTTCTAACCGCTAGCGGCACTTGTCGACGACGGTCTCGGCGAACCGCTCGATGGCGGCGCGGCAGCCCTCGCGGTCGTCCGGGCCGACGTCTTCGCCCATCCACGGCGCGCACATCACCGCGGTGATGCCGAGATCTTCGGCGCGTCGGTAGAGATCGGCCGACGGCACCTCGAGCAGCGCCAGCATGATCTCGAACGGCTCGCCATCACGCCCGTACTCGCGTCGCAACGCCGTCAACTTCTCCACGTAACGAACCGCGTCGTCCCAGACGTACGCCGTGCCGACCCACCCGGCGCACAGCCGGGCGGCGCGGCGCAACGCCACCTCCGATTCGCCGCCGCACAAGATCGGCACCGGCGTCGCCGGGTGCGGCTCGAGCATCAACTCGGGCACCTGGTAATGCTGACCACTCCAGGACACCCAGCCGCCCTGCCACAGTGCACGCAACGCCGGGATCATTTCGTCGAGCCGCTTTCCGCGGGTGCTGAAATCCTGTCCCAGCAGGTCGAATTCCTCGCGCATCCAGCCGGCGCCGACGGCCAGCGACACCCGGCCGCCGGAAATGACCGACGCGGTCGCCACCTGTTTGGCGACCTCCACCAGCGGGCGGGACGGGGCGACGTAGATGGCGTTGGAGAACCGCAACTGTCGGGTAATCGACGACATCGCACCGATCATGATCCACGAATCCGGCCACGCCGTCTCCGGCGGCCATGGCGGACGTCCGGCCGGTGACGGGTACGGCGACGTCAGATTGCGTGGATAGATCAAGTGGTCGGCACAGATCACCCCGTCGTAGCCACACTCATCCAGCATTCGCGCGATCGCCAGCGCGTCGGTCGTCTCCATAAACGGTGTGCCGGACCAGAACTGCATCAGGCTCCTTTTCGGAGCATTGACCTGACCCGTGGGCGGCCGCCCGAGCCGCCGACCCGGAGCACCGGCCAACCGCGCCGGGCGGCCACCGCCGCAAGGCGCGGTCGGGGGTTGACCGGTCGGGGGTGGCCGACCAGCGCCATCAAAGCCGCGTCCTCGTCGCCGTCGGCGTAGAAGTAGCTATCGCCTAGCAGCACCCCACTGTCAGTGCAAAAGTTCTGCACCGCAGCCGCTTTCGTCGGCCCCCACACGATGGGACGAACGATGTTCCCGGTCAGTAGGCCGGCGTCGTCGACCGTGAAGTGGTTGCACAAGACGTGGGTGATGCCGAGGAAACGGGCCACGGGCCGGGCATGGATGGTCAGCGCCGAGGAGCACAGCGCGACGGTGTGGCCGCGGGCCTGATGCGCATGCACGATCGATCGCATCGCCGGAAAGACGCGCGCGGCGATCCGGTCGACGAATAGCCGTTCACCAATGGCCTCCAGCTCCGCCAGCGATTCGCCGCGCAGGTAGCCGGCGCCCCGCACGACCAGGCGGCCGAACTCCATGCGGCCGAATCGGTATCGCATCATCGCCTCGGCGACACCCAGAACCTCCCCGAATCCGGCCTGCCGGCGACGGATCCGATCACCGGCATGAGCGGTGGCGGTGAACCCGGCGACCAGGGTGCCGTCCAGGTCGAAGAACGCGCCCGTTTCGGGTCCCGCCGGACTGGCGGCAATCTCCGCGAGGGCGGCCGACACCGACTGCAGATCGTCGAGGGGCACGTCGTAAGACTTTAGGTTCGTTTTCGCAATTGCGGGCGCAAGCATCAAGAACCCGCTAGGAAAAGGATGGTGGATTTCGAACTCGACGCAGCACAGGACGCCTGGCTGGCCGAGGTGCGCGCTTTCCTCACTGAGACCGTCACTCCGGCGCTGCGATCCGAACTGGCCGAGCATGGCCAGGAATTGCCCGACCGGGAAGTCGCGGCATTCCGGCGCCGGATCGGCGAGCGGGGCTGGTTCGGGCTGAACTGGCCGTCGGAGTACGGCGGTCTGGGACTGGGCGCCGTCTATCAGCACCTGCTGATGCGCGAGTTCGAGTATTGGGGCGTCCCGGGTCCGGACCTCACGGTGACATCGGTCGCGCCGATGATCATGCGGCACGGCACCGAACACAACAAGCTCGAGTTCCTTCCGCCGATCGCTCGCGGCGAGCTGATCTGCGCGGTCGGCTACTCCGAACCCGAAGCGGGCACCGATCTGGCCAGTCTGCGCACCCGGGCGGTGCAAGACGGCGACGAGTGGGTCATCACCGGATCCAAGATCTGGAACAGCGTCGCAAACCGTGCCACGCATGAATGGCTTTGTGTGCGAACCGATCCCAGCGCGGCCCGACACCGCGGCATCTCGGTGATCATGGTTCCGACCAATCTGCCCGGCATAGAAATTCGTCCGCTCTACGCATGGTCGGGGTATCGCACCAACGAAGTGTTCTTCGACGCGGTACGGGTGCCCGTCGGCAACTTGATCGGGGAACTCAATCGAGGCTGGACCTACATCACCGGCGCGCTGGATCTCGAGCGAGGCGCGCTGACCAATGCGGGAGATCTGCGCCGCGCACTCGACGAACTGACCGAGCTGGCTGGCCGGCCGCGGCGCGACGGTTCGGTGCCCCTGCAGATCGCCGGCTTCCGCCGCCGTCTCGCCCAAGCGGAAGCCGATGTCGAGGCGGCCATGCTGATGGGGTATCAGGCGGCCTCGCTGCTGGACAGTGGAGTGATCCCTACCGTGGAGGTCAGCGTCGAGAAAGTGTTCAGCAGCGAACTACGGCAGCGGATCGCCGATTTGGCCATCGACCTGCTGGGCCCCGACGGCCTGTTGGCGTACCGCAGCCCGGGCGCGCCCGAGGACGGGAAATTCGAACGGCTCTACCGGGTGTCGCCGCTGATGCGCTTCGGTGGCGGCACCAACGAAGTCCTTCGCGACGTGATCGCGCAGCGTGGCCACGGCATGCCGTCCTACGGACGCTGATGGTGACGACATCGTGAAACTACTACCCGATCAGGACGAGCGAGACCTGGCGTCGATGCTCTCCGCGCTGTTCGCCGCCGAGTGCCCGATAAGCCTGGTCCGCGAACTTCGCGACGCGGACCCACGGTCGATGCCCGCCCGGCTGTGGAAATCGTTGGCGGACGCCGGCGTATTCGGCCTGTTGCTTCCGCAGGACTACGGCGGCGCCGGTGGCGCGCTATCCGACCTCGGCATCTTCTGCCTCGAGGCGGGCCGCGGCCTGTGCCCGACGATCGTGCACGGCACGGTGCAGGCCGCTCTGGCCATCCAGCTGCTCGGCGGACCCGGTCAGCATGCGGCGTGGCTGCCCGCGCTGGCCGACGGAAACATCAGTGCCACAACATGTTTGTGGGGTCCACGTAACGCCGCAGTGACCACACCGACGCTGCGAGTGCGTTCGGAGGCTTGGGGCGGCTGGCGACTCAGCGGCGCGGTCGATTTCGTCGCGGACGCCGACCTGGCCGATCACCTCGTCGTGTCGGCAACCGCGTCGGGGGAGCGGGTCATGGCGTTCGTCGTGCCGTTGGCCGCAGCGGGCCTGTGGATCGACCCGCTGCGGTTGATGGGCGGGCACCGCACATTCCGGATCGGATTCGACGATGTGGAGGTGATCGATCCGGCGGCGGTGCTGGACGGGGCCGACGGTGCGGGCCTAGCCGAACAGGACCTGCGCCGATTGGCCAACGCCGCAGTGGCGTTGCTGTCGCTGGACCTCGTCGGTGTCGGCGAGGCTGTGCTGCAGCGCACCGTCGATTACACGATGGCGCGCAAGCAGTTCGGCCGCCCGATCGCGTCCTTTCAGGCCGCACAGCATCTGGTGGCGAATATGCATATCGCGCTGGCCGCGGCGCGGCTCGCCGCCCATTCGGCGGTCTTCTGGATCGGGAAGGGCCACACCGCCACCCGTCAGACCGCGATTGCCCGCATGCATGCGGCGACCGCGGCGAAACTGATCACGCTCGATGCGCACCAGTTGCACGGCGGCATGGGCTATGTGGTCGAGACCGATTTGCATTTGTTCTCCGAGCGGGCCCGGGTGTTGTCGACACTGGGCGGCGGGGCGGATGTCGCGGCGACGTGGCTGGAGGACGAGGCGTGAGCGAACAGAGTCTGATCGACGCCGAATCGGCTTCGCGAGTGGGAACGGTAGCGGCCACGGCAACGGGTGAAGTCAACCGGCGCGACTGGCAACGGTGGGCCGCGGCGGTGGGTGATCACAACCCACTGTGGTTCGACCCCGAATACGCTCGCACCCAAGGCTATCGCGACATCATCTGCCCACCGCTCTACCTGCAGTACGCCATTCTGGGGGTCACGCCGTTGGACGGATTGCGGCCGGATGGCTCGTCTGGAGCCGTGTCCGGGAGCCTTGCTTTTCCCCGTGCTCCCAAACGTATGGCCGGCGGGGAGAGCACCACGTTTCACGGGCCGGCGTACCACCGCGACGAGATCGAGATGGTGCGAACGATCGAGTCGATCGTGGAGAAGCAAGGCCGTTCCGGCAGGTTCGTTCTGGTCACCTGGCGAACCGTCTACCGCAACCAGTGGGACGAATTGGTCGCAGAGGCAACAACATCGATGATCGCCCGACCCTAGGGAGCGCTGTGGCCCGCGAGCAGATCTTCTACGAGGACGTCCACCCGGGCGACACTTTGCCGACGCTGGCGGTGACGGCCGACGAAAGACAGTTGTTCTTCTTCAGCGCCGCGACGTACAACGGCCACCGGATCCACTACGACAAAGACTGGGCGCGAACGGTCGAGGATTATGACGACGTCATCGTGCAAGGTCCGCTGCAGGCCGCACTGCTGGCCCGCGCCATCACCGACTGGATCGGCGGGCGTGGCCGATTGGTCGAGTACTCGGTGCAGAACCGGGCGGTCGCGATAGCCGGCGAGGAGCTGAACTTCGGCGGATCGGTGACCGCAAAGCGGCTGGCCGACAACGTCGGTCTGGTTGACCTGGAAATCGCCGGGCGACGCGGCGACACCGTGCTGATGCCGGGCACCGCCACGGTTGCACTGCCGCTGCGCGGAGACCAGCCGTGACGGGTCTGCGGGGCGATGCCGCGATCATCGGGATCGCCGAACTGCCCGCCGAGCGCAAGCAATCCCGCCCACCGTCGTTCACCCTCGACCAGTACGCGCTGCTGGCCAAGATGGTTGTCGACGATGCCGGTGTGGACGCCGCGGTGGTCAATGGCCTGATTTGCCACGGCTTGGCGGAATCCGACATGTTCGCCCCGGCCACCCTCGCCGAATATCTAGGCCTGCCGGTAAATTTCGGTGAACGCGTCGACCTTGGTGGCGCAACATCCGCCGGGATGGTGTGGCGCGCAGCGGTCGCCGTCGAACTCGGGCTGTGCGACGCGGTGTTCGCGATCGTGCCCGGTTCGGCCGTGCTGCCGACGTCGACGCGCCACCCACCGTCGCCGCCCGGGTGGCACGGCGCGTCCAGCAACAAGTACGGCTCACCGCAGGCCGAGTTCGAAATTCCTTACGGCAACGTGGGCCAGAACGGACCTTACGCGCAGATCGCGCAGCGATACGCCGCCCTTTTCGGTTACGACCCAACAGCTCTGGCGAAAATCGCAGTCGACCAGCGTACGAATGCGTGCGCGCATCCCGGCGCGGTGTTCCACGGCAAGCACATCACCGTCGACGACGTTCTGGCCAGCCCGATGATCGCCGATCCGATCCACATGCTGGAGACGGTGATGCGGGTGCAGGGCGGTGTGGGTGTCCTGGTCGCCAACGCCGACGTGGCCCGCCATGCCCGTCACCGTCCGGTGTGGGTCAAGGGATTCGGCGAGCACATCGCCTTCAAGACAGCGACCTACGCCGAGGACTTGATGACGACACCGATAGCGCGCGCCGCCGAACGCGCTTTCGCGATGGCGGGTCTCGCTCCCTCAGCCGTCGACATGGCATCGCTGTACGACTGCTACACCATCACCGTCCTGATGACCCTCGAAGACGCCGGCTTTTGCGGCAAAGGCGAAGGCATGGACTGGGTCAACCAGCACGACCTCACTTTTGCGGGCGATTTTCCGCTCAACACCGCGGGCGGGCAGCTCTCATTCGGGCAAGCCGGAATGGCCGGCGGCATGCACCACGTGGTCGACGCCGCGCGTCAGGTGATGGGCCGGGGCGCCGCGGCCCAGGTCGCCGACTGCAACCACGCATTCGTCAGCGGCACCGGCGGGATCATGAGTGAACAAGTCGCGCTGGTACTGGGTGGTGACTGAGATGACTGAGGCGACACCACTTCCCGAGGCCACCCCGGTATCAGCGCCGTTCTGGCGGGCGCTCACCGAACACCGGATCCTGGTGCAGTATTCGCCGTCACTGGGGCGGTACGTGTTCTATCCCCGCACGCTGGCGCCGGGCACACTGGCCGACGACCTGCAGTGGCACGAAATCGACGGCGCCGGATCCGTGTACACATTCACGGTGGCGCGCCGGCCCACCGGTCCACCGTGGGCGGATTCGCTGCCGCAGATCCTCGCCGTCGTCGAGTGGGACGCCGGACCGCGGTTCAGCACCGAGCTGGTGGACGTGGATCCGGCCGATGTCCGGATAGGAATGCGGGTGCGCCCGGTGTTCTGCGACATTCCCGACTGCGGAATCACGTTGTTGCGGTATCGGCCGGAACCAACCGATGTTTGAGACCGTGCAGCAGTTGCTGAGATCCCGGATGGGCGACGACACCCTCGCTGTCGCGTACGGCGATCAGACCTGGACCTGGCGCGAGCACCTTGCCGAGGCCGCGAGCGAGGCGTCGGCGTTGATCGATCTTGCCGACACCGGTCGTCCGCTGCACGTCGGCGCGCTGCTCGGCAACTCGCCGGCCATGCTGCGCTCGATGGCGGCGGCCGGGTTGGGCGGCTACGTGTTGTGCGGGATCAACACCACCCGTCGCGGCGCCGGGCTGCTGTCCGACATCCGACGAGCGGATTGCCAACTGCTGCTTGCTGATTCCGACCACCTACCACTGCTGGACGGCCTGGATCTTGACGGCATCACCGTGCTCGACGTGGCGTCGCAGCGTTACCTCGACGCGGTAGCGGCCGCGCCACCGCTGGTGCCGTGGCGCGAGGTCGAACCGGCCGACACCTTGATGATGATCTTCACGTCGGGAACCAGCGGCGATCCGAAGGCAGTTCGGTTCGCCCACGTGATGGCGATTCTTTGCGGCGCAAGCCTGATCGGGCAGTACGACGTCACCGCCGACGATGTCTGCTACCTGTCGATGCCACTGTTTCACTCCAACGGTGTGGCGGCCGGCTGGGCGGTGGCCATCGGCAGCGGTGCGGCGATGGTGCCCGCCCGGTTCTCGACATCGAGGTTTCTCGATGACATCCGTCGCTACCACGTCACCTACATGAACTACGTCGGCAAACCGCTGGCCCTGATGCTGGCCACCGCGGAGCGGCCCGACGATGCCGACAACACGTTACGGATCGCATTCGGCAACGAGGCAACCGATCGCGATATCGACGAATTCGCCCGGCGGTTCGGCTGTCGGGTGGTCGACAGCTTCGGATCCAGTGAGTTCGCAGTCATCGTCACCCGCGAAGACGGCACGCCCACCGGGTCTATCGGCAAGGGGTATCCCGGCGTCGCCGTGTACCACTCGGAATCGGTGACCGAGTGCGCGCCAGCAGTTTTCGACGAGCACGGTGCACTGGCCAACTTCGACGAGGCGGTCGGGGAACTGGTGAACACCGAGGGAGCCGGCCCGTTCGCCGGGTACTACAACGACCCCGCGGCCACCAACGAGCGGATGCGCCACGGCATGTACTGGTCGGGTGATCTGGCGTATCGGGACACCGACGGCTGGATCTACCTGGCCGGTCGCACAGCGGATTGGCTGCGGGTCGACGGCGAGAACCTGGCTGCCGCACCCATCGAGCGAATTCTGCAGCGGCTGAGCCCGATCAACCAGGTCGCGGTATATGGGGTCCCGGATCGAGAAGTCGGCGACCAGGTGATGGCTGCCATCGTTCTCACCGACGGCGCGTCCCTCACGCCGGATGAATTCGAGAAATTCCTGGCCACTCAACCCGACTTGTCGCCAAAGGCGTGGCCGCGTTTCGTCCGGATCAACAAGGAGCTTCCGCAGACGGCGACCAGCAAGATTCTGAAACGCGAGTTGATCCGCGGGGGAGTGACGGCCGAGGACGGCGTGTTGTGGGAGCGGGCAGGACGTGGAACCGCATACGTCGTGGCCGACTAACGCGTGGCGGTGATGTACTCGGAGCGCATGATCTCGTCGAGGTCCATGTCGACCTGGGCCGGGGTCCGGCCGTATTCGCGCTGCAGTTCCGGGTTGGTCTGCACGGGGTCGACGGTCCAGCCGTGATCGGCAAGCCATTGCGCTGGTTTGGTTTTCGTCGCGTCGTCATAGGTCAATGTGGAGAAATTCACATCACCGGACAGGTTGAGGCCCGGGTAACTGCCTTCCAGTGCAGCGAGCCGGTCCTGGTCAAGACACGAGCCCAGGGCGCCTATCCCGAGTCGGCTGCCCGGCGCCGACAATTCGGTGATCCGGCTGAACAACGTGTCCTGGGCGTCGCCGGTCAAGTACGGGAGAATGCCCTCCACCGACCAGGCGACCGGGAGTTCGGTGTCGAAGCCTCTGTCCCGCAACGGTGTTGACCAGTCGTCGCGCAGGTCGGCTGCGACGTCGCGCCGGTCGGCCGCAGGTTCTGCTGCGTGCTGCGCAAGCACTCTCGCCTTGAACTCGAGCACTTTCGGCTGGTCGACCTCGAATACCGTTGTGCCGGTTGGCCATGTCAGCCGGTACGCTCGCGAGTCCAGGCCGGCCGCCACGATGACGGCCTGGCGGATGCCCCGCTGCGCGGCGGAGGTGAAGAATTCGTCGAAGAACCGGGTCTGCACGCCGTACAGCCGGGGAAACGTGATCGCCCCCTCCGATGTACCCGGGTCAGCGAGGGCGCCGTTGAGAAACGGGTCCGCGGATGCCGCGATGAAATACTTGGCATAGTCGTCGCGCACCAATGGATGGTCGCTCACCGCATGTAAGGCACGCCATCCCGCGACCAGCAATGCGGTGTATCCCACGCTGCTGACGATGTCCCATGTGTCGTCGTCGGAGCGGTCCACGCCCCACTTGTCCTGCGATGTGCTCATGCAATCGTTCCTCTCACAGCTCCAGCAAGATGGTGACCGGGCCGTCGTTGACCAATTCGACCTGCATGTGGGCGCCGAAGATTCCGGTTTCCACGCCGGCCCCTAGATCTCGCAAGGCTTGCACGAACGCGGCGACCAGCGGTTCGGCGGCTGCGCCCGGCGCGGCGGCGTTCCAGGACGGTCGCCGGCCCTTGGCGGTGTCGGCGTACAGCGTGAACTGGCTGACCACCATGATCGGTGCATCGACGTCGGAGGCCGACCGGTCGTCGTCGAGAATCCGCAGCTGCCAGAGCTTTTCGGCGAGCCGCCCGGCTTTGTCGGCGTCGTCACCGTGCGTCACCCCGACGAGTGCCAGCAGTCCCTGTCCGTCGGGGCGGATCGCGCCGACGGCTTGGCCATCCACCGACACCGTTGCCGACGCGACCCGTTGCACCAGAACCCGCATGGCCCGATGCTGCCATGACGTGGTGGGTACGCTCATGGGGTGTCCGTACTGGTCGCGTTCTCGGTCACGCCACTCGGAGTCGGCGAGGGTGTCGGTGAGATCGTCGCCGAAGCGGTTCGGGTAGTTCGAGACTCCGGATTACCGAACAAGACCGATTCGATGTTCACTGTGATCGAGGGTGACAGCTGGGCCGAGGTGATGGCCGTCGTGGAGCGCGCCGTCGAAGCCGTGGCGGCCCGCGCCACCCGGGTCAGCGTCGTGATCAAGGCGGACTGGCGATCAGGTGTGACCGACGCGATGACCAGCAAGACGGAATCGGTGGAGCGTCACCTGTCCGCGCAACCCGGGGACGCGTAGCGAAACTGCCCGCCTAGTGTCGTAGCGGTGAGCGCACGCGCGGGCATTGTCGTCACCGGAACCGAGGTCTTGACCGGGCGAGTCACCGACCGCAACGGCCCATGGCTCGCCGACCGGCTTCTCGAGCTTGGCGTCGAGCTCGCCCACATCACCATCTGCGGTGACCGCGACGCCGACATCGAAGCCCAGCTGCGGTTCATGGCCGACGAAGGCGTGGACCTGATCGTCACCAGCGGCGGGCTGGGACCGACCGCCGACGACATGACCGTGGCAACCGTCGCGCGCTACTGCGGTCGCGAGCTGGTGCTGGACGCCGAGCTGGAAAACAAGATCGCGGAGATCTTGAAAAAGCTGATGGCACGCATCGGGGGCGGCGATTTCGACGCGGTACGTGCCGCCAACCGCAAGCAGGCGATGGTCCCGCTCGGAGCCGTCGTGATGGATCCGGTGGGAACGGCGCCCGGCGTCGTGGTTCCCGGCAAGCCGACCGTCGTCGTGCTACCGGGGCCGCCGCGCGAGCTACAGCCGATGTGGAAGACCGCGGTGGAGATACTCGCCGTCCAGGAAGCGATCGCGGGCCGGACGATCTACCGCCAAGACACCATCAGAATGTTCGGGCTGCCGGAATCCGGCCTGGCCGAGACGCTTCGCGAGGCGGAGCACGACGTGCCCGGTTTCGCCGGATTGGAAATCACCACGTGCCTGCGGCGCGGCGAGATCGAGATGGTCACTCGTTACGAACCCGGCGCCGCCGACACCTACCGGCGGTTGAGCGAATACCTCCGGGACCGGCACTGGCAGCAGATCTTCTCCGAAGACGGCTCCCAGGTCGACGACCAGATTGCTCACCTGCTGACCGGTCGCCGGATCGCCACAGCAGAGTCATGCACCGGCGGCCTGCTGGCGGCACGGCTCACCGAGCGGCCCGGTTCGTCGGCTTACCTCGCCGGCGGGCTGGTGGCCTATGCAAATGAAGCCAAAACCGACTTACTCGGCGTCGATCCGGCTCTGATCGACGCGCACGGCGCGGTGTCGGAACCGGTGGCCGAGGCGATGGCCGCCGGTGCGCTGCGCCGCTTCGACGCCGACACCGCGGTGGCGATCACCGGGATCGCCGGGCCGGGCGGGGGAACCGAGGAAAAGCCGGTCGGGACAGTCTGTTTCACCGTGGCGGTCGACGGCGCGTCCTCAACCCGCACGCTTCTACTGCCCGGCAACCGCTCCGACATCCGGGAGCGCTCGACCACGGTCGCGATGCACCTGCTTCGTCAAGCGCTCAGCGGAGCCGCACAACGCGGTTAGTCGCCGACCGCGCTGCTTTGCTTGGTGCCGAACCGAATTCCCGTGGCGTCCTTGCCGATCGCCGTCAACACGGCGACGGCGATCAGGACCGGACCGATCGTCGCCGCCAAGGCGAAGGGATAGTCGTGGGAGGCGGCCAGCCGTTCCTGGATCGGCAAGTTGAAGGCCGCCAGTAGATTACCCAGCTGATAGGTGACACCGGGATAGAAGCCGCGGATGGCGTCCGGCGACATCTCGGTCAGGTGCGCGGGTATGACACCCCATG
>DATDLZ010000197.1:0-11451 GCA_036519055.1 Mycobacterium sp.
AAACAAATGTGGGGTGAGATCGCGCAACCGCGACCTCACCGCACTTTCGTAAACGAAGGGATTTAGCCCTCGATAAACTCTTCAAGTTGCGTGCGCGCGACGTCGTCGGGCAGCTGCTGCGGCGGGCTCTTCATCAGGTAGGCCGACGCCGGGATCACCGGGCCGCCGATGCCGCGGTCCTGGGCGATCTTCGCCGCACGCACCGCGTCGATGATGACCCCCGCCGAGTTCGGCGAGTCCCACACCTCGAGCTTGTACTCCAGGTTCAGCGGCACGTCACCGAAGGCGCGGCCCTCGAGACGGACGTAGGCCCACTTGCGGTCATCGAGCCAGCCGACGTGGTCGGACGGGCCGATGTGCACGTCTTTGGTCTTGAACTCGCGCTGCAGGTTCGACGTGACGGCCTGGGTCTTGGAGATCTTCTTGGACTCCAGCCGCTCGCGCTCGAGCATGTTGAGGAAGTCCATGTTGCCGCCGACGTTGAGCTGCATGGTGCGGTCGAGCTGCACGCCGCGGTCCTCGAACAGCTTGGCCATCACACGGTGGGTGATCGTCGCACCGACCTGGCTCTTGATGTCGTCACCGACGATCGGCACGCCGGCGTCGGTGAACTTCTTGGCCCACACCGGGTCCGACGCGATGAACACCGGCAGCGCGTTGACGAAAGCCACGCCGGCGTCGATCGCGCACTGCGCGTAGAACTTGTCGGCCTCCTCGGAGCCCACCGGCAGGTAGGACACCAGCACGTCGACCTTGGCGTCGCGCAGCGCCTTGACCACGTCGACGGCCTCGGTGTCGGAGATCTCGATGGTCTCGGCGTAGTACTTGCCGATGCCGTCGAGCGTCGGGCCGCGCTGCACGGTGACGTTGGTCGGCGGCACGTCGGCGATCTTGATGGTGTTGTTCTCCGACGCGAAGATCGCTTCGGACAGGTCGAAGCCGACCTTCTTGGCGTCCACGTCGAAGGCGGCGACGAACTTCACATCGCGGACGTGGTACTGGCCGAACTTCACGTGCATCAAGCCTGGCACGGTGTGGTTCTCGTCCGCGTCGTAGTAGTACTGGACGCCCTGTACCAGCGAGGACGCGCAGTTGCCGACGCCGACAATAGCGACTCGGACCTCGGTCGACGCCTGCGGCGCGTTCTGCTCACTCATACGGAGTTCTCCTTGACTCTCATATTGGGGATTACTCGGCCCTAGGCCTGCTCTGCGCTGCGTTGCGCTACGCGTTCGGCCGCGATCAACTCGTTGAGCCAGTTGACTTCACGCTCGCTGGACTCCAGCCCGAGTTGGTGCAGCTGGCGGGTGTAGCGATCCAGAGAGTTGCTGGCCCGCGCAATTGCTTCACGCAGGCCTTCTCGACGTTCTTCGACCTGGCGGCGGCGACCCTCCAGGATGCGCATCCGCGCTGCGGCCGGCGTGCGGTTGAAAAATGCCAAGTGCACGCCGAACCCGTCGTCGGTGTAGTTGTGCGGGCCGGTGTCAGCCACCAGCTCGCTGAAGCGCAGCCGGCCCGCGTCGGTCATTTCGTACACGCGCCGCGCCCGACGCACCGGCGTGCCGGCCGGGGCCGCGTTCTCCGCGATCAGCCCGTCGGACTGCATCCGCCGGAGTGCGGGATACAGCGATCCATAGGAGAATGCCCGGAACGCTCCGAGCAGACCGGTAAGCCGTTTGCGCAGCTCGTAGCCGTGCATGGGCGACTCGAGCAAGAGTCCCAGGATGGCGAGCTCCAGCACCGAGTCACCTCCTTTGCTCCACGGAATGCGACGCCGTTATGTCGCGAAACAGTCTCGCGCAATAGTATCGGCCCGATATATTCGGCGCCACTCCGGGCGGTCAGCTGATGTTCCCGATTTGTTCAGCCGTTGGTAGCCACGCAGTCGGGGCGGTGCCACCGGCGAGCCGGGCGGGTTGTAATCAGGCTGGTTGCAAGCCTGTTCGTGACGCGTTTCGCCCGGCATAACCAAACAACGTGTCGATTCATTTGCATTGGTTTCTTCCGACGTACGGCGACTCGCGCGATCTGATCGCCGGTGGGCATGGCAGCACGATGCGCGGCGATCGGCCGGCCGACCTCAAGTACCTCATCCAGCTGGCGCAGGCGGCCGAGATCAACGGCTTCGAGGCGGTGTTGACGCCGACGGGGCTGTGGTGCGAAGACGCCTGGCTGACCACTGCGATGCTGATCGGCAGCACCGAGTCGCTGAAGTACCTGGTGGCTTTCCGCCCGGGGCTGATCAGCCCGACGCTGGCCGCGCAGATGGCGACCACCTTTCAGTGGCAGTCGCAAGGCCGGCTGATGCTCAACGTGGTCACCGGTGGCGAGAGCAGCGAGCAGCGGGCGTTCGGCGACTTCCTGGAGAAGCAGGACCGCTACGCGCGGTGCGGAGAGTTCCTGGACATCGTCCACCGGCTGTGGACCTCCCATTCCCCGGTGACCGCGGCGGGTGAACACCTGCGCGTCGAGCAAGCCTCGCTGGCCCGACGGCCCGATCCGCTGCCACCCGTTTTCTTCGGTGGCTCGTCGCCGGATGCCGGCGACGTCGCAGCCCGCTACGCCGACACGTATCTGACCTGGGGCGAGCGGCCCGAACAGGTCGGAGAGAAGCTGGAGTGGATTCGTGGCCTGGCCGCGGCGCAGGGCCGGCAACTGAGCTACGGCATCCGGTTGCACGTGATCTCCCGAGACACCAGCGAGCAGGCCTGGTCGGAGGCACAGCGGCTGCTGAGCGCACTCAGCCCGGAGACCGTGGCCGCGGCACAGCAGTCGCTGGCCCGCTCGGAATCGGTCGGGCAGCGTCGCATGCGCCAGTTGCATGGTGGCGGCGAGGATTTCGCGGCCGGGGCTGACGCCCGTCAGCTGGAGATCTATCCCAACCTGTGGTCCGGGGTCGGCCTGGTCCGCGGCGGCGCAGGCACCGCGCTGGTCGGCTCGCACACCGAGGTCGCCGATCGCATCGCCGAATACGCCGAGCTGGGGCTGGACCACTTCATCCTGTCCGGATATCCCCACCTCGAGGAGGCCTACATTTTCGGCGAGGGCGTCCGCCCGATCCTCGCTGACCGTGGTCTGCTGGGTGAGGCGGCGTCAGCGGTTACGCCGAGCGAGCCGGTCAGGTCGGCGTTCTTGCCCAGCGTCGGCGAGGTCAGCGCTTCGTAGCTGCGAAACGTGACCGACCTACCTCTCCGCACCGGCCGCGCGGACGTACTCTGGTCATCGTGCGATTGCAGCGACAGGTAGTGGACTACGCGCTTCGGCGCCGCTCACTGCTGGCCGAGGTCTACTCCGGCCGGACCGGCGTCACCGAAGTCTGCGACGCCAACCCCTACCTGCTGCGCGCCGCCAAGTACCACGGCAAGGCCAGCTCGGTCATGTGCCCGATCTGCCGCAAAGAGCAACTGACCCTGGTGTCGTGGGTATTCGGCGACCATCTCGGCGCGGTGTCCGGGTCTGCGCGGACCGCCGAAGAGTTGGTCTTGCTAGCGTCGCGGTTCGAAGAGTTCTCCGTACATGTGGTGGAGGTATGCCGAACCTGCAGCTGGAATCACTTGGTCAAGTCGTATGTGCTCGGCGCGGTACGCACGGCTCGTCCGCCGCGGAAGTCACGCAGCACCCGAACGGCGCGCGACGGTGCCCGCACGGCCAGTGAATAACGAAGGGCAGCAAGACCAATCAGCCGCTGACAACCCGAACGGGTCAGGGGCCGATGCCGGTCCTACGCCGTCGTCGGGTTCGCCGCGGCAAACTTCCCGGAGGCCCCCGGTTCCGCCCGACGACCGGCTGACCACGATCCTGCCCCCCGTCAGAGACGAGGCGCCGAATCGCTTTCGGGATCCGATCGAGGCGGTAAAGGCTGCACTGGACGGTCGGCCGTCGTCGCGGTCCGCGGATTCGCGCGACTCGCTCGACATGGCTTCGGCCGCACTCGACAGCAAGACGTCACGGCGTCAGGAGAAGCCCGCTGGTGGGTCGGGTGGGCCGCCGACTGGTGGACCACCGGGCGGCCGCCCGCCGGGGCCGCCGGGCCCGCCGGGGCGGAAGCCTCCGCCGCCGGGTTGGGCTCAGCGACTCGACTGGGACTGGCTGCGCCACATCAACTGGACGTGGGTCCGTCGCGGGCTCTACGTCAGCGCCGTGGTGATCCTGCTGCTGCCGATCGTCACGTTCGCGATGGCCTACTTCATCGTCGACATTCCCAAGCCCGGCGACATCCGCACCAACCAGGTGTCGACGATTCTGGCCAGCGACGGCTCCGAGCTGGCGAAAATCGTTCCCCCCGAAGGTAATCGGGTGGACGTCAACATCGACCAGGTGCCGGTGAATGTCCGCCAGGCGGTGATCGCGGCCGAGGACCGCAACTTCTACTCCAACCCGGGCTTCTCATTCACCGGGTTCGCCCGCGCGTTCAAGAACAACATCTTCGGCGGTGACACGCAGGGCGGTTCGACGATCACCCAGCAGTACGTCAAGAACGCGTTGGTGGGAGCCCAGCGCGCCGGCATCGGCGGTCTGGTCCGCAAGGCCAAGGAACTCGTCATCGCCACCAAGATGTCGGGGGAGTGGTCCAAAGACGAGGTGCTGCAGGCCTATTTGAACATCATCTACTTCGGCCGGGGCGCCTACGGGATCTCGGCGGCGTCGCGGGCCTACTTCGACAAACCCGTCGAGCAACTCACCGTCGCCGACGGCGCACTGCTGGCCGCGCTGATCCAGCGCCCGTCGACGCTGGACCCCGCGCTGAATCTCGAGGGCGCCAAGGGCCGGTGGAACTGGGTGCTCGACGGGATGGTCGACATCAAGGCGTTGTCGCCGACCGACCGTGCAGCACAGCAGTTCCCGCCGACTGTGCCACCTGAGCAGGCTCGCGCGAAAGACCAGACCACCGGGCCCAACGGGCTGATCCAGCGACAGGTCACCAAAGAACTGCTCGAGCTGTTCAACATCGACGAGCAGACGCTGAACACCCAGGGGCTGCAGGTCACCACCACGATCGACCCGCAGGCGCAGAAGGCCGCCGAGAACGCCGTCTCGAAATACCTCGAGGGGCAGAACCCCGACATGCGGACCGCGGTGGTCTCGATCGATCCGCACAACGGCGCGGTGAAGGCGTACTACGGCGGCTCGGATGCCAACGGGTTCGACTTCGCTCAGGCCGGTCTGCAGACCGGGTCGTCGTTCAAGGTGTTCGCGTTGATCGCCGCGCTCGAGCAGGGGATCGGGCTGGGCTACCAGGTGGACAGCTCACCGCTGACCGTCAACGGCATCAAGATCACCAACGTGGAGGGCGAGGGCTGCGGGGTCTGCAATATCGCCGAAGCGCTCAAGCGTTCGTTGAACACCTCCTACTACCGGCTGATGCTCAAGCTGAAGAACGGCCCGGAGGACGTGGCCAACGCCGCACACCAGGCGGGGATCGCGACCAGCTTCCCGGGTGTCCCGCACACTCTGTCCGAGGACGGCAAGGGCGGTCCGCCCAACAACGGAATTGTGTTGGGCCAGTATCAGACCCGGGCGATCGATATGGCCTCGGCCTACGCGACGCTGGCCGACTCCGGCATCTATCACAGGCCGCACTTCGTGCAGAAGGTGGTCAACGCCGAGGGTCGGGTGCTGTTCGACGCGACCAGCTCGACCGACTCCGGTGAGCAGCGGATCCCCAAGGACGTCGCCGACAACGTCACGTCGGCGATGCAGCCGATCGCGGGGTACTCGCGCGGACACAATCTGGCCGGCGGCCGGCCGTCGGCGTCCAAGACCGGCACCACCCAGCTGGGTGACACCGACGCCGACAAGGACGCCTGGATGGTCGGCTACACCCCGTCGCTGTCGACGGCGGTGTGGATCGGCACCGTGCGCGGCGATGTGCCGCTGGTGACCAAGGGGGGCGGGGCGATCTACGGGTCGGGTCTGCCGTCGGACATCTGGAAATCGACGATGGACGGCGCGCTCAAAGGCACCACCAACGAATCCTTCCCCAGGCCCGCCGAGATCGGTGGCTCGGCCGGTGTGCCCGCCGCGCCGCCACCACCGCCACCACCGCCGCAGCTGACGGTCATTCAGCCCACGATGGAAATCGCGCCGGGCATCACGATTCCGATCGGGCCGCCGACCACCGTGCCCGTCGGACCGGCAGCTCCGCCACTACCGCCGCCGGGAGCGCCCGCGCCGGGACCGCCGCCCCCGCCGTGACCCTCACCGAGACAGGTCGCGCCGACATCTCGCCGCGGCGGTTGGCCAGTGATCTGCGCTCCGCCGATGACCGTGATTGCCCCAGCCGCACCGACTTTCTGGGCGCGGCGCTGTCCAAGGTCATCGGCGGTCCGGTGGGCCGGCACGCGATCATCGGCCGCACCGCGGTCCTGACGCCGCTGCGAGTGATGTTTCTGATCGCGCTGGTGTTCCTGGCGCTGGGCTGGTCGACGAAAGCGCCGTGCCTGCAGACCATCGGGACTGGCCCAGGCGATCAGCGCGTCGCCAACTGGCAGAATCAGCGGGCCTATTACGAGCTGTGCTACTCCGACACCGTTCCGCTGTACGGCGCGGAGTTGTTGAGCCAGGGCCGTTTTCCGTACAAGTCGAGCTGGATCGAAAAGGACGGTGCCGGCAAGCCGCAGACCCGCTACGACGGTCAGCCAGCGGTGCGCTACATGGAGTATCCCGTCCTCACCGGCGTGTACCAGTACGTGTCGATGGCGTTGGCCAAGACGTACACCACCTTCAGCAAGCTGATTCCGATACCGGTCGTCGCCGAGGTGGTGGTGTTCTTCGACGTCGCCGCACTCGGGCTGGCGTTGGCCTGGTTGGCGACGCTGTGGGCGACCGCAGGGCTGGCCGGCCGGCGGGTCTGGGACGCCGCGCTGGTGGGCGCGTCACCGCTGGTGATCTTTCAGGTCTTCACTAATTTCGACGCGCTGGCAACGGCTTTGGCGGTGGGTGGGCTGCTGGCATGGGCGCGACGGCGACCGGTGCTCGCCGGGGTGCTGATCGGCCTGGGCGTCGCGGCCAAGCTGTATCCGGTGGTGCTGCTGGGCCCGCTGCTGGTGCTGGGCATCCGGACCGGGCGGCTTCGCGAGGTGGCCCGCACTGCGGCCGCGACGGTGGTGACCTGGTTGCTGGTCAACCTGCCGGTGCTGATGCTCTTTCCGCGGGGCTGGTCGGAGTTCTTCCGGCTGAACGCCCGCCGCGGCGAGGACATGGATTCGCTGTACAGCGTCGTCAAGTCCTTCACTGGCTGGCCAGGATTCGATTCGGACCTCGGCTTCTGGCAGCCGCCGGAGCATCTGAACGAGGTCGTGCTGGCTCTGTTTGTGTTGTGTTGTGTCGCAATCGGTTACATCGCTCTGACCGCCCCGCGGCGGCCGCGAGTGACGCAGCTGGCGCTGCTGGTGGTGGCGGCGTTCCTGTTAACCAACAAGGTGTGGAGCCCGCAGTTCTCGCTGTGGTTGGTGCCGCTGGCGGTGCTGGCGTTGCCGCATCGCCGGATCCTATTGGCGTGGATGACCATTGACGCACTGGTGTGGGTGCCGCGGATGTACTACCTCTACAGCGTGCCCGATCGCGGGCTGCCGCAGCAGTGGTTCACCGCGACGGTGCTGCTGCGCGACGTCGCGGTGCTGGCGCTGTGCGCGCTGGTGGTCCGGCAGATCTACCGGCCCGAGGAAGATCTGGTCCGTTGGGGTGGCCGGGTGGACGATCCAGCGGGCGGGGTGTTCGACCGCGCCGCCGACGCGCCGCCGAGCTGGCTGCCTGCGTGGCTGCGCCCGGCCGGGCTACGGCAGACGGCCGCAACCAGCGGCGCGCCTGCGCACGATTTCGCGAGCTCAGCCAACGTCCGGTAACCTGTGACGGTTGCCGACGCAGGCGACCCTCCTGCCACGGAGAAATGAGCCGTGGCCGCACACGACCATAGGAGGTGATGAGGTTCCCATGCGTCCATACGAATTAATGGTCATCCTCGACCCCACCCTCGACGAGCGCACCGTAGCTCCGTCGCTGGAGACTTTCCTCAACGTTGTCCGCAAGGACGGCGGCACTGTGGAGAAGGTCGACATCTGGGGCAAGCGCCGGCTGGCATACGAGATCCTCAAGCATGCCGAGGGCATCTATGCGGTGATCGATCTGAAGGCCGCTCCCGCCACGGTGTCCGAGCTCGACCGTCAGCTCAGCCTGAACGAGTCGGTGCTACGCACCAAGGTGATGCGCACCGACAAGCACTAGTCGACAGGAGCCTGTGGGCGAATGACCGCGACGCGTCGTGGTCGTTGCGTAGGCTCTCTGCGACAGCATGCTCGTGACCACCAACCGCCGATTCACGGCGGAGCCAGGAGGACATTGTGGCTGGTGACACCGTCATCACAGTCATCGGAAACCTGACCGCGGACCCCGAACTGCGGTTCACGCCGTCGGGCGCCGCCGTCGCGAACTTCACCGTCGCGTCGACGCCCCGCATGTTCGACCGCCAAACCAACGAGTGGAAGGACGGCGAAGCGCTGTTCCTCCGCTGCAACATCTGGCGGGAGGCTGCCGAGAACGTAGCCGAGAGCCTGACCCGCGGCTCGCGGGTGATCGTGAGCGGACGGCTCAAGCAGCGTTCGTTCGAGACCCGTGAGGGCGAGAAGCGCACCGTCGTCGAGCTCGAGGTCGATGAGATCGGCCCGAGCCTGAAGTACGCCACGGCCAAGGTGAACAAAGCCAGCCGCAGCGGCGGTGGCGGTGGCGGTTTCGGTGGTGGCGGCGGGGGCTCCCGCCAGCCGGCCGCTCAGAGTAGTGGCGGCAGCGCGGCAAGCGAAGACCCGTGGGGCAGCGCCCCGGCATCGGGTTCGTTCGCGGGCGGCGACGACGAGCCTCCCTTCTAACAACTTTTCAAACGACAGAACGAAAGAGACAGAAACTCAAGATGGCGAAGTCCACCAAGCGGCGCCCGGCGCCGGAAAAGCCGATCAAGGCACGCAAGTGCGTGTTCTGCTCCAAAAAGGGCCAGGACATCGATTACAAGGACACCCAGTTGCTGCGTACCTACATCAGCGAGCGCGGCAAGATCCGTGCCCGCCGCGTCACCGGCAACTGCGTCCAGCACCAGCGCGACGTTGCGATCGCGGTCAAGAACGCCCGCGAGGTGGCGTTGCTGCCCTTCACCTCCTCGACGCGGTAACCGCGACACGCAGAACGGAATCAGCGAAACAATGAAGCTCATTTTGACCGCCGACGTCGACCACCTCGGTGGCGTCGGTGACACCGTCGAGGTTAAAGACGGCTACGGCCGCAACTTCCTGCTTCCACGTGGCCTGGCGATCGTCGCGTCGCGGGGCGCTCAGAAGCAGGCGGACGACATCCGTCGTGCCCGCGAGACCAAGCAGGTGCGCGACCTCGAGCACGCCAACGAAATCAAAGCCGCGATCGAGGGCCTGGGGGCCGTTGCGCTGGCCGTGAAGACCGCCGGTGACTCGGGCAAGCTGTTCGGTTCGGTGACCCCCGGCGCCGTCGTCACGGCGATCCGCAAGGCCGGCGGACCCAACCTCGACAAGCGCGTCGTGCGGTTACCCAAGGGCCACATCAAGGCCGTCGGCAATCACCCGATCACGCTGCACGTGCACCCCGACGTCGACGTCAAAGTCGCACTCGACGTCGTCGCCGACGCCTAACGGTCCACACCTAGATACCCCCCGAGGGCAGCGAAACAGCTGCCCCAGGGGGGTATTTGCGTTTGCATAGCGAACTCATAGTCGTTAGCAGCTGATAGCGAACGTTACCGTCCGTTAACGCCGGTAATCATTGGGTGAAACACAACACGCCCGAAGTGGCAACCCGTCACGACACGCCGAAGAGATTCCCATCCACACGAAGTAGGCGGGTGTGTGGTGCGCTTATCTGCAGTGATGTCGCAACGGCGCATATTGCTCCACAAGTTCTCCACACCCCCTCAACACGGGCGCAGATGGATATGCACACACGATGCACAGGTCTATGAACAACCTCGTTTGGCGTCTTCGCCAGCAACCTTTAACGTCGACCCGTCGTGAGGTGATGCTGGCGTTCGAAGACCGACTACACGGCCCGCGGTGGCAGTCCCGCCGATCGTGGGTCGAGTCGGTCACGAGGGCGGAGGCCGTCGATACGCCCGGGTGGGGGGACCCCCGAATTTCGGGGGTGAGTCGGGCGGTCGGGCTGAGTCGAACGGTGTCGGTGGCGTGACCTAACGTCTAGCCACCGGCGTCGAATGTGCGTTCGAACGTTGGGGTGGGAGGAGGGCGGGAGTGTATGGCGGTCGTTGACGATTTAGGACGCCCAGGCACGGATGCGCCAAGCGAGGATTATGGGCGTCAGCCCCCGCAAGACCTCGCGGCCGAGCAGTCAGTACTGGGCGGAATGTTGCTCAGCAAGGACGCGATCGCCGATGTGCTGGAAAAGCTGCGGCCCAGTGACTTCTATCGGCCTGCACACCAGAACATCTACGACGCCATCCTGGACCTGTACGGGCGCGGGGAGCCTGCCGACGCGGTGACGGTGGCCGCCGAGTTGGACCGTCGCGGGCTGCTGCGCCGGATCGGCGGGGCGCCGTATGTGCACACTTTGATCTCCATGGTGCCGACCGCTGCCAACGCCGGCTACTACGCGGAGATCGTCGCGGAGAAGGCGCTGCTGCGCCGACTGGTCGAAGCCGGCACCCGGGTGGTGCAGTACGGCTACGCCGGCGCGGAGGGCGCCGATGTCGCGGAGGTTGTCGACCGCGCACAAGCCGAGATGTACGAGGTCACCGATCGCCGCCTCTCCGAAGACTTCGTCCCGCTGGAAGACCTGCTGCAGCCGACGATGGACGAGATCGATGCCATCGCCTCCAACGGCGGCCTGGCGCGCGGGGTGCCGACCGGGTTCACCGAACTCGACGAGGTGACCAACGGCCTGCACCCGGGCCAGATGATCATCGTCGCGGCTCGACCTGGAGTGGGCAAGGCGTTGGCCCTGGGCACACCCCTGCCGACGCCTACCGGGTGGACCACCATGGGTGACGTCGCCATCGGCGATGAGCTGCTGGGTGGCGATGGGCGGCCGACGCGAGTGGTGGCCGCGACGGAGATCATGCTGGGCCGGCCGTGCTACGAAGTCGAGTTCTCTGATGGCACGGTGATCGTCGCCGACGCCGAACATCAATGGCCGACGGCATATGGCATTCGCACAACGGACCAATTGCTGGGGGGCCTGGACACTATCGCCGCAGCAGGATCCGCGGTGCGTCACGGGAAGCGCGCCGGTGCTACCACCTTGATGGCGCCGGTGCTGCAAGTGGACGCGGTTCGCCCAGTTAGCAGTGTTCCAGTGCGCTGCGTGCAGGTAGACAATGCGGCGCACCTGTACCTCGCTGGCCGCGGGATGGTACCGACGCACAACTCGACGCTCGGGCTGGACTTCATGCGGTCGTGCTCGATCAAGCACCGGTTGGCCAGCGTC
>DATDLZ010000198.1:0-14554 GCA_036519055.1 Mycobacterium sp.
CGGCGCAGTTCATTTTTCGTTTGTCTAGCGGTTGGTTGAGTTGACGACACGGGCCGGCCCGAGGAGGTGCGGCCCCTAAGTCTTGCCGTCCCCAGCGTTGCCCACGTCGGCCCCGGCCGCAGCAACTACTGGCGCAATCAAACAACCCCCGGCTGGGGTATCTGTAACCGATGGCGCGACCCACGTGTAACCCGTGACCCGACTCATCACACTGTGGGCGAAGGGGGACTTGAACCCCCACGTCCCGAAGGACACTGGCACCTGAAGCCAGCGCGTCTGCCATTCCGCCACTCGCCCTAAAACAACCGGTGGAGCCTACCACTGTAGTAGCGCGCATCTCCAAACCGCACCGGTGCTGCAGAGCGCACTGGACGCGGTTTGACCTGGCCCGATTCGATTCTCAGAGTTCTGGAGGTGCCGCGGCGCAGCGCTTGCCGGATACCATGCGGGATACGACACGCGTGATGCGACACGCCGGGCATCGTCCGCCGTGCAGCACCGAGAGACAAGGACTGAGGCGGGCGCTTGGACATGAGCAGCCAGAGAGGGCTAGTCCAACGCATCGAGCGCAAACTCGAGGTCTCCGTCGGCGATGCCTTTGCCCGAGTATTCGGCGGATCGATCGTCCCGCAAGAGGTCGAGGCGATGTTGCGCCGGGAAGCGGCGGAGGGAATTCGCCCCGTCGCAGGCGATCGCCTTTTGGCTCCCAACGAATACATCATTACCCTCGGTATGCACGACTACCAGAAAGTGGGCGCCGACTCGGACCTCACTTCGGACGCTTTCGCTAAGCACTTGGCGAGATACATCGGCGAACAGGGGTGGCAAACATATGGTGACGTGGTCATCCGGTTCGAGCAGTCGACGAACCTGCACACCGGCCAGTTCCGCACCCGCGGCGCTGTCAACCCCGATGTCGAGCCCCGGCCAACAGCCGGCGAGCTCGCTCCGCCACAATCAGACCATGCGTTCAGCGCAGAACCAGGAGCACCAGCGATGAGTGAGAATTCGAGCTACGGCGGCGGCCACGGGCAGGGACGGCCCGGCGACGACCACTACGAGGACCCCTACGCGCATCCGCATGACGACCCGCATGCCGCACCCGATCCGCGTGGCGCGTATCCGCCGCCGGAACCTGGCGGCTACCCCGAACAGCGCGGCGGCTACCCCGACCAAGGCGGCTACCCGCCGCAGTACGAGCAGCGCCCAGCCGGCGGCTACCCCGACCAGCCCGGCTACGGCGCACCCGACCCGCGCGGCGGCTACCCCGAACAGGGCGGCTACCCCGACCACCGCGGCGGCTACCCCGAACAGCGCGGCGGCTACCCCGACCGAGGCTACGGCGCACCCGATCCGCGTGCCGGGTATCAGCCGGAACCGGGCGGCTACCCCGACCCGCGCGGCGGCTACCCCGACCAAGCCGGCTACGGCGCACCCGATCCGCGCGGCGGGTACCCCGAACAGGGCGGCTACCCGGACCAGCGCGGCGGCTACCCCGAACAGGGCGCGGGCTACGACCAGGGCTACGGCGGCGGCGGATACGGCCGACAGGACTACGGCCAGTCATACGCCCCACCCGGTGGCGGCGGCGGGTACGCCGAGCCCGGGCGCGACTACGACTACGGTCAGCCAGCGGAAGCCAGCGGTTACGGCGGCGGCTACGGACAACAGGGCGGCTACTCGTCCTCGGGCTCGGCGGTCACGCTGCAACTCGACGACGGCAGTGGGCGCACCTATCAGTTACGTGAAGGCCCGAACGTCATTGGCCGCGGCCAGGATGCCCAGTTCCGGCTGCCGGACACCGGTGTGTCGCGTCGCCACTTGGAGATTCGGTGGGACGGCCAAGTCGCGCTGCTGTCCGACCTCAATTCCACCAACGGCACCACCGTCAACAACGCGCCTGTTCAGGAGTGGCAGTTGGCCGACGGCGATGTGATCCGGTTGGGGCACTCGGAGATCGTCGTCCACATCCACTGAGCCCGCAGGGCGCGAAGGCATTGGCTTCACCCCGCGTCGACCGCCGTCCAAGTATCGTGACGTTGCTATATCCGGGCACGTGAGGCACGCGGCACCAGGACGGAGAGGACGCCGGATGCAGGGACTCGTACTGCAACTGACGCGCGCCGGTTTCTTGATGCTGCTGTGGTTGTTCATCTGGTCAGTGCTGCGCATCCTGCGCACCGACATTTACGCGCCGACCGGCGCGGTGATGGTGCGACGCGGTTTGACGTTGCGCGGGACTCTGCTGCCCTCACGACAACGCGGCAATGCGGCGCGCTATCTCGTTGTGACCGAAGGGGCATTGGCCGGTGCACGCATCACGCTGAGCGGTCAGCCGGTGCTGATCGGGCGCGCCGACGACTCCACGTTGGTGCTCAACGACGATTACGCGTCGACGCGGCACGCGCGGCTTTCCCAGCGAGGCTCGGAATGGTACGTCGAAGATCTAGGATCGACCAACGGCACATACCTTGACAGGGCGAAGGTGACGACGGCGGTACGGGTTCCCATTGGCACGCCGGTGAGTATCGGCAAGACGGTAATTGAGTTGCGTCCGTGACTTTGGTCTTGCGCTACGCAGCGCGCAGCGATGTCGGCTTGGTGCGATCCAACAACGAAGACTCGGTGTATGCCGGTGCGCGATTGCTGGCGCTCGCCGACGGGATGGGCGGCCACGCCGCCGGTGAAGTCGCGTCGCAGTTGGTGATTGCCGCGCTGGCCCACCTCGACGATGACGAGCCCGGCGGCGACCTGCTCGCCAAGCTCGACGCCGCCGTGCATTCCGGTAACTCGGCGATCGCCGCCCAGGTGGAGATGGAGCCCGACCTCGAAGGTATGGGCACCACACTGACCGCAATCCTGTTCGCGGGCAACCGGATTGGAATGCTCCACATCGGCGACTCGCGTGGCTATCTGCTGCGCGACGGCGAACTCACGCAGATCACCAAAGACGACACGTTCGTCCAGACCCTGGTCGACGAGGGACGGATCACCAAGGAAGAGGCCCACAGCCACCCGCAGCGATCGTTGATCATGCGGGCGTTGACCGGCCATGAGGTCGAGCCGACCCTGACCATGCGCGAGGTCCGGCTCGGTGATCGCTATCTGCTTTGCTCAGACGGACTTTCCGATCCGGTGAGCGACGAGACCATCCTGGACGCCCTGAAGATTCCCGACGTTACCGACAGCGCCGACCGGCTGATCGAACTGGCGTTGCGCGGCGGCGGCCCCGACAACGTGACCGTGGTGGTCGCCGACGTCGTCGACACCGATTACGGCCCGACGCAGCCGATCATCGCGGGCGCGGTGTCCGGTGACTCCGACGTCCATGACCAACTGACCCGGCCCAACACCTCAGCCGGCCGGGCCTCGGCCATCACACCACGCAAAGAGGTTGCCAAACGCGTTGTGCCGCAGATGGACACAGCTCCGCCGCCGCGGCAATCGCGCCGGCGGGCGTTGATCGGGCTCGCGCTGACGATCCTGCTGGTGCTCGCGGCGCTCGCCGTCGGCCGCACCGTGATCCGGAGTTACTACTACGTCACCGCTTACAGTGGCGCCGTGTCCATCATGCAGGGCATCCAGATATCCATCCTGGGCGTGCCGCTGCACCAGCCGTATTCGCAGGGCTGCCTGAACAGCCTCAACCAGTTGTCGGTGGTCCCCTACGGCCAGGCCGCCGCGAACCGTGACTGCCAGTTGATGAAGCCGTCCGATCTCGCCGAGTCGGCCCGCGCCCAAGTCGCGGCCGGCCTGCCGGTGGGCACCCTGGACCAGGCCAACGCGCAGCTGCGGCGATTGGCCACTGAGTCGCTGTTGCCGCTCTGCCCGCTCGCGCGTGCCCAGTCTCCGCCCGCTTCAACGCCGCCGCCCCCACCCACCACCAGCGAGGTACCCATACCCGGCGCGGAAACGTCAGCGCCGCAAGATGTTCCGGCAAGCCCGTCGTCGACAGCTGCCGCACCGACCGTCACAGCGCTGTCCCCGCCGCCGCCCCAGCCGGGAACCGACTGCCGGACTCCGGAATGACCACGCAGCCGCAGCCGCCGGTCACCGTCACGCCGTCGTTGCCGAACCGGCGCAACGCCGAACTGATGCTGCTGTGTTTCGCCACGGTGATCACCTCGGCGGCTTTCGCGATTGTGCAGGCCAACCAGGAACGCGAAATCGGCTGGCCACTACTCACCTACGCCGCCGGCTTCTTGGCGGTGTTCGCCGTCGCGCACCTGGCCATCAGACGCTATGCGCCCTACGCGGATCCGTTGCTGTTACCGATCGTGGCGTTGCTCAACGGGTTGGGTTTGGTGATGATTCACCGGCTCGATCTCGACGAGCGGCTGGCCGAGGGGAGTGGCCGCGCCGTCACGAGCCCGCAGATCCTGTGGACGCTGGTCGGCGTGGGCGCCTTTGCGTTCGTGGTGATCTCGTTGAAGGACCATCGACAGCTCGCTCGCTACGGCTACGTATGCGGGCTGACCGGACTCGTCTTCCTCGCCATTCCGGCGCTGCTGCCGAAATCGCTGTCCGAGCAGAACGGCGCCAAGATCTGGATCCGGTTGCCGGGCTTCTCGATCCAGCCCGCCGAATTCTCGAAGATCTTGTTGCTGATTTTCTTCTCGGCAGTGTTGGTGGCCAAGCGTGGGCTGTTCACCAGCGCGGGCAAGCATGTGCTGGGTATGGATTTGCCCCGGCCGCGTGACCTCGCTCCGCTGCTCGGGGCCTGGGTTGCCTCGATCGCGGTGATGGTCTTCGAAAAAGACTTGGGCACTTCGCTTTTGCTCTACGCGTCGTTCCTGGTGGTCGTCTACCTGGCCACCCAACGGTTCAGCTGGGTAGTCCTCGGCCTGGCCTTGTTCGCACTGGGCAGCGTTTCCGCGTACTTCATGTTCGCTCACGTCCGGGTTCGCGTGCAGACTTGGCTGGACCCGTTCGGCGATCCGGACAACACCGGCTACCAGATCGTGCAGTCGCTGTTCAGTTTCGCCACCGGCGGCGTCTTCGGCACCGGTCTGGGCAACGGGCAGCCGGACACCGTGCCTGCTGCGGCAACCGATTTCATCACCGCGGCGTTCGGTGAAGAACTTGGCCTGGTGGGATTGGCCGGCCTGCTGATGCTCTACACCATCGTGATCGTCCGCGGCATGCGGACCGCAATCGCGGTGCGGGACAGCTTCGGCAAGCTGCTGGCCGCGGGCCTGGCTTCCACGCTGGCCATCCAGTTGTTCATCGTCGTCGGCGGCGTCACCAACCTCATTCCGTTGACCGGGCTGACCACACCCTGGATGTCCTACGGCGGCTCGTCGCTGTTGGCGAACTACGTGCTGCTGGCGATCCTGGTACGCATCTCCCATTCGGCACGGCGCCCGTTCCGTACCAAGCCGCGCAACACCTCGCCGATCGCAGGCGCTAACACCGAGGTGATCGAGCGGGTATGAACACCTCTCTGCGCCGGATTTCGGTGACCGTGATGGCGCTGATCGTGCTCTTGTTGTTCAACGCCACGCTCACGCAGGTCTTCACCGCCGACGGGCTGCGGTCTGACCCGCGCAACCAGCGCGTGCTGATGGACGAGTACTCCCGGCAGCGCGGCCAGATCACCGCGAACGGTCAGCTGCTGGCGTACTCGGTGGCCACCGACAGCCGCTTCCGTTTCCTGCGGGTGTACCCCAACGCCGCGGTGTACGCCCCGGTGACCGGGTTCTATTCGCTGCGCTACTCCAGCACCGGTCTGGAGCGGGCCGAGGATCCCCTGCTGAACGGATCCGATCAGCGGTTGTTCGGCCGCCGACTGGCCGACTTCTTCACCGGTCGCGACCCCCGCGGCGGCACGGTGGACACCACTATCAGCCCGCGTATCCAGCAAGCCGGTTGGGACGCGATGCAGCAGGGCTGCAACGGACCGTGCCGCGGCGCGGTCGTCGCGCTGGAACCGTCCACCGGGAAGATTCTGGCGCTGGTGTCCTCGCCGTCCTACGACGTCAATCAGCTTGCCTCGCATGACCCCGAGCAACAGGCGCACACGTGGCAGCAACTTCGCGACGACCCGCACTCACCACTCATCAATCGCGCGATCTCGCAGACGTATCCACCCGGTTCGACGTTCAAGGTGATCACCACCGCGGCCGCGTTGCAGAACGGCGCGACCGAGGACGACGAGCTCACGTCGGCGGCGTCGATTCCATTGCCGGACAGCACCGCAAGCCTGGAGAACTACGGCGACACACCCTGCGTCAACGCCGAAACCGTCACGCTGCGTGAGGCATTCGCCCGGTCGTGCAACACCGCCTTCGTCCAGTTGGGCCTGCTCACCGGTACCGACGCGCTGCGCAGCACCGCGCATTCGTTCGGCCTGGACGTCGTCCCGGAGCCGACCCCGCTGCAGGTCGCCGAATCGACCGTCGGACCGATACCCGACGCTGCTGCGCTGGGCATGTCGAGCATCGGCCAGAAGGATGTCGCGTTAACGCCGCTGGAGAATGCGGTCGTTGCGGCTACCATCGCCAATGCCGGCATCACCATGCAGCCCTACCTGGTTGACAGCCTGCAGGGACCTGACCTGGCTAACATCAGCACGACCGCGCCGCACCAACAGCGCCGTGCGGTGTCCCCGCAGGTCGCGGCTAAGCTAACTGAGTTAATGGTCGGCGCCGAGAATGTCACTCAGCAGAAAGGGGCGATCCCCGGCGTGCAGATCGCATCCAAGACTGGTACCGCAGAGCACGGCACCGACCCGCGCCACACACCACCGCATGCGTGGTACATCGCTTTTGCGCCCGCGAAGGCTCCGAAGGTGGCCGTCGCGGTGCTTGTAGAGGACGGCGCTGACCGGTTGTCGGCGACCGGTGGCGCGCTTGCCGCACCGATCGGGCGCGCGGTCATCGAGGCCGCGCTGCAGGGAGGACCATGAGCCCGCGAGTGGGTGTGACGCTGTCTGGCCGCTACCGCCTGCAGCGCCTGATTGCTACCGGCGGCATGGGCCAGGTGTGGGAAGCCGTCGACAGCCGGCTGGGGCGTCGCGTCGCGGTCAAAGTGCTCAAGGCCGAGTTCTCCCAAGACTCCGAATTCATCGAGCGCTTCCGGGTTGAAGCGCGCACCACCGCGATGCTCAACCATCCCGGCATCGCCAGCGTTCACGACTACGGCGAGACCCAGATGGAGGGCGAAGGGCGCACCGCCTATCTGGTGATGGAATTGGTCAACGGCGAGCCGCTCAACTCGGTGCTCAAGCGGACCGGCCGGCTATCGCTACGGCACACGCTGGACATGCTCGAGCAGACCGGACGGGCGCTGCAGGTCGCGCACGCCTCCGGTCTGGTGCACCGCGACGTCAAGCCGGGCAACATCCTGATCACCCCGACGGGCCAGGTGAAGATCACCGACTTCGGCATCGCCAAAGCCGTCGACGCCGCGCCGGTGACGCAGACCGGCATGGTGATGGGCACCGCCCAGTACATCGCGCCCGAGCAGGCACTGGGCCACGATGCGACCCCGTCGAGCGATGTATACGCGCTGGGAGTGGTTGGCTACGAGGCGATTTCGGGTAAGCGGCCATTCACCGGCGATGGCGCGTTGACCGTGGCGATGAAGCACATCAAGGAGCCGCCGCCGCCGCTGCCATCCGACCTGCCGCCGAACGTACGCGAGCTCATCGAGATCACTCTGGTCAAGAACCCCGGCATGCGTTACCGCAGTGGGGGACCGTTCGCCGACGCCGTCGCCGCCGTTCGCGCCGGCCGCCGCCCGCCACGGCCCAACCAAGCCGCGGGCGGGGCACGTGCCACACCGTCGGCCATTCCATCCGGCACCCAAACCCGGGCCGCGGCCGCTGCCACCACCCGAGCGCCCGTCGCCCGTCGCGCACGGCCGACCACCGGCGGTCACCGCACCCCGCCTGCGCGCCGCACCTTCTCATCCGGTCAGCGGGCACTGCTGTGGGCCGCCGGCGTCCTGGGCGCGCTGGCGATCATTATCGCGATTCTCATCGTGATGAACTCGCACAACAACAATTCGCAGCAGCAACCCTCCACACCCACCGTGACCGACACCGGAGCACCGCCCAGCAAGTCTGAGTCGGCGCCCGCGCATCCAACTAATTGGACGTATCGGGGGGCGGCGGGTAATCCTGGAGGGCAATGCAAGCTGCCCACACCCAGGCGGGCACCATCGCTGACCTTCTCTTGCGCGGTGGTGTCCCAACACGAGAAACCGCAATGACGACCCCGCAGCACCTGTCCGACCGTTACGAACTCGGTGAGATCCTCGGCTTCGGTGGCATGTCCGAGGTCCATCTGGCCCGGGATGTCCGGTTACACCGAGACGTAGCGGTCAAGGTGCTGCGCGCCGACCTGGCCCGCGACCCCAGCTTCTACCTGCGCTTCCGGCGGGAAGCGCAGAATGCGGCGGCTCTCAACCACCCGGCGATCGTCGCGGTGTACGACACCGGCGAGGCCGAGACGGCCGCCGGGCCGCTGCCCTACATCGTGATGGAGTACGTCAACGGCGTGACGCTGCGCGACATCGTGCACACCGACGGACCGATGACGCCCACCCGGGCCATCGAGGTGATCGCCGACGCCTGCCAGGCACTGAATTTCTCCCACCAGCACGGCATCATCCACCGCGACGTGAAGCCGGCCAACATCATGATCAGCACCACCAACGCGGTCAAGGTGATGGACTTCGGTATCGCGCGGGCGCTGTCCGACAGCGGCGTTAGCGTCACCCAGACCGCCGCGGTGATCGGTACCGCGCAATACCTTTCGCCCGAGCAGGCTCGCGGCGAGACCGTCGACGCCCGCTCCGACGTGTACTCGCTGGGCTGTGTGCTCTACGAGATGCTCACCGGCGAACCGCCTTTCGTCGGTGACTCGCCGGTCGCGGTGGCCTACCAGCACGTCCGCGAAGATCCGGTGCCGCCGTCGCTACGCTATGAGGGCATCTCCGCCGACCTGGACGCGGTCGTGCTCAAGGCGCTGGCCAAGAACCCCGAGAACCGCTACCAGACGGCCGCCGAGATGCGCTCCGACCTGGTCCGGGTGCACAACGGTGAGCCGCCGGAGGCGCCCAAGATCCTCACCGAGGCCGAGCGCTCGTCGCTGATGGCCGCGCCGCATTCGTCCGACTCGGCGGGAGCGCAGACCAATCCGCTGCCCCGTCAGCAGCTCGACTTCACCCGCGAGCGCAGCCCCGGTTCGGTGAGCCGCTGGGTGATCGCCGTCGCAGCGCTGGCGGTGCTTACCGTCGTCGTCACCATCCTGATCAACACGCTCGGCGGCGGCATGCGCAACGTGCAGGTGCCCGACGTACGCAATCAGGCGTCGGCCGACGCGATCGCCGCGCTGCAGAACCACGGCTTCAAGACCCGCACCCAGCAGAAGCCGGATTCGACTGTTCAACCCGACCATGTCATCGGGACGGACCCGGGCGCCAACGTGAAAGTCGGTGCCGGCGAGCTGATCACGGTCGAGGTCTCCACCGGGCCCGAGCAGCGCGAGGTGCCGGACGTCTCCTCGTTGAGCTACGCCGCGGCGGTGAAGAAGCTGAAGTCCGCCGGCTTCAGTCGGTTCAAACAAGTCAACTCGCCGTCGACACCGGAGACGAAAGACAAAGTTATCGGCACCAACCCGCCGGCCAACCAGACGTCGGCGATCACCAACGAGATCGCCGTGATCGTCGGCTCCGGCCCGTCGAGCAAGCAGGTTCCCGACGTCGCCGGGCAGACCGCCGATGAGGCGCAGAAGAATCTCACGGTGTACGGCTTTTCCAAGTTCGCTCAGGCCTCGGTGGACAGCCCCCGCCCGGCCGGCGCCGTGATCGGCACCAATCCGCCTGCGGGAGCGAATGTTCCGGTCGACACGGTGATCGAGTTACAGGTGTCCAAAGGCAACCAATTCGTGATGCCCGACGTAACCGGAATGTTCTGGACCGACGCAGAACCGCGGTTACGCACGCTGGGCTGGACCGGGATCCTGGACAGGGGCCCCGACGTCGATGCCGGTGGCTCCCAACACAACCGGGTGGTGTACCAGAGCCCGTCGCCGGGTCAGGGCGCCAACAAGGACGGCAGCATCACGCTGAAGTTCGGTCAGTAGCCGACAGGCTTATCTAGGCGGACGGCCGCACCGTGGCCAGGCTGTCCACCAGCTCGCTTTCCAGCTTCCGGACCAAGCCCTCGTCGAGGACCTGGCCGCAGTCGGCCAGCCAGTTGGCCAGCATCCGGTGGCCGCCTTCGGTGAGGATCGACTCCGGGTGGAACTGCACGCCGTGGATCGGCAGCTCGGCGTGCCGCACGCCCATGATCACGCCGCTGCGGGTGCGGGCGGTGACCTCCAGCTCGGCGGGCAGCGTCTCGGGCATGATCGTCAACGAGTGATACCTGGTCGCGGTGAATGGGTCTGGAAGACCCTGCAGCACACCGGTATTCGTGTGGTACACGCTGCTGGTCTTACCGTGCAGCAATTCGGGGGCCCGGTCCACGGTGGCGCCGAAGGCCACCCCGATGGCTTGGTGGCCGAGGCACACGCCCAGCAGGGCCGTGCCCGACGCGGCGCAGGCGCGCACCAGGTCGATCGAGGCGCCCGCCCGCTCCGGTGTGCCCGGGCCCGGGCTCAGCAGAATCCCGTCGACCGCAGCGGCGACCCCGACGGGGTCGGCCAGCCGAGTGTCGTCGTTGCGCCACACCTGTGCCTCGACACCCAACTGGCCGAGGTATTGCACCAGGTTGAAGACGAAGCTGTCGTAGTTGTCGACTACCAAGATCCGCATCGCGCCAGGTTACCGGTTAAATCGAGTCGTCCAATTCGGGTGTGGTCAATCGCTCAGAGCCGGCGACCAACCGATCCACAGTGGCGGCCAACCCGACGAAGCCTGGAGCTTCAGCCATCTCGGCCGCAATTCGTCGGCTGGCTTGGCGGTAGCGCGGCCGGCTCAGCACGGCCAGGATGTCGCGGCGTAGTGCCCGTGCCGTCGGCCGTTCGCTTCTGATGCGGCGTCCGACCCCGGCCCACGCGACGCGGGCGCCGACCTCGGGTTTGTCCTCCTTGCCACCGGTGGCGACGATCGGCACACCGTAGCGCAATGCGCACTGGACACCGCCGTACCCGCCGTTGGTCACGTAAACCGAAGTGCGCGGGAGCAATTCGTCATAGGGCAGGTACGTTGCCGCGCGGGCGTTGGCAGGCAGTGTGGGCAATGTGTCCAATGGGCGACCGCCCGTTGCGACCACGACCAGGACATCGTCGGCGGCGAGTGCGCGCAGCGTCGGTGCGATGGCCTGGTTGTAGTCAGTGTTGGCGACCGTGCCCTGCGTGACATGGACGACGGGCCGGCCTCCGTCTAGATCACCCCACCACTCTGGGAGTGGGGCCTGGGAACCGTTCGCGGACAGCGCGCCGATGTAGTGCAGATTAGCGGGCGTATCCGACCGGGGGTACTCGAACGAGGGAACGCTGAACTGCACGATTGCGTCGGCGCGGCGGCCCCAGTCGGTCAAGGTCCCCGGCATGTCGATGCCGTGTATGTGGCGGTGCTGGCCGTCGATCGTCTGGTAGGGCTGTCTCATCACCCGACGGTTCAGGGCAGCCAGCGCGGTGTTGCGCTGGCGGTTGAACACCCGGGCCGGTTGCAATCCCATGCCGAAGGGAGCGGTGTCGCGGCTGTCGATCGGTAGCGGGATCACTGAGCACATGACGACCGCGGGACGCGTTGAACGGTGGTGCACGAGCGTGAATACGGCGCCGAGAAAAAGGGGCTCGGCGAGCACGACGTCGGCGGGTTGTGCCTTAAGTGCTGTCATGAGCGTCGCGTACTGGGCCTTGGCGGGCCGGGCAAAGACATTTTCGAGATCGAAGGCGGCCGCCTTGACGCCCTTCAACTTCGCGCGTTCAGGAAAGGACTCCAAGAAATTCCGGTCGTCGAAGTCGGCCTCGGCGGCCAACGGTACAAATGTCGCACCCGTCGCCGTGACCTTGTCGGCATAGCGCGAACCGGTCACGAACCGTACGTCGTCACCGCGCTTGACGAAGTTCTCCGCAGCCGTCAGCAGCGGTGTGACGTGGCCGTGGGCCGGGATGCTGGCGATGATGATGGCTGCCACATCGCACTCCTAAGATCGCCGTTGGCTAGGTGATGATAGTATTCATTACTGTGTCACCCAAGTCAATGGCCAATGGCCCCCGGAGTTATCGATCAGAGCTGCGCCAACAGCAGGCGGAGCAAACCCGGTCACGGGTGGTCGCCGCCGCGGCCGAGTTGTTCGCTGCCGACGGTTACGCGCGTACCACACTCGCGAAAATCGCTGCGGCGGCCGGTGTTTCCGCTGAAACGGTCCAGGGTCAGGGCCCGAAGGCGGCTCTCCTGATCGCCGCCGCCGAGTTCGCCGGCGTGGGCGTGAGTGACGAAGAAAACCTCCTCAATCTGGATGTTGGCCGCCAGCTGATCGCCATTGACGACCCCCGGGAAGCGCTCGACTTCGTTGTGTCGTTTGTGACAGATGTACACACGCGGACCGCGAAATTAGCGCCCGCGCTGTTCGGCGGCGCCAACTCCGACCCAGAGTTGGATAGGTATCTCGACGATTTCATCGCTGGGATCAACGGGCAGGTCCGCCGCGTCCTCGACATCTTCCGCGACCGTGGATGGCTTCGCGATGACGTGCCGTTCGACGAACTCGTCGAGACGGCGGCCGTCGTCTGCAGCGTCGAGACGTACCTGCGAATCACCCGGCGCGACGGGTGGAGCACGGATGCCTACCGGGCGTGGTGTCGCCGGATGCTCGCGGAGACCGTTTTCGTTACGCCGCAGCTCAGTAACTGACCGGGCCGACGGGCTCAGCGGAGTGCATCCGCAACGGCTCGGTGTGGCCCACGATGCGGACGTCGGGCGACACCTGCTCGGTGTAGCCCAGCCCGAACCGCACCACGTACTGCTTGTAGAGGATCACCAGGGGAGCGGCCGCCAACGCAGCCTGCATGGCCGTAGCGTCGCCGATCGCGGTGACCCGGTACGGCGGGCTGTAGGTGCGCCCGTTCAGCAGCAAGGTGTTGCCCACGCAGCGGGGTACCGAGGTCGCGATGATGCGCTGGTCCTGCATCTGGATCGCCTCGGCGCCCGCGCTCCACAACGCGTTGAGGACGGCCTGGATGTCCTGCTGGTGCACGACGAGGTCATCCGGCGATGCATCGCGGGGAAAGCGTCCGTTGGCGTCGCGCTGTGCGTCGTTGAGCGTGACGGTCAGACCCGGCCCGTGCACCGGCTCCAGCCCGGCGTCGCCGGCCAGCTCGGCGGACCGCCGCTGCATCGCTGCCAGCGCCGCGTCGGGGGACCGGCCGTGCGTGGAGTCGATGGTGTTGGCCAGCTGATCCCGTTCGGTGGTCAGGTGCTCGACCGCGGATCGTTCGCTGCGCACCAAATCGACCAGCCGTGGCGCATCGCTACGCCTGATCTCGCCACCGCGGGACACCCCGTGGGTAGCCCCCAGCAGCAGCCCAGCCAATAAACACACCACCGGAACGCCGACCCGCCACGGCGACGGGCTTGATCCAGCGTCCCGGCCGTCGCGCGCGGAAAGTAGCCGGGGGATGCGCATCGCCATCGGCTCTCCGTCCGCTGCTGGTGAGTGCGTTACGCTCGTCGTTGCACTGGTCTCTCCATACCGTAGCTCCGAGGTTTCCCCGAGGTCGAAAATGCCCAAGTCCAAGGTCCGCAAGAAGAGCGACTTCACCGTTAGCGCGGTGAACCGCACCCCGGTCAAGGTCAAGGCCGGCCCGTCCAGCGTGTGGTTTGTGGTGTTGTTCTGCGGCTTGATGCTGATCGGCCTGATCTGGCTGATGGTGTTCCAGCTGGCCGCAACTGGCGCCGATGCGCCGTCAGCGCTCAATTGGATGGCCGCGCTGGGCCCGTGGAACTACGCCGTGGCGTTTGCTTTCATGATCACCGGGTTGTTGCTCACGATGCGGTGGCGGTAGGCCCAGCAGCCCTCGAAACGCGGGCGTTGTCGGCCGGCACGGTTGCTAAGCCAGCAACTGGTGGGGGACCAGATCACACGCGTGTTATTCATCCCCATTGTTGATAGCGCCTGTGGATAACCGCATAGGCAGTGGTAGACACCCCTAGGAGCCTCGTGCAGCAAACACAGTGGGCGCCCTCTTCGGCCGGAATCGCAGCTTGCGGCCTTGCCGGAATTGTGATGGCTACCACATGTGTGACCGTCGTCACAGACCCGCCGGGGCGGCTTTTGCTCGGTATCGCTGCGACCGGACTGATCTTGTTTGCGGGCGGAACGTGGCGCGCGCGACCAAAACTGGCAATCACCGCCGACGGCTTGCAGGTCGGCGGCTGGATACGGCCGGCCCACCTGCACCGACCCGAGATCAAGATCATCCGGATCACCGAGTTCCGGCGGATCGGGCGCAAAATGCGGCTGCTCGAGATCGACGCCAACGACGGTCGGCTGTTCGTCTTCTCGCGCTGGGACCTCGGCACCGACCCGCTGGACGTGCTCGATGTGCTGACCGCGCGCGGTTACGCGGGGTCTTAACTCGCAGGCGTCAGGAAA
>DATDLZ010000199.1:0-28517 GCA_036519055.1 Mycobacterium sp.
TCGTGGGTGATCGCGTACTCGAATTCCGCGCGCGTCACGTCGATCCCGCCGGCCACCGACTCGGCGGGCCGCTCACACGTTGCGACGGCGATCACGTTGGCCGCCTCGGCCCCGAAGCGCAGCACCAGCGACTCCGGCAGCCCGGCCATCGGCGCGGTCGTCGACCCCGGGTTGCTCGGCGCGCCGACCAACGGCAGGTTTCGCGTCTGGCACGCGCCGGCGTCGATGTGGCGCAACGCGATTGCACGGTCGAGCACATCCTCGGCCATGTGCCGGTACTCGGTCAGCTTGCCGCCGATCACACTGATCAGCCCGGCCGGCGATTCGACGACGGCATGGTCGCGGGATACGTCGGCGGTGCGGCCGGCTCCGGTGTCGATCAGCGGCCGCAGCCCCGCGTAGGAGCCGATCACGTCGGTGCGATCCAGCGTGATGCCCAGCGCGGTGTTCACCACATCCAGCAGGAACGCAATCTCCCCCGATGTCGGTTGCGGCAGATCGGGAATCGGCCCGGGGGCCTCCTCGTCGGTGAGCCCCAAGTAGATCCGTCCCAGTTGTTCGGGCATCGCGAAGACGAAGCGATTGAGTTCGCCGGGGATCGGAATCGTCAGCGCCGCCGTCGGATTGCCGAGCGTCTTGGCATCGAAGACGAGGTGGGTGCCGCGGCTGGGCCGTAGCTTCAATGACGGGTCGATCTCCCCCGCCCACACCCCGGTGGCGTTGATGACCGCGCGCGCCGAGATGTCGAAGGATTCGCCGCTGCGCTGATCGGTCAGCCGCAGCGAGTTCCCGGTGGCCTCGGATGCGGCGGTATAGGTCAAGATCCGGGCTCCCCGCTGTGCCGCGGTTCGCGCGACGGCGGCGACCAGCCGGGCGTCGTCGATCAGTTGCCCGTCGTAGGCCAATAGACCACCGTCGAGGCCGTCGCGCCGAACGGCCGGCGCCATCTCGAGCGCGCGCTGCGCCGAAATACGTTGTGAACCGGGCAAAACGGATCCGGGTGTGCCCGCCGTCTTGCGCAGCACGTCGCCGGCGAGAAATCCGGCCCGCACCAACGCCCGCTCCATCCGACCCATCGACGGCAGCAGCGGGACCAGCTGCGGCATCGCCCGAACCAGATGAGGGGCGTTGCGCGTCATCAGAATTCCGCGTTCGACGGCACTGCGCCGGGCGATCCCCACATTGCCGGTCGCCAGATAGCGCAGCCCACCGTGCACCAGCTTGGAGCTCCACCGACTGGTACCGAAGGCAAGGTCGTGCTTTTCCACCAATGCCACCCGCAGGCCCCGCGAGGCCGCATCCAAGGCGATGCCGACGCCGGTGATACCGCCGCCGATCACCACGAGATCGGTCGGCGCCCCGTCGGCCAGGGCGCTCAGGTCGGCGTTGCGACGCGCAGCGTTCAGAGCCGTCGATGTCACGACAGGTATCCATTCAGCGAGTAGGCGAGTTCGGTGGCCAGCGCTTCGGCGTTCAGGATCGGGCGGACGATCTGGGCCGACTGAATCGTCGACTGGGTGATCAGCAGCACCATCGCGGCCAGCTGGCGGGGATCGCCCGACCGCACGGTGCCGTCGCGTTGCGCCGCGCGTAGGTCGGAAGCGAGCGCGTCGATCAGCATCTGCTGGCTGCTGCCAAGCCGCTGAGCGATATAGACCAGCGCCAACTCCGAACGCAGTACCGCCATCACCAGGTCGTCGCCCCGCAGGCGATCGGCCACCGCGACCACGCGATCGACAAGCGCCGAACGACCGCTGCCGCGAACCGGCACCTCGGCCAACGCTTCGGTGATGTGACTGGTCAACAGCGCCGCGAGCACCGAGCGGGTGTCCGGCCAGCGGCGATACACGGTCGGACGGCTCACCCCGGCGCGCCGCGCGATCTCGGCCAACGTCACGCGCTCGACGCCGAAATCGACGACGCAGCTCGCGGCGGCGGCGAGTATCCGGTCCTGCACCGGCGCATTACTGATTGACAGCATGTGTAATACTGTAACGCATGTCTGCCGACTTGCTACCCCCGATGAAGTGGAATGCCTGGGGCGATCCCGACGAAGCCAAACCGCTCTCGGAGGGAATCCGCTCGCTGCTGGCCCAGGCCCTGGGCGTGACCGGGTCACCCGAGGCCGAACTCGAAGCCGATCAGGTGCAGCTGCGTCCCTCGGCGTTGACGACAGCCAACCGCGAGGCACTGGCCGCGATTGTCGGGCCGGGCCACTGCCGCGTCGACGATCAGGACCGACTGCTGCGTGCCGGCGGCAAGTCCACTCTGGATCTGTTGCGGCGCAAGGACTCCGGTGTTCAGGATGCTCCCGACGCGGTGCTGCTGCCCGGCACCGACGACGAGGTCGCCGCGATCCTGCGGTACTGCTCGCAGCATGGCATCGCCGTCGTCCCGTTCGGTGGCGGCACCAGCGTGGTCGGCGGGCTCGATCCGATCCGCGGCGAGTTCGCGGCAGCTGTGTCGCTGGATCTGCGGCGCTTCGACCAACTGCTGGAGTTCGACGAGGTGTCCGGCGAGGCTGAATTCGGCGCCGGTGTCACCGGGCCGCAAGCCGAGGAACTGCTTGGTGCGCATGGGTTTTCGCTCGGGCATTTTCCGCAGAGCTTCGAATTCGCCAGCCTCGGCGGCTTTGCCGCGACCCGCTCGTCGGGTCAGGATTCGGCGGGCTACGGCCGGTTCGACGACATGATTCGCGGACTGCGCACGATCACGCCCGCCGGCGTGCTGGACCTGGGCCGGGCACCGCAGTCGGCGGCCGGACCGGATCTGCGCCAACTGGTCATCGGTTCGGAGGGCGTCTTCGGCGTCATCACCCGGGTGCGGGTGCGGGTCCACCCCGCACCCCAGGCCACCCGCTACGAGGCATGGTCGTTCCCCGACTTCGCCACGGGCACTGCGGCATTGCGCACGGTCACCCAAGCCGCCGCGGGCCCCACCGCGATACGACTGTCCGACGAGGCCGAGACCGGGGTCAACCTGGCCACCACCGACTCCATCGGCGACACCCAGATCACCGGGGGCTGCCTGGCGATCACGGTGTTCGAAGGCACCGAGGCGCATGCCGAGAGCCGACATGCCGAGACCCGGGCGCTGATGGCGGCCCAGGGCGGCACGTCGCTGGGCGAGGCTCCGGCGCGAGCCTGGGAGCACGGCCGGTTCGGCGCGCCGTACCTGCGCGACGCGCTGCTGGCCAACGGCGCGCTCTGCGAGACCCTCGAGACGGCCACCGACTGGTCGAACATCCCCACGTTGAAAGCCGCAGTCACCGATGCGCTGACGGGCGCCCTGGCCGAATCCGGCACGCCGGCGCTGGTGCTGTGCCACATTTCGCATGTGTACGCCACGGGTGCCTCGCTGTACTTCACCGTTGTCGCTGGGCAGCGCGGCAACCCGATCGAGCAATGGCGTGCCGCCAAAACCGCTGCGTGCGATGCGATCGTGTCCACCGGCGCGACGATCACCCATCACCACGCCGTCGGCGCCGACCACCGGCCCTGGATGCGCGACGAGGTGGGCGACTTGGGCGTGCAGGTGTTGCGAGCGGTCAAGGCGACACTGGACCCCGCGGGAATTCTCAACCCCGGCAAGCTGATCCCGTGACCACCCGCCAGATTGGCCGGGTGACGGTCCTGACCAATCCGGCGTCGGGACACGGAAACGCGCCGCACGCCGCCGAGAAGGCGGTCGCACGGCTGCAACAACGCGGCATCGATGTCGTGGCCATCGTCGGCAGCGACGCCGAACACGCGCGCCAACTGCTGCACACCGCCGTCGACCAGGGCACCGATGCGCTGGTCGTGGTCGGCGGCGACGGCGTGATCACCGATGCACTGCAAGCATTGGCGGGCACCGACATTCCGCTGGGCATCATCCCGGCCGGCACCGGCAACGATCATGCCCGTGAATTCGGTTTGCCGACAAAAGATCCCGTCGCCGCCGCCGACATCGTCGCCGATGGCTGGACCGGAACCATCGACCTGGGCCGGATTCGCGACAGCCACGGTGCGACCAAGTGGTTCGGCACCGTCGCAGCGACAGGCTTCGATTCGCTGGTCACCGACCGGGCCAATCGGATGCGGTGGCCGCGTGGCCGGATGCGCTACAACCTCGCCATGCTCGCCGAACTCTCCCAGCTACGACTGCTGCCGTTCCGGTTGGTGCTGGACGGGCGCGAGGAGATCGTGACCGATCTGACTCTGGCGGCCTTCGGCAACACCCGCAGCTACGGCGGCGGAATGTTGGTCTGCCCCAACGCCGATCCCACCGATGGCCAACTCGATGTCACCATGGTGCACTCGGCGTCGCGGACCCGGCTGATCCGTCTCTTCCCCACCGTTTACAAAGGCACGCACGTCAAGCTCGACGAGGTGGTCACCGCGCGGGCGACGACGATCGACGTGGAATCACCGGGCATCAACGTCTACGCCGACGGCGACTATGCGTGCGCGCTGCCCGCCCAGATCTGCGTGGTGCCAGGTGCGCTGCGTCTACTACGGCGGCCTAGCCAACCCCGCGGTTGAGCCAGGACACCTCGGCGCCGTCGCCGCCGTCGCGATAGGCCTCGAGCGCTTCATCCCAGGCCGTGCCCAGCGCCGAATCCAGGTCGGCGGCCAGCGCATCGGCACCCGCGGCCATCATCGACCGCAACCGCATCTCGCCGATCATCACGTCACCGTTGGCGCTCATCGCCCCGCTCCACAGCCCGAGCTGCGGCGTGTGGCAGAACCGTTGTCCGTCGACGCCGGCGCTGGGGTCCTCGGTGACCTCGAACCGCAGCACCGTCCACGAACGCAAGGCGTTTGCCAGCCGGGCGCCGGTTCCCACCGGACCAACCCAATTGGTGACGGCACGCAACTGCCCGGGCATCGCCGGTTGCGGGGTCCACTTCAGGTTGGCCTTGGAGGCAAGGGTCGACGACAACGCCCACTCGACATGCGGGCATACCGCGGCGGGCGAGGCATGGACGTACACCACACCTGTCGTCACGTCGGCGAACTGGTTCGACGCACGCATATGTTGCTCCTTCGGCTCCACGAGGGACGTCTTCCCCAACGACCTGGTGAATCCGACGAGCAGTTATAACGATTTATGTGCCTTGCGTGTCTATTGTGCCCTGTGAGGCCCATGTTGCGCTAGTCCGAGTTATACGCGGCAAGCACGCCGTCCGAGATGGCCGGCCACAGCGGCAGCGCCCAATCGCCGAAATCCCGGTCGGTAAGCACCACCAGCGCCAGCTTCGCGCGCGGATCTGCCCAGATCAGAGTGCCTGCCTGGCCGAAATGGCCGTAGCTGCCCGGCGAGTTGCGCGCACCGGTCCAGTGCGGTGATTTCGAGTCCTTGATCTCAAAACCCAGCCCCCAATCGTTGGGCCGCTGGACCCCGTAGCCGGGCAACACGCCGTCCAGGCCGGGAAACTGCACGGTCGTCGCCTCGGCATGCATCTCGGCCGACACCGTCATCGGGCACAGCAGGTCACCGGCGAAGGCCGCCAGATCGGCGACCGTGGACGTCGCGCCGTAACCGGCAGTTTGCGCGCCGCCGTCTAAGCGGGTGGCGGTCATACCCAGCGGTTCCAGCACCGCCTCGCTGAGGTAGCGGCCGAATTCAATGCCGGACGCCTCCTGCACAGTCTCGGCAAGCACCGCGAAGCCGTAATTGGAATACATCCGGCGGGTGCCGGGTCTGGCCAAGGTTTGCCCGGTGAGCATCGCCAGGCCCGAAGCATGGGCCAGCAGATGCCGGACGGTCGATCCGGGCGGGCCGGCCGCGGTATCCAGGTCCACCGCGCCTTCTTCGATCGCGATCTGCACGGCACGTGCCACCAACGGCTTGGTCACCGACGCCAAGGCGAACTGCCGTTCGGTGTCGCCGTGGCTGGCCAGCACTCCGGAGGGTCCGACCACCGCGGCGGCCACGGTCGGCACCGGCCAGTCGTCGAGTGCTCGGAGTACTGGGAGTGCGGCCATCGCGCAGCAGCCTACCGACCAAGCGCTAGGTTGAAACCCATGAGCCAGACAGTGCGCGGCGTGATTTCACGGAAAAAGGGCGAACCCGTCGAACTGGTCGACATCGTCATCCCCGATCCCGGCCCGGGCGAGGTCGTCGTCGACATCACTGCATGCGGGGTCTGCCACACCGATCTGACCTACCGCGAGGGCGGCATCAACGACGAGTACCCGTTCCTGCTCGGCCATGAGGCCGCGGGCACCGTCGAATCCGTCGGCGCAGGCGTAACGGCTGTTGAGCCAGGCGATTTCGTGATCCTGAACTGGCGCGCGGTGTGTGGGCAGTGCCGGGCCTGCAAACGCGGGCGGCCGCAGCTGTGCTTCGACACGTTCAATGCCGAGCAGAAGATGACACTCACCGACGGCACCGAACTGACACCGGCGCTCGGGATCGGCGCGTTCGCCGACAAGACACTGGTGGCTGCCGGCCAGTGCACCAAGGTCAACCCCGCCGCCGACCCGGCCGTGGCCGGCCTGCTGGGCTGCGGGTTGATGGCCGGCATCGGCGCGGCGATCAATACCGGCGCGGTCACCCGCGACGACACCGTGGCCGTGATCGGCTGCGGCGGCGTCGGCGACGCGGCGATCGCCGGGGCGGCGCTGGTCGGCGCCAAACGGATCATCGCGATCGACACCGACAACGCCAAACTGGACTGGGCCCGCAAATTCGGCGCCACCCACACCATCAACGCCCGCGACCTGGATGTCGTCAAAACCGTTCAGGACCTCACCGACGGCTTCGGCGCCAACGTGGTCATCGACGCGGTGGGGCGACCGGAGACCTGGAAGCAGGCCTTCTACGCTCGCGACCTCGCCGGAACCGTTGTGCTGGTGGGTGTTCCGACACCGGACATGCGTCTCGACATGCCGCTGGTCGACTTCTTCTCGCACGGCGGTGCGCTGAAATCGTCCTGGTATGGCGACTGCCTGCCCGAACGCGACTTCCCCAGCCTGATCGACCTCTACCTGCAGGGCCGGTTGCCGCTGGAGAAGTTCGTGTCTGAACGCATCGGCCTTGACGACATCGAGGAGGCGTTCCACAAGATGCACGATGGCAAGGTGCTGCGTTCGGTGGTGATGCTGTGATGGGCAATATCGAGCGCATCGTCACCCACGGCACCTTCGAACTCGACGGCGGCAGTTGGGAAGTCGACAACAACATCTGGCTCGTTGGCGACGATTCCGACGTCGTGGTCTTTGACGCCGCACACACCGCGGCACCGATCGTGGCGGCTGTCAACGGGCGCAACGTGGTAGCAGTGGTCTGCACCCACGGCCACAACGACCACGTGACCGTGGCTCCCGAGCTCGGTGAAGCACTCGACGCGCCAGTGCTCCTGCATCCTGCCGACGATGTGCTCTGGCGAATGACACACCCGGACAAGAACTTTCGCGCGGTGTCAGACGATGAGACGATCACTGTTGCCGGCACCGAGCTGCGGGCGTTGCACACCCCAGGGCACTCCCCCGGGTCGGTGTGCTGGCACGCCCCGGAACTGGGCGCCGTCTTCAGCGGCGACACCCTGTTCTCCGGTGGACCGGGTGCCACCGGGCGATCCTTCTCGGACTTCCCCACGATCCTGCAGTCGATCTCGGGCCGACTCGGCACCCTTCCCGCCGACACCGTCGTCTACACCGGCCACGGCGACACCACCAACATCGGCGACGAAATCGTGCACTACGACGAATGGGTGGCCCGCGGCCACTAGTCGCCGTCGAGCACCTTGCGTTTCTCGGCCTTGAACTCCTCCTCCGTCAGCGCTCCGGAATCCCGCAGCGCTGCAAGCGTTTTAAGCTGCTCGATCTTGACGCCCTGGTCGGAGGGAATCTCAACGGGTGCATCGGTGTGCGTCACTGGCGGCAGGGTCGCCACCTGCCACGCGATCGGCTCCTCCCGTTTGGTCCGGGTCAGCCGTACCGAGGCCAGTATCGTGCTGACCAGCCCGATGAAGAACAGGCCGGCGGAGATTCCCACCCACGGACCAAAGGAGCTGCCGCTGTCGTGGCCGAACGCCAAGCGGGGATCGATGAATCCGTTGACCTGCCCTTCGGTGGTGATCACGTAGTCACCCTCGGTGGATATATCAGCTATCCATACCCGGCGGTGGATGTCGTTGTTGACCGACGTTGAGGTGCCGTCACTTTCGGTGACCTTCGGATTGGGAACGCCGGCGGGCGGATCGATGTCCAGTCCGAGCCGTGGCACCGGCAGCCCGCCGCCGGAGGAATTGCCGACGGTCACCGTGTGGAAGTTGACCGTGACGTGCCCGGCGGGCAGATGCAGCTTGGCCGTACCCGGGATCGGCACTTCGCCGTAGGCGTTGTACTTGTCAAAGACGAAGGCACCGAGCACCAGGGTGAGGACGAAGGCGATGATCGATCCGACCATTAGGATGATGGCGGCCGCCAGCGAAATCTTCGCACCCCGTCTGCTACTCATTCACGCAGTGTGTCAGAGCGCGTGAAGCGGTACCGGCTAAACGGACGGCGCCTATCAGAAGGGCATTCGGGTTTGTCTCGGCTACCGCGAGAGCACACTGGGACAGAGCCCGTACCCGAAAAGGAGTGGAATTCATGGCCGCCGATCTAGTCGCGAATGTGCCCGATCTGACGGGAAAGCTGGCCGTCGTCACCGGATCCAACAGCGGGCTGGGGTTCGGACTGGCGCGTCGGCTGTCGGCGGCGGGCGCCGACGTGGTCATGGCGATCCGTAATCGCGCCAAAGGCGAGGCCGCGATCGAAGAGATTCGCGGAGGAGTCCCCGACGCCCGCCTGACCATCAAACCGCTCGACCTCGCGTCGCTGGCCAGCGTCGGCGCACTCGGTGAGCAACTCAACGCCGAGGGCCGGCCGATCGACATTCTGATCAACAATGCCGGCGTGATGACGCCGCCGAAACGCGACACCACCGCCGACGGATTCGAATTGCAGTTCGGCAGCAATCATCTCGGCCACTTCGCACTTACAGCGCATCTGTTGCCGTTGCTGCGGGCCGCCCACGGCGCGCGGGTCGTCTCGCTGAGCAGCCTCGCGGCCCGTCAAAGCGGCCGTATCCACTTTGACGATCTGCAGTTCGACAAGTCCTATTCGGCGATGCAGTCCTACGGGCAATCGAAGCTGGCCGTGCTGATGTTCGCCCGCGAGCTGGATCGCCGCAGCCGCGACGCCGGCTGGGGCATCGTGTCTACCGCCGCTCACCCCGGTCTGACCAAAACCAACCTGCAGATCAGCGGACCGTCGCACGGGCGCACGAAACCGTCGTTGATGGAGCGGCTCTACACAACGTCGTGGCGGCTGGCGCCGTTTCTGTGGCAGGAGATCGACGAAGGAATCCTTCCCGCCCTTTTTGCGGCAACCTCCCCGCAGGCCGAGGGCGGGGGCTACTACGGGCCACGCGGCATCTACGAGGCGGCCGGCGGCGGTGTGACTGCCGCCAAGGTGCCTGCGCGCGCCCGAGACGATGCTGCCAGCCGGCGACTGTGGGACATCTCCGAGCAGCTCACTGCGACCAGCTATCCCGAGCCGAACTGACTCAGACCGCGCCGCCGCGCTGTTTGGGCACTTCGGCAACGGGTAGCCCTCGTAAAGCGCCTCGTGAAGGGCGCAACGAGGACGGAGACCTAATGAGTGCCGACGAAAAGGGCCAAACCGAGACGCCTGAACTGAGCGAAGAGGGCAAAGAAGCGGTCAAGCGCATGCAGGCCACCTACGACGATGAACGACCGACGGTGTCCCTGCCTGGCACCGACAACACCATTACCGGCGTCGCGATCAACGAGTGGCTGGACGATGACGGCAATCCGAAGTTCGGCAAGGACGAGCAGCAGAAAAAGGAAGACGCGGACTAGCGGCCACCGGGCCCCGGGAAGAACCGGCCGCCGGGTTCCCGCGGGAACCGCGGACGATCGGGCCGCCGGGGATCCTCCGTGGTGGTCGTGGCCGGCTGCGTCGTGGTGGTCGTGGTCGACGGAGCTTCGGTTGTGGTCGTCGACGGAGCCGTGCTGGTATCGGGCGCGGTTGACGACGGCGGGTTGCTGCTGGGAGCTTGGGTGTCGCCTGACGTCGCCGGCGCCGGTGTCGTGCTCACGCTTGGCGTCGGCGCATTGGTAGACGTGTGCCGAATGACCATCAGGACTCCCGCCACGATGGCGAGCACCGCCAGCGCGGTGCCGATCGCCACCACCAAGGGTCGGCGGTACCAGGCGTCCCCGCTCGCCCCGGTGACGACCGGTTCGGGCGCGAGGTCTCGGCGCGGTCGTGCACGTAACGGCGCAACGGCGCCGCTTGCCGGCTCGTCGTCGTATTCACCAGGACGAATCGGCATGATTCCGGAATCGTCATCGGCCTCCGACCAGGCCAACGCCGGGGCCGAGGCGGGCGCACGTGGGATGTCGGCAAGCGTCATCGCATCGAGCGCCGATCCCGCCGCGGTCGGCGCCAGCGCCGTCTCGATGTCACCCGGTCCGCGGGCAGCCCGCAGCGCCGCGCCCACCGCGGCCGTCAGGTGTGGGCGTGGTGCTGTGACTACGAGTGCACCCGACTGCTCCGACAACGTTCTGGTGACCAAGGGGATACTGGCGCCACCGCCCACCGACGCAATCGCCGCCAAGTCAATCGGGCGAATTCCATTGCGCTCCAGCACTTCGTGCAGGAAGTCGATGAAGCCGTGCAGCGGCTGACGGATCGCATCCTCGAGCTCGGCGCGGGACAGCCGGATATCGCCACGATAGCCGGGCACGTCGACGGTCAACTCGGTCTCCATCGTCGAGGAGAGCCGTTCTTTGGCGTACCGGCAGGCGATCCGCAGACTCTGCAGCGAGCCGATCGCCGACGTTGCCGACGAGTCGAACGAACCCGCCGACGACACATCGCCGACGACGTGGGTGAGTACCGCCTGATCGATCCGGTCGCCGGAGAAGTCTTCCGTTCGCACGGCCGGGACGATGGCCTGATAGCCGTTCGCGGCGTCGACCAGGCTGACAGTGGCTCCGGACCCGCCGAAGTCGCATACAGCAACGGTCCCGCTGTTCGGCAGGCCCGGGTTCAGCCGCAGGGCGAAAAGTGCTGCCGTGGAATCGGGTAGCAGAGCCAAACGGCCGCGCGACCATTCCGACACCCGGCTCAGGGCGACCCCCACGGAGTCCACCGCTGCCGCCTCCCAGTGCGCGGGATGGGTGACGGCGACCGCATCCGGCAGTGGCCGCCCGTCGGTGGCGGTGTACGCCAGGGCCCGCAGCGCATCGGCGACCAAAGTCTCGCTGCGATGCGTGCTGCTGTCGGTGGCCGCGATGCCGGTCGGATCTCCGGCGCGGTCGACGAAGTCGGTGATCACCAACCCGGGCTCGTTGAGGTTCGGGTTCTCCGCGGGCACTCCCACTTCGGGTGAGCGCTGGTCATACAGCGTCAGCACCGGCTTGCGGGTCACCGCCCGATCGGCGGTGACCGCCGCCAGGTTGGTGGCCCCGATCGATAGGCCTAACGCCGATTCTGCTCCGTCAGCCATCTCGTCTCATCCCGCGCATCGGCCACCAACTTATCGCCCGTGCCGCCGCTGCCCGGCAGCCACCGTCACCGGCCTCGGCTTCAGCGAATCGTGCCGACTCCCGCGATCAGCGGCAGGTCCAGCGGCGTGACCCAGCCCGGCGGCAGGTCGTTGACGGCCGGGACCGCGTTGAGCGCCCGCAATCCGGTGGCCAGGCAACCGGCCGCGGCGGCGTCGCGTCCTGATCCATCGGTGAACCGGAATGCGGTCTCCTGCGAGATGCTCGGGGTGCCTTCGATGTCGACGCGGTAGACGTCGTCCTTGGTGCCAGCCGGCCAGTCCGGGGCCGCGTCCAGGCCGATACGGTTGACGTGCTCGAGCTGGATGCGGGTCTGGCCCTGATACACACCGTTGATGGTGAAGCGGACCGCGGCGACATGTCCGGCCGGGATGATGCCCTTGGCCGTCTTGCGCTCGTCAGGGGTCACCCACTTGTCCCACGTCGTGGTGATCTCGTCGAGCATGATGCCGGCGGCGTGCGCGATCATCGGGACGGTGGCGCCCCACGCGAAGACCAGCACGTCTCGGTTCTCCAGCATGGGCCGGAACTCGGGCTCGCGGCCGATGCCCATCTCGACCTCGTAATCGCCCTCGTAGTTGGTGTAGTCCAGCAACTCCGATGCCCTCACTGTGCGCACCTCTGAACACAGGCCCATCAGCGTCATCGGGAACAGGTCGTTGGCGAATCCGGGGTCGATGCCGGTGGTGAAACACGACGACTCGCCCAGCTCGCACGCCTCGGTGATCGGCTGAATCCAGTTCGGCGGGTTGAGGTGCATCGTCGGCCACACCCACGGCGTCATCGCGGTCGAACACACGTCGATGCCCGCGCGCAGAAAGCGCGTCATCAAGGCGATGTTGGCGTCGGCGTGCGCGGCGGTCGGGCCGTAGTGCACCAGGGCGTCGGGCTGCAGCGCGATCAGCGCGTCGATGTCGTCGGTGGCGGCGACGCCGATCGGCCCGGACAGCCCGCAGATTTCGCCGACATCGCGGCCGACCTTCTGGGGGTTGCTCACCCCGACGCCGACCAGTTCGAATTCCGGATGTTTGACGATCTCGGCAATCACCATCCTGCCGACGAAGCCGGTACCCCACACCACAACCCGTTTAGCCATGCGCCACCTTCCGATCGACAAACCCCCGCCTCACCCTAGGCGGCTGCGGTCAGCCTTCGATCGAAACCGGAAAGTCATTCGCTCGATCAACCGATCGCGCAACGTCAAAGTGTGCAGCAGCACCGCCGAGATGTGCGCCGCGATCGCGGCCATCAGCGCATAGGCAACAACCGAATGAGCTTGGCGCAGAACCCAAAACAGCTGCGCATCGAACGGTGCGATGCGCGGGAGCCGAAGCGAGCCGAACACCACCACCGGTCCCCCGGCCGCCGAGACCATGGCCCAACCCAGCAGCGGCTGGGCCAGCAACAACGCATACAGCGACAACTCGGACAACCACACGACCTTGCGTTCCAGCGCGCCGACGCCTGCCGGCAACGGCGGCGGGCGGTGCGTCAGCCGGTTGACCACCCGCACCAACACGACGATCAGGATGGTCACGCCCAGCGTCTTGTGCAGCGCGACCAGCGCCGCGTAGCTGCCGACCGAGTTGACCATGACGAAGCCGATGAACAGCGCGGCGAACACCAAAGCGGCGGTCAGCCAGTGCAATAGCCTGCTCAGCCACGTGAACCGACTCGGCTCAGTCATAGCGTGTTCTCCCCTGTGCGGCGCCGGTAGGACGCGGCGTACACCGCCGACCGTGCACTCAGCAGCGGGTCGTCGGACGGCTCGATGCCCGGCGGCAGCACCATCGGATCGAAGTTGATGTCGCGCGCATTGCCTTTCGACTCCGTTGCCACCGAGTCGAGCGTGAGCAACCCGGCGTCGACGGTGCGACGGTCGGCAGGCCACAGCAGGGTCGCGTCGTGTGTCGGATCCGATGGCGTGCCGACCGTCAGCATCAAACGCCAGCGCAGTGGGCCGCCCCGCAGCTGCGCGACGAGCGGATCGAACAGCGCGCTGGGCCCCGACGACGGCGGCAGCGCCTGCTGCAGCGGCGTCAGCGACCACCGCACCGGCGTTCGCACACCCGATTCGTTGACGAAGTAGAAGGCGTTCAACCCACGGAAGGTGCTGTCGGCAAAACCGGGCGTCGGCGGGTGTTGCTTGAGGATCGTCAAGGCGCGCGCCGATGGCGGGTGGGCGGCGAGGAACCGCGTCATCGCGCTCGGGTCGGGTTTTCCGGTACCCGGAACCGGGACCGTGGCGGCCAGCCGGTCGTAGACGGCCTGCGGCGAATTATCGGGGAAGACGGGAAGGTTGAGCATCGCCGTTCGCCACTGTTGGCTGCCCGGGAATCCGAAAGCCAGGCCGAGCCCGCGCCCCGCCGCGGCCGCGTCAGCGGTATGCGGGTTGCCGCCGGCCGCCGAGAATCGACCGATCACCGGCGTGCGACCCGACGCGAACACCACCGCTGTCGATAACTCTCGACCGTTGCCGTTGCTGTCGAACCAGCCGGCGACGGATACGCCTTTAGCGTGGTTGGTGCGGTAGCCGTGGTGGCGGCCGAAAGCCTTGTTGAATCCGTTGAGGAAGCGACCCGGCGTCAGCCGCGCCGGGCCGAGCCAGTTGTTCGCGGTCAGGAACGCAGCCAGGTCCACCCCGAGAAAGGCGCCCACCGCGGCGGCGCCGCGCAGCACGTCACGGCGGCCCGGGCGCGCGGTGGACCAACGTCCGGGCGGCTCGGATGGCTCGGATGGCTCGGCCATAGATCAGCTCCTTGTCAGTCGCCTGCGGTTCTCACTGCCTGCCACGATCATTCTTAGGCATCGGTTCAATTGCGGCACATGGAACTTGGTCTTGAAAAGAAAAGCCCCGAAAACCGACCCATGCAACTGGCAGCAGGGACACGATGTATGACCATGACCACGAAGTCGATCTTTGTTGCGGCCCTCACGGTGTTCGCGGCCACGATAGGGCTGGGCGGAGCGGCACACGCCGGCCCGCTGACCCAGGTGACCTATCAGTTGAGTGGGAGCGCCCCAGTCGCCGACTACATCTCCTATGAGATGGACAACGACGCCCAGCGGCAGCAGGCGCACGTGCCCCTGCCGTGGACGACGCAGTTCAACGTCCTCGACACCAAGGTGTACGTGCTCAGCGCGCAGAGCCCCGGCTCGATCACATGCACGATCCTGATCGACGGCAAGGTGGTCAGCCAAGCGACCGCGAACGGGGCGCCTGCCCGCACCGTCTGCTCGCACTGAGCACGTCGCAGACCGGAGTCAGACCGGCCTGCGGGATTTCGGCGGCGGGTAGACGACGCGTCCGATGCTCGCCGACAGCCAGCCGATGGCCCACCCGCCGAAGAACACCGCAAAGGTATGGCGGGTGCCGTCGCCGGCTTGGGTCCACACCGCCGCCAGGAGGACTGCCCACACCAACGCGCACGCGATGCTGTATCCAACGTACGTACCGGAGAACTTGCGCAACAAGCGAACTCGTTCGATCAAGCCGGATCGGATCAATGACATCCGGGTGGGCCGCGGAAGTTCGTCATCACCGTGGGTGTCATCGAGCATCGCGATCAACTCCTCGCCGTAGCGGCGGCGCCAGGCCGCCGGGTACCACCGAAGGACGCGCCGGGCGTCGCGGGGATTCACTGCGCCCAGCCAGGGCCGGGTAGGTGCAGCGCAATCCCAAGGCGACGAGCCCCTTCGGCCGCGATCGCGCCGAGGCTGCGTACCGCTGTGGTCAGTTCGGCCCGTCCCGCGGCGGTCAACTGATAGGGGCGCCGTCGCTCGTCGTGGCCCGTCGGTTCGATCAGGCCGTTGTCTTCCAGTGCCGTGATCGCCCCGTACAAGGTTCCCGGGCCGAGTGTCACGCCGGCGAACCGCTCGATATCACGGGCCAGCGCATACCCGTGCTTGGCGCCCGACGCGAGGCTGGTCATGATCAGCACTCCCGGATCGTTTCGTCTGCCCTGCCTCCGAGCCGGGCGGGAACCGCGTGCCATGCCGAAGAGTTTAGTACGTATGACGTACTACGCCAAGCGTAGTAGCCCGATCGGCCGCGACCGGTTTAGGCTCGCGCCTACAGCCCGCTCAACGACGAGGACGGACGACATGGGCATTGCGACCCGGACGAACGGCACTGCGCCGCCCGACATTGCGCTCGCCGACATCGATCTCGGCGCATGGGACTTCTGGGCGCTCGACGACGATCAGCGCGACGGGGCGTTCGCCACGCTTCGGCGCGAGGCGCCGATCTCGTTCTGGGGGGAGCCCGTTCAAGAGGGCTTCGCCAAAGGCGGCGGGCATTGGGCACTCACCGGACTCGACGACGTGTTCTACGCCAGCCGTCACCCCGAGATCTTCAGCTCCAGCCCTAACATCACCATCAACGACCAGACACCGGAGGTCTCTGAATACTTCGGCTCGATGATCGTGCTCGACGACCCGCGGCACCAACGGCTGCGATCCATCGTTAGCCGAGCGTTCACCCCAAAAGTGGTGGCGCGCATCGAGACTTCGGTCCGCGATCGCGCCCGCCGACTGGTCGCGGACATGGTCGCCAAACATCCCGACGGAACAGCCGAGGCGGTCAGCGAGCTGGCCGGCCCGCTGCCGTTGCAGGTCATCTGCGACATGATGGGCATCCCCGAGGAAGACCATCAAAAGATATTCCACTGGACCAACGTCATCCTCGGATTCGGCGATCCCGATCTGACAACGGAATTCGATGACTTCGTTCAGGTTTCGATGGAGATCGGCGCCTACGCCAGCGCGCTGGCCGAGGATCGCCGCGTCAATCACCACGACGATCTGACGACGAGCCTGGTGGAGGCAGAGGTCGACGGTGAGCGGCTGACATCGGCCGAGGTCGGGTCGTTCTTCATCCTGCTGGCCGTGGCCGGTAACGAGACCACGCGCAATGCGATCAGCCACGGGCTGCTCGCATTGACCCGTTACCCCGAGCAGCGGCAGACGTGGTGGTCGGACTTCGATGCCCTGTCGCACTCGGCCGTCGAAGAGATCGTGCGCTGGGCCTCACCGGTGGTCTACATGCGCCGCACCCTCACCCGTGACTTCGAGATGCATGGAACGAAGCTGGCGGCCGGCGACAAGGCCACGCTGTGGTACTGCTCGGCCAATCGCGACGAGTCGAAGTTCGCCAACCCGTGGATGTTCGACGTGACCCGTGATCCCAACCCGCATGTCGGCTTCGGCGGGGGCGGCGCGCACTTCTGCCTCGGCGCCAACCTGGCCCGCCGCGAAATCAGGGTCATGTTCGAAGAACTGCACCGCGAAATACCCGATGTCGTCGCGACCGGCGAGCCCGCCAGATTGCTGTCGCCGTTCATCCACGGCATCAAAACGCTGCCGATCGCGTGGACGCCGCCGCGCTGACTCCCGATGTCATTCGACGCGGCCACCGGGCCTGAACTGCATGTCGCGCTGTCCCTCGACGTGCAGCGGGCGCTCGAAAGTGGTGTGGCGCAACTGCAGAGCGAGTTTTCCGACACCTTCGATGCGGAGACCGTCCGACGGTTGATGTACGCGTCGTACGACAAGCTGGCCGCCCAGGCGACGGTTCGGGATTTCCTGCCACTGCTGGCCGAACGTTTCGCGCGACAGCAATTGCAGGCCCGGGCGAAAATCAACCGCAAATCGGGTGACGAAATGTTGGTCGTGTTGTTTCTGTGTAACCACAACGCAGGGCGATCTCAAATGGCCATGGGATTTTTCAACCACTTCGCCGGCGGCGGGGCCGTGGTGTGGTCGGGCGGGTCCGAACCGCAGGGTGCGATCAATCCCGCCGCGATCGCCGTCATGGCCGAGCGTGGCATCGACATCTCCGGCGAATACCCGAAGCCCTGGACGGGCGAGATCATCCGAGCGGCCGACGTGATCGTCACCATGGGTTGTGGAGAGGCGGGACCGCAGGTGCCTGGCCGTCGGTACGAAGATTGGGAACTTGACGACCCGTCCGGCAAAGATCTGCCCGCGGTGCGATTGATCCGCGATGAGATCGAAACCCGGGTGCGCTGGCTGCTCGACGACCTCCGAATTCCCGTCCGGCCGTGAACGGGCGCTCGGCGCCCGGACGCCGCCAAGATGAAAGTTTCCCCCTTCGTACAGCATGATGTGCAGGTGTTCGGGCTTGTCGTCATCGTTGCGCTGTTCGCCATCGTCATCGTCGGCACAGTGCTGGGCCGGCGCTACCGCGTCGGCCCGCCGGTTCTGCTCATCGGGCTCGGTGCACTGCTGGGTTTGGTCCCGCGGTTCGGCCACGTCCAACTCGACGGCGAAATCGTGCTGTTGCTGTTCTTGCCGCCAATTCTCTACTGGGAGAGCCTGAACACCAGCTTTCGCGAGATCCGCGCGAACCTGCGCGTCATCGTTCTGCTCAGTGTCGGCTTGGTGGTCGCCTGCGCGATAGCGGTGTCGTGGACGGCGCGGGCATTCGGGATGGAATCACACGCCGCCTCGGTGCTTGGCGCCGTGCTCTCCCCGACTGACGCCGCCGCCGTCGCCGGTCTGGCGAAGCAACTGCCGCGCCGCACCCTCACCGTGTTGAAAGCGGAGAGCATCATCAACGACGGGACCGCGCTCGTCCTGTTTGGTGTGGCCGTGTCGGTCGCGATGGGCGGCGCGCCCGTCGGCCCGATCGATTTGACCGTCCGATTCGTCGTGTCCTACCTCGGCGGCATCGCGGCTGGCCTGCTGATCGGCGGTGTCGTGACGCTCACCCGGACGCGGCTCGACGCGCCGCAAGAAGAAGCTGCGCTCAGCCTGCTGACGCCGTTCGCCGCGTTCCTGCTCGCCAATTCGGTTGGCTGCAGCGGTGTCGTCGCGGTCCTGGTGTCCGCGCTCATGCTCGCCTACGCTTCGCCGCGGGTGATCCGGGCTCGGTCCCGTCTGGTGACGTTCGCGTTCTGGGACATTGCAACGTTTCTCGTCAACGGCGCGCTGTGGGTTTTCGTCGGCGTCCAGCTGCCCAGCGCGGTGCGGGGAGTCTCCCGGGTCGACGGCGGTGTTCAGCACGCCCTCGTCATGGCGGTCGCCGTCACCCTCGTGGTTGTCGTGACTCGGATCGTCTGGGGAGAGGCCACGACGGTGCTGGTCCGCACCGTGGATCGGCGTGAATCGCAACGCGAACGGCGGATCGCCTGGCGTGTACGGATGGTGTCCAACTGGGCCGGATTCCGCGGAGCCGTCTCACTCGCCGCCGCGTTGGCGGTCCCGCTGACCACTCACAGCGGCGCGCCCTTCCCGGATCGCAACCTGATCATCTTCGTCGTGTCGTTTGTCATCCTGACGACCGTGCTTGTCCAGGGCAGCACCCTTCCCGCCGTCGTCCGCTGGGCCCGCATTCCCGAAGACGAGTCTCACGCCGATGAATTGCGTCTTGCGCGCTGCCACGGTGCCCAGGCCGCCCTCGACGCGCTGCCGTTGGTCGCCGCCGAAGTCGGCATCGACGAGGACCTGCAGAACCGGCTGCACTCGGAGTACAAGAAACACGCTGCGCTGGTGAAGGCCAGCGACGACAACTCCACTCGCAACGACGCGGAAGAACGCAGCGATCTGATTCGCCAGGTGCGCCTTGGCGTGCTCGAACACAAGCGCCGCGCGATCACCGAGCTTCGCGACCAGCGTCGCATCGACGACATCGTCCTGCTCGAGTTGCAGGCCTCGATGGATCTCGAGGAGGCGCGGCTGTTGGGACCTTCGGGCCCGGACTAGCTAGATCCCCTATCGGGTAGCAACTTTCGCGACAATCTGATTAGCGATATCGACCGCGGAGCTCGCAGGATTAGCGCTGCAGGTGTTGACGTCGACGATGACATTGTTCTTGACGGCTAATGCGCGGCCGCAGGCCCACCCGCCGGTTTTTGCTTCTTGCTGCGTCGAAATCGTGCTCAATGCGCCGTTGGCATCAGATATCGGCGCCACGGTCCACTGCGTTCTGGATTGGGTGTGGGTGTACTGATGGCAGGCCGGCCATCGAAGACTCGAGGAGATGAAGAAGACGTGGGCTTGTTTGGTGGTGGGAAACAGCACCACTGCTTGCTCGGCGTAGTGGGTGAAGTTATTGCCGTCGTTGAGCGCCTGGTCACGCACTGCGGTGAAACCGCTGTTGGCGTAGACCGGTGCCTGCGCGGAACCGTCGATGGCCAGGCACTCGATCGGCTTCATGGTGGCGCTGTCGTCAGACATCGCGTCGTGCTTTCTGATCACCGTCAATTCGGTCGCGCCCATCAACGGATTGATCTGGGCAGGGGTGAGCAACAGCGATTCGAGTTCACGCTCGACAACAGGCCGCGGGATCAGCGACGTGACGGTCGTCGTGGAGTTCGTACCGGCTTGATTGCTGCCGCCGCACCCCGCGACGAGCATCCCGACGCCGAACCCGACAAGCGTGGCCGCGAAATGGCGCATCTGCGTGTTTCCCATTCCCGTCGTAACCCCGACCTGGGCGCGGCGCGATAACACCACGGCGTTGCCGGACCGAGCCCCCGACCACAACCCTACCGCGCGCTGCGACGAGTAATACCAGGACATTAGAGCAATTTTAGGCTCCGCTCAGTGATTCCAAATAGAGCAGAGATGGTTTGCGGAATACCCATGTGCCGGAGCCTTGAAGTGAGTACCGTCGTGCCGTGCCCCTTCGGCGGGAAAGCCCGCTCCGTGGTCGACGATTGCGCATCCATGAGTCGCTGATGGAGCGCGCCCTGATGAGCCCGCTCGGCTATCAGTTCCTGCTCCACCTGGCGCCGCGGATCGACAAGGTGCTGATTCCCCCGACAAACGGCCGGCTGAGCTCGATCGGAATCGGCAGGGTGGGGCTGGTCACGACGACGGGTGCGAAGTCGGGGTTGCAGCGCACGCAGCCGCTGACATTGATCGACGACTCCGACGGGCTGCTCGCGATCGGGTCCAATTACGGGCGTCCAAAGCATCCGGCCTGGACCGCCAACCTGCTGGCGCATCCCGAATGCGCGGTCGAATTCATGGCTCCGACGGCGCAATACCGAGCCGAGCTGCTCAGTGGCGACGCCCGCGCCGCGGCATGGGCCACGGCTACCGACTTCTACGCCGGTTATGAGCGCTACCGGGCCAGCTGCGCACCGCGCGAGATCAGGGTCTTTCGCCTGCGACCTGTCGTCTGAGGCCGGGTCGCCCTCGGCGATCTGTGGTGTTCACGGCCTGTTCAGTTACTCGTCAGTGTTAGATCGTTGACCGCACACGAGCGCCCGTTCTGCTGGTTATATGCGTGTCGTTCAGGTCGCCAACTTCTACGGGCCTCGATCCGGCGGCCTTCGCACCGCCGTCGACCGCCTGGGTGCAGAATACTGCGCCGCGGGCCACGAGGTGTTTCTGATCGTCCCGGGGCGCCATGCCGAGCACAGTGAATTGTCCACCGGGGTCGTGCGAATCACGGTGCCCGCCAGACTTATTCCGTTCACTGGCGGATACCGCGCCGTGCTGCCGGGCCCGGTCCGCACGCTGCTGCAGAGCCTGCTACCCGACACCCTCGAGGTGTCGGATCGGCTCACGCTGCGATCGCTCGGCCGCTGGGGCCGCGACCACGGTGCGACGACGGTGATGATCTCTCATGAGCGCCTCGATCGCCTTGCGGCCCAAGTACTTCCGCGCCGCACCGCGCGGAGGTTCGCCGACTTCGCCAACCGGCGCACCGCCGCCAACTACGACACCGTGGTGTGCACCACCGGGTTTGCCCGCGAAGAGTTCGATCGCATCGGCGCGACGAACACCGTCACCATTCCGCTCGGCGTGGACCTGGACACCTTCCACCCGTCGCGTCGCTCGGCCCTCGTCCGTCAGCGTTGGGCCACACCGAACCAGATATTGCTGGTGCACTGCGGCCGGTTGTCGGTGGAGAAACGGGCCGATCGCAGCATCGACGCGGTTGCCGCGTTGTGCGATGCCGGCGTTGAGGCGCGACTGGTCGTGGTCGGCGATGGCCCGCTGCGCGCCAGGTTGCAACGGCAGGCCGCTCGGTTGCCAGTCGATTTCACCGGTTTCATTTCCGATCGGCACAGCGTCGCCGAGTTGCTGGCGTCAGCCGATGTCGCGCTCGCACCGGGGCCGCACGAAACCTTCGGGCTGGCCGCGTTGGAGTCGCTGGCATGCGGAACACCGGCCGTGGTCTCCCGCACGTCTGCCTTGGGCGAGATCATCACCGCGGACAGCGGCGCACTGGCCGACAACAACCCGACAGCGATCGCCGAGGCCGTCACCGCGATTGTCAGCCGCCCCGAAGAGCATCGCCGCGCCGCTGCCCGGCGCCGCGCCGAAATGTTTACCTGGCAACGAGCCGCGGTCGACATGCTGACAACGCTCGGGGCCGCGTCGTTCGACGACGATCCCGGCGATTCTCAACACACCGCCTAGTTGCCTAACCGGAGTTGGCGGGTCCTACCTGGCCGGTCAACGGATTGACCTGGACGGTCATCGGCCCGCTGGGCGCGTGTCGTCCCTGCGTCGCCGCACGCTGCTGCGCCGCCTGCGCCAGCGCGTTCACCACCGGGTTATTCTTCGCCATCTCACGGCGATCCTCATCGGACAGCTCGTAGAACGACCACAGACCCCATGCGGCGGGCCGGATGTAAATCGTCACCTTCTGGTGCCGACGCTTGTTCGCCGACAACACCGCGGGAACGGGCACAACCCGGTCCAGGGTCGCGGAACTGACTAGCTCCTGGGCGATCTTCTCCGTGTCCACCCCGTCTTGAAGCTCGTAAATTAACGACTGGTGGGGGGTGTGGGATGGGCCCTGGAGGGCCAGGAACCACGCCATCCGCGTCTCCTTCGCTTGTGATCGTCAGCGCAACTGTAGAGGACGGAGTCAGTTCAGCGGCAGGAATCCCACCTGCTCCCGGCGACGGCGACAGTGACGATCGCCATTGCGGCTGCGGTTAATTCGTGTCGGGGAAGGCGACCTGGGCGGCCGGCGCGCCTCGGGCAACCACCACCGGCATCGAGGTCGAGGCGTTGGTCTGCAGAATCGTCTGCACAACCTCGATGAGATCTTCGACGGGCATCAACTTGCCGGGCATGCAACCGCCCGACACCCACAGCGGGTAGGCCTTCATCGCCAGATCCATGTCCCAGCCGGCGTTCATCCCGGTTGCCGCATCACCCTCGCCGCCCGCGCACTCGCCGACGATGAGGGATGTGAAGCCGACGTCCGGGTGCTCAGCCCGCCAGGCTTCCACGAGTCTTTCCAGCGCGGCCTTGCTGACCCCGTATGCACCGAGGCCGGGCCACGGCGGCCCGAAGCTGCCGGCGTCCGAGGAGAGGTAGACCGCTTTGCCCGCAGAGGCCGTCAGATGTGGAATCGCCGCCGCGGTCGCCAACGATGCGCCGATCACGTTGGTGTCGAAAATGCGCCGCCACGTGTCGGCGCCGGTGTCGACCATGCGAACGAGCGGGCTGATCGCGGGCGTGTAGATGAGGTTGTCGATACCTCCGAGTGCTTCGGCCGCCTGATCGAACGCCGACCGACACGATGCCTCGTCGGTGACATCGCACTCGATGGCGACGGCGCCTGAACCTGCTTCCTCGGCCGCGGCGTCAATGCGGGCGCGGCGCCGGGCCAGCAACGCGATCTGTCCGCCGCGTTGGGCAAGACCGACTCCGATACAACGCCCGAGGCCACTCGACGCCCCAACGACCACTGTCCGTGACATATTCGCCCTTTCTTGTAACGCGCCCCGTTGCAGCCACAGCGTATCGGCCGCCGGGTCGGCCTTCCATACCGCGGCCGATACCACGTCAGCCCGGTCTTCAATTCCGGTGAGTGAGACCCTTCATCCGGATAGTTGGCGGTGGGCGAATTGTGAGTTTAGACACGTTTTGAACGGGCTAATCGCAGCTCACATTGGAGGATCCTGCGCGCAACGCGCACCGTTAGGTCGGGAGTGTGATCGGAGTGAGCATGACATCTTTCGCCGTTGCCGAGATTGGCTGCGACGAGCGTGACTACGACAACTGGCTCGTCACGCTGGTCCAGGCATCGGAGCGCCTCGACGTCCTGCAAACCGTGGTCAACGAGCTGCGCCGGCTGTGCGAACGCGAAGACGTGGTCCAGAGCCGCCAGGTGATGGAGGTGCTCGAACTGCACGGTGCGATCACCTGAGCGCCCGACCGTCTCGGTCCGTACCGTGAGCCAGATGAAGTATCTGGACGTCGACGGCATCGGCAGGGTTAGTCGGATCGGGCTGGGAACTTGGCAGTTCGGATCCCGCGAGTGGGGCTACGGCGATGCTTACGCCGCCGGCGCCGCCCGCGATATCGTCCATCGCGCACGCGCTTTGGGCGTCAACTTCTTCGACACCGCCGAGGTGTACGGGCTTGGGAAGAGCGAGCGAATCCTCGGCGAGGCACTAGGCGACGAGCGCGATCAGGTTGCGGTGGCCAGCAAGGTCTTTCCGGTCGCGCCGTTTCCGGCGGTGGTGAAGCAGCGCGAGCGCGCCAGCGCGCGGCGGCTGCAGCTCGAGCGCATCCCGCTCTACCAGGTTCACCAACCCAACCCGGTCGTCCCCGATTCGGTGATCATGCCGGGCATGCGAGACCTGCTCGACAGCGGCGCCATCGGCGCCGCCGGCGTATCGAACTACTCGCTGTCTCGTTGGAAGCAGGCCGATGCCGCACTCGGGCGACCGGTCATCAGCAACCAGGTGGATTTCTCACTTGCCCACCCGCAGGCGCTCAAGGGTCTGGTCCCGTTCGCCGAGCAGGAGAACCGCGTGGTGATCGCCTACAGCCCACTGGCCCAAGGACTTCTGGGCGGCAAGTACGGCGTGGACAATCGGCCCGGCGGCGTTCGCGCGATCAACTCACTGTTCGGTACCGAGAACTTGCGCCGGATCGCGCCCCTGCTGCAGACGTTGCGCGACGTTGCCAAGGACGTCGACGCCAAGCCCGCGCAGGTGGCGCTGGCCTGGCTGATCAGTCTGCCCAACGTCGTTGCCATCCCTGGGGCATCCAGTGTCGAGCAGCTCGAATTCAACGTCGCTGCAGCCGATATCGAGCTGAGTGCGGACTCCCGCAAAGCACTGACCGACGCCGCCCTCAACTTCCACCCGGTGTCGACGAAGCGGTTCCTGGCCGACACGGTTCGGGAGCGGCTCGGCTTGCACTGAGTTGCTCTAGAGGATGTACAGCATCTCCTGGTAGGTGGGCAGCGGCCACAGATCATCGGCCACAACGGCTTCCAGCGCATCGGCGGCGGTCCGGATCGCGTCCATCGCTGGCAGCAGGTCGTGTTGTGCATGCTTGGCCTCATCGAGCACCGACTCCGCCGAATGGTCGGACAGCGCGGCTTTCAGCGTTGCCAACCCCGCCTCCAGATCGACGATCGGAGCGGACACCGCTTTCAGTGCAGCGGTGCTCGGCTCGAGGCCGGCGGCCTTCAATGCGGCGACGTTCTGGGCGAGCTCGGTCTGGTAACGGATCGCGGACGGCAGGATGATCGTCGAGCCGATCTCCATCGCGAGCTTGGCCTCGACGGCGATCGTCAGCGCATACTGCTCCAAGCGGACCTCATAGCGGCTGTGCAACTCGCGCTCGCTGAACACACCGTATTTCTCGAAGAGTTCAACCGCTTCCGGTTTGACCAGCTCCGGCACGGCGTCCAGCGTGGTCTTGAGGTTCGGCAAGCCGCGCTCGGCGGCCTCGATCTGCCACTTCTCCGAGTAGCCGTCGCCGTTGTACACCACGTCGCCATGTTCGGTGATGATCTCGGTAAGCAGCGTCTGCACGGCCTTGTCGAAGTCCTCACCGTCTTTGACAGACTTCTCCAGCTTGGTGGCCATGTAGTCCAGCGAGTCCGCCATGATCGTGTTGAGCACGATCAACGGCACGGCAACCGTTTGCCCGGAACCGGGCGCCCGGAACTCGAACCGGTTGCCGGTGAACGCGAACGGGCTGGTGCGGTTGCGGTCACCCGGATCGGTGGGCAGCGGCGGCAGGGTGTCGACCCCGATAATCATGGTGCCCTTGCCTTTTGACGAGGTCGCGGCACCCTTCGCGATCTGCTCGAACACGTCGGCGAGTTGTTCGCCGAGGAAGATCGAGATGATCGCGGGCGGTGCTTCGTTGGCGCCGAGGCGGTGGTCGTTGGTGGCCGACGCGACCGAAACCCGCAGCAGCCCGGCGAACTTATGCACGGCGCGGATAACAGCCGCGCAGAACACCAGGAACTGCGCATTCTCGTGCGGGGTGTCGCCCGGAACCAACAGCGAGCCCAGCTCGGAGTTGCCCATCGAGAAGTTGACGTGCTTTCCGGACCCGTTGACCCCGGCGAACGGCTTCTCGTGGAACAGACATTCCATGCCGTGCTTTTTGGCGATCGTCTTGAAGACAGTCATCGTCAGCTGCTGGTGGTCGGAGGCGATGTTGGCCCGCTCGAACATCGGCGCCAGCTCGAACTGGCCGGGAGCCACCTCGTTGTGCCGGGTCTTGGCGGGAATACCGAGTTTGAACAGCTCGCGCTCGGTGTCCATCATGAAACCGAGGACACGCTCCGGGACCGCGCCGAAGTAGTGGTCGTCGAACTCCTGGCCCTTCGGCGGCTTGGTGCCAAACAAGGTGCGGCCGGCATTGATGAGGTCCGGGCGCGCCAGGAAGAAGTGCCGGTCGACCAGGAAGTACTCCTGCTCAGGGCCGCAGAATGACACGACGTGATTGAGGTCCTTGTGGCCGAACAGCTTCAAGACGCGCTCGGCGTGCACGCCCATGGCCTGCTGGCTGCGCAGCAGCGGTGTCTTGAAGTCGAGCGCTTCACCGGTCATCGAGACGAACACCGTCGGGATACACAGCGTGTTGCCGTTCGGGTTTTCCAGGATGTAGGCCGGGCTGGTGACATCCCAGCCGGTGTAGCCGCGCGCTTCGAAGGTGCTGCGCAAACCGCCGGACGGGAAGCTGGAGGCGTCGGGCTCACCCTGGATGAGTGTCTTGCCGGCGAACTCGGCCAGCGTCTGCCCATCGGAGACGGGCTCAAGGAAGCTGTCGTGCTTCTCGGCGGTCAGGCCCGTCATCGGATAGAAGACGTGGGCGTAGTGGGTGGCGCCCTTCTCCAGCGCCCAGTCCTTCATGGCGGCGGCGACCGAGTCGGCGACCGCGGGGTCCAGCTTGGCGCCCTTATCGATCGTCGCCACGATGGACTTGTATACAGCTTTGGGTAGCCGTGCCTGCATCTCCGCCTTGGTGAAGACGCTGGAGCCGAAAACCTGGCCCGGCGTCTCGCCCGGATCGAAGCTGATAGCAGGAGGCACATACGCCTCGACGTTGGTGATTGCCGCCAGCCGTACTGCGTTGCCGCTCAATTGAGTCCCCATCGCCACGATGCATCGCATCGGAATTGTCAGTCCGTTGTGCGGCTGACATTAAGGACGATCGGTTCCGGGAATGTTACGTCGCTGTCACACTCTCCGTGCGCACCGTGAATATTGCCCTACAGATGAACCCCGCTCGCGCGATTGGTCACCCATATAGGGCTTGAAACGGCCGGCGAATCCGCGCAGCGGCAGGTCAGCGCAGGTCATCAGCCCCGGAGGTGCCGCGACCACGCCGGCGATCGCGGCCAGCGCGGGCATCCCCGTGACGGTCATTCCGATCGACGCGAAGTTTGCCGGATCGGACAGATCCACGCCGGGTTTGGCGAAGATCATGTGCTTGTTGTAAACGCACTGTCTGAGCGTCAGCACCTATTTGGAGCAGTCGCGTCCTACGTGACCCACTCGGGCTGCTGCTCAGTCTCGACCGCGGAGAAGTCCTTGTGACCCAAGCCTGCTGTGCACCCGCCGTCGACGACGAATTCCGAACCCGTCGAGTAGCTGGACTCGTCGCTGGCCAGGTAGATGACGAGGCTGGAAACTTCCCTCGGCTCGGCGGCACGCCCCAGTGCGGTCTGGAAGAGGTCGTCGGGCACCCACTCGGTCATCGGTGTCTTGATCAATCCCGGGTGGATCGAGTTGACCCGAATTCCACTGGGCCCCAGCTCCAGAGCAGTGGATTTCGTCAGCCCGCGCACGGCGAACTTGGTGGCCGTATAGCCGTGACAGGCGATGGTGCCGGCCAGCCCTTCGATCGACGAGATGTTGATGATCGATCCGCGCCCGGCCGCCTTCATCGGCCCCACGACCGCCCGGATACCGAGGAAGACGCCGGTCAGGTTGATGTCGAGAATGCGGTGCCACTCCGAGAGTTCGTACTCCTCGATCAGGCCGACGTTGATGATGCCGGCGTTGTTGACCAAGATGTCGACGCCGCCGAACACCTCGACTGCCGTGGAGACGACGCGCTCCCAGTCGTCGGGCTGGGTGACGTCGAGGTGTACGTAACGGGTCGCGCTGCCAACGTCTTTGGCGACCACTTCACCTTCGGCGTCCAGGATGTCACCGAAGACCACCTTGGCGCCCTCGTCGACAAGTGCCCGAACATGCGATGCGCCCATGCCGCGGGCGCCGCCACTGACGACGGCGACCTTGCCCGCCAACCGACCTGCCATCACTGCCTCCTGCCGGAACGAGGTGACGTGAGTGTCACCCAGCGAGGCAGCCTAGCGGCAGTGCCCGATGCCTTCTGCTGGTTTAGAAGAGCACGCTGTCCGCAATCTGGAGCTGGGTCCACAACGCTTCCAGGCTGTTGACCATCGAATCTTGGATGGTGAAGTATTCGGTCGCGTACTGCCCCACACCATCCAACGTGGGCCCAGCGGTCAAAGCAGTCCCAATTTCTTGTGGGGTCAACCCGAGATATTCGAGGTGGTCGGAGTACATACCAAGATCGTTGGCGCCACCGTCGTAATTCGCCCAACCATCTCCGGACAGCGAATAGACCTGCGTCGCGTAAAGGCCAGTGGGCGTAGTAGCGCCCAGCACGTCACCGGCTCCGAAGTCGTTGAAGGCTTCGATTACGTAGGGCTGCAACCACGTTG